>NZ_CP027942.1:925430-1233906 GCF_005484985.1 Agrococcus sp. SGAir0287
GCGGTCACGCCGAGCACGACCGGGGGCACGAACGGGGCGAGGGCGCCGGCGGCCGCGAGCGCACCGATCCCCGCGAGCTGCGTCGGCATCCACCGACGCTCGAGCACGGAGCGGAAGAGCACGGTGCCCGTGAGGAACAGCGCGGGGCCGCCGAGGATGGCGAGCGAGGCTGCGAGCGACGGCTCGTCGGGATGCGACAGCATCTCCTTGTCGGCGACGCTCATCAGCACGATGCCTGCGATGACGGCGAGGTGGACGTAGGTGTAGGCGGTGCGCGCGAGCCGGCCGGGAGACTTCGATCGTGCGATGGCCTCCGACCCCATGCGCTCGCCGTGGTCGAAGTAGATCCACCACATCGCGGCGGCCGCGGCGAACGCGCTGACCATGGTGGCGACGGATGCGGGGGTCGTCTCCGTCGCGACGAACGCGAACCCGGTCACGAGGAACGACTCGCCGAGCGCGATCAGCACGAAGAGCGCAGCGCGCTCGGCGATGTGCGTGCCGGTCACGTCCCAGCGTTCCATCGGCGCACGGCCGAGACCGGGGGTGCGGTATCCGGTGCTGGCCGCGACGTAGTCGACGACGAGCGCCGCGCACCACATCGGCAGCTGCGCAGGCAGCGGCAGCAACGCACCGGCGATCCAGAGGACCGCACCGATGCCGACCCAGAAGAGCAGGCGCAGCACGAGCTCGGCGAGCTCGCGGTCGTGGCGCCACGTCGCCCACGCGAGGAACGCGGTGCGGCCCAGCTGCAGCACGACGTAGGCGATGGCGAACGCCCAGGCACGATCGCCGAAGGACTCGGCGATCGAGACGCTCAGCACGAAGGCGACGAAGGCGAGCGCGACGACCGCGCTGCGCACCGGCAGATGCTCAGGATCGAGCCAGTTGGTCACCCAGGTCGTCGAGATCCACACCCACCACAGCGCGCAGACCATGATCACGCCCTCGAGGGCGCCGAGCAGATCCTGGTGCTCGTACAGGTACGCGGAGAGCTGGGTCAGCGCGAAGACGAACACGAGGTCGAAGAACAGCTCGATGAACGTGACGCGGTCGGCGTCGCCATCCGAGTCGTGTCGCAGCACGTCGCGCCGCAGCCCGAACCATCCGCCCGTCATGACGCGATGATGGCAGAGCCGCGGACGCCGGATCGCCCCGCGGCCGACCGCGATGGGCAGGCGGGCTGCACGGCCGTGGGGCGCATGGTCGGAGCGGATTGCCCGCCGCCTAGGATGGGACACGCCATGAGCGTCCCCTTCTCCACCGCCACGGGCGCCGACGTGCGCGTCCGCTTCTGCCCGTCTCCCACCGGCACCCCGCATGTCGGCCTCATCCGCACCGCGCTGTTCAACTGGGCGTACGCGCGGCACACGGGCGGTCGGCTCGTGTTCCGCATCGAGGACACCGACGCGGCGCGCGACAGCCAGGAGTCGTACGAGCAGCTGCTCGAGGCGATGCGGTGGCTCGGCATCGACTGGGACGAGGGCGTCGAGACGGGCGGTCCGCACGCGCCGTACCGCCAGTCGCAGCGCGGCGAGATCTACCGGGGCATCATCGATCGCCTGCTCGAGGCCGGGCATCTCTACGAGTCGTACGCGACCGCGGAGGAGATGGAGGAGCGCAACCGCGCCGCGGGCCGCGATCCGCGCCAGGGCTACGACAACCACGAGCGCGACCTCACCGACGAGCAGCGCGCCGCGTTCCGCGCCGAGGGGCGCCAGCCGAGCCTGCGCCTCAGGGTGCCCGACGAGGACCTCTCGTTCGACGACCTCGTGCGCGGCGAGATCACCTTCCCCGCGGGCTCCTCGCCCGACTTCGTCGTCGTGCGCCCCAACGGCCAGCCGCTCTACACGTTCGTGAACCCCGTCGACGATGCGCTCATGGGCATCACGCACGTCCTGCGCGGCGAGGACCTCCTGTCGTCGACCCCGCGGCAGATCGCGCTCTACCGCGCGCTCGCCGACATCGGCCTCGTCGACGCGATCCCGCGCTTCGGCCACCTGCCGTACGTCATGGGCGAGGGCGCGAAGAAGCTCTCGAAGCGCGACCCGCAGTCGAACCTCTTCCTGCTGCGCGAGGCCGGCTTCATCCCCGAGGGGCTGCTCAACTACCTCGCGCTGCTCGGCTGGGCCATCGCGCCCGACCGCGACGTCTTCACGCGCGACGAGCTCGTCGCCGCGTTCGACGTGGAGGACGTGAACCCGAACCCGTCGCGGTTCGACGCGAAGAAGGCGGAGTCGCTGAACGGCGATCACGTGCGCGCGCTCGACCCCGCCGACTTCGCGCAGCGCCTCGTGCCGTACCTCGGCGACGCGCTGTCGTCGCCGCCGACGGACGCCGAGCTCGCGCTGCTCGCCGAGGCCGCGCCGCTCGTGCAGGAGCGCATGCAGCTCCTCGGCGAGGCGGACGGCATGCTGCGCTTCCTGTTCCTCTCGGCAGACGAGCTGCACTACGAGGAGGACGCGCTCGGCGCGCTGCGCGACGACGCGCACGCGACGCTCGCCGCCGCTGCCGCCGCGCTCGCCGACGAGGCGGTGCCGTTCACGATCGAGGACGTGGAGCGCACGCTCCGCGAGGTGCTCATCGACGGGATGGGGCTGAAGCCGCGCCTCGCGTTCACGCCGCTGCGCGTCGCGCTCTCGGGTCGACGCGTCTCGCCGCCCCTGTTCGAGTCGATGGTGCTGCTCGGCCGCGACGAGACCGTCGCGCGCCTCCAGCGCCTCATGGCCCGCATCTGAGCGTGGACGTCGACGTCGTCGTCGTCGGCGCCGGGCCCGCCGGGCTCGCGGCGTCGCTCAACCTCGCGCGCGCCCAGCGCCGCGTCGCCCTGCTCGACTCGAATCGGCCGCGGCACGCGGCGACGCTCGTGAGTCACGGCTTCCTCAGCCGCGACGGCATCTCGCCGCTCGAGCTGCGCACGCTCGGCCGCGAGGAGGTGCTCGCCTACCCGACCGTGACGTACGAGCGCACGATCGTGCACTCGATCTCGCCGGTGCCCGGCGGATTCGTCACGGTCGCGAAGCGTCCCGGCAACGACGAGCAGACGGAGGTGCACAGCCCGGCGGTCCTCGTCGCGACCGGCCTCACCGAGGCGCTGCCGCTGCCGTCGCTGGTGCGGCCCTGGTACGGCACGAGCCTGCACTCGTGCATGGACTGCGACGGCTACGACAAGCGCGGCCAGCCGCTCGCGCTCATCGGCGAGACCGACGACCTCGCCGAGCGCGCCCTCGTCATCCGCAGGCACACCGATGACCTCGTGATCTTCACGAACGGCGTCGCCGAGGTCTCTCGCGACGACGAGGCGCGTCTCGGCGCGCTCGGCATCGCGGTCGAGCGCACGCCGATCGCGGCCCTCGAGGGCGACCGCGAGGGGATGCGCGAGGTCGTGCTCGAGGACGGCCGCCGCTCGACGCGCACAGGCGGCTTCGTGCGACCGCGCTGGCACGCGAGCATCGGCTTCGCCGACCTGCTCGGCCTCGACCGCGACGCCGACGGCCTCGTGATCGTCGACGGCAGCCAGCGCACGAGCGTCGCCGGCATCTACGCCGCCGGCGACATCACGCCGGGCTTCCGGCAGCTCGCCGTCGCCGCGGGCGAGGGCACGATCGCGTCGTCGGTCATCAACCGCGACCTGATCGCCGCTGGTCGCTAGCCACGCTCGGGCGAGCGCAGCGAGCTCGTCGTCGACGCTCGCGCGCCACGCGGTGGGCCGCCGTCGATTCGCGTGCACCCTGCCCGTCGGCTATGCTCGATGCTTGGCCCGAGGGCCATTGGGGTATGGTGTAATTGGCAACACGGCTGATTCTGGTTCAGTTGTTCTTGGTTCGAGTCCAGGTACCCCAGCAAGCGGAGCGTCACCCGATCGGGTGGCGCTCTTCTCGTGCTCCGGGCGCGTGCGCGGCGCTGCACGGCGTAGGGTCGGGTGCGATCTCAGGAGGACCGTCATGATCGTCGTCGCCGCTGTGTTCGCCGCCCTGGCGGCCGCCGTCCACGTCTACATCTTCGTGCTCGAGACGCTGCGCTGGGAGCAGCCGGCCACGCGCCGCATCTTCGGCACGACGCCCGAGACGGCCGTCGTGACGCGGTCGCTCGCCGCGAACCAGGGCGTCTACAACCTGCTGCTCGCGATCGTCGCGGCGGCGGGCGTCCTCCTCGTGCTCGTCGCCGATCCCGTCTCGGGGGAGCGCGCGGCGGGCGACGCGCTGCTCACGGCGGGGCTCGGCTCCATGCTCGTCGCCGCGCTCTACCTCGTCGCGACCGACCGATCGAAGGCGCGCGCGGCTGCCATCCAGGGCGCGTTCCCGCTGCTCGGGCTGATCTCGCTGCTCATCGCGACCCTCGCCGCGTGAGGTCGGCCGCATCCGCGCGCCGATGACCGTCGACCACCGCGTCCGCTGGACGAGCGGCGCCTGGCGTGCGGACATGCACCAGTGGATCCGCGTCGCGCTCGCCGATCGCGGCGAGACCGTGACCCGCATCGACGAGCATCGCGTGCGGATCTGGTCGGCCGTGCTGCGCATCGAGACGGATGCCGGCGTGCGATGGGCGAAGGAGAACCATCCGGGATCGGCGAGCGAGATGGCGGCGACGGCGATCGCGCACCGCGTCGCACCCGGGCTCGTGCTCGAGCCGCTGGCCATCGACGTCGCGCGTGCCAGGCTGCTCACGGCGGACGCGGGCGTGCTGCACGAGGGCGGTCACGCGCCCATCGCGACCCGCATCGCGCTGGGGGAGACCATGGGCCGGCTGCAACGGGCGCTCGAGCCGCACGCCGACGAGCTCGTCGCCGCGGGCGTGCCGGACATCCGTCCCGCACGTGTCGTCGCGCGCCTGCGCGAGCGCGTCGCGCAAGCGGGCGCGCTGCCGCCCGAGCATCCGCTCCACCTCGACGACGAGGCGCGGGCCGCGATCCTCGCCCGCGTCCCGCGCGTCGACGAGCTGCTCGCCGTGCTCGCCGACGCCGGCATCCCCGCGAGCCTCGAGCACGACGACCTGCACCTCGGCAACGCCTTCGAGGTCGGCGGCGCGCTGCGCATCGGCGACCTCGGCGACGCGGTCGTCGCGCACCCGTTCGGCACCCTGCGCGTGCTGCTCGGCAGTGCTCGTGCGCGCGGCGTCGCCAGCGACGACCTCGAACGGATCCGCGCGGCGTACCTCGCCGGGTGGCGCGGGCGAGCCGGCGGCAGGACGCTCGAGCGCGCGGCCGACGCAGCGATCGCCCTGTCGGGCGTGCAGCGGTGGGAGGCGTGGTGGCGGCTCACGCGCGACGCGCCCGTGTCCGCCGTCGACGAGTACCGCCCCTACGTGCAGCCGCTGCTGCGCACGCTCGGCGACGTCGAGGCCTCGCTCACCCACGTGTGAGCGCGGCACGGCGCCTCAGGCCTTCGCGCGCTCGCCGCCGAACGCTGCGAGGGAGACGTCCTCCCATGCGCGCCACGTCGCGATGCGCTCCTCGTGGATGCCGACGATCGCGGGCACGACGTCGCCGAGGACGAGGCGTCGCGGCGGGCGCTCCGCGTCGACGAGCCGCAGCACGGCCGCGGCCGTCGCCGTCGGGTCGCCGAGCGAGAACGTCGACGCGTCGGCGGCCCGCACCGCGTCGTACTCGGGCATGGGCGCGCTCCGACGGATCGCTCCGGAGAAGCCCGTGTCGTACGGTCCCGGCTCGACGCACGTCACGTGGATGCCGAACCCGGCGACCTCCTGCGCGAGGGACTCGCTGAGCCCCTCCACGGCCCACTTCGACGCGTGGTACGCCCCGATGCCGGGATAGGCGCGCACGCCGCCCTCGCTCGTGACCTGCACGACGTGGCCGGAGCGCTGGCGACGCAGGATGGGCAGCACGGCCTGCGTCACCCAGACGGTGCCGAGGACGTTCGTCTCCAGCTGCTCCCGCAGCTCGCGCTCGGTGAGCTCCTCGACCATGCCCCACTGGCCGTATCCGGCACCGTTCACGACGACGTCGAGTCGGCCGAGGTGCTCGTGCGCGGTGGCCACCGCCTCGAGGACCGCCTGCCGATCCGCGACGTCGAGGCGGAGCGGCAGCAGCGCGTCGCCGTGGACCGCCACGAGGTCGTCGAGCCGTTCGATGCGCCTGCCCGTCGCGACCACGCGGTCGCCGCGCTCGAGCGCTGCCCGGGCCCAGACGCGGCCGAGGCCGTTCGTCGCTCCCGTGATGAGCCAGGTCTTCGTGCCGTCGTGTGCTGTCATGCCTCGACGATCTCGAACGGCGAGCCATGCCACCAGCGACGATCCAGCACTGCTGGCAGTCCGTCCTGGAATGCTGGTGCGATGACGCTCGACGTGCATCCCCAACTGCTCCGCGCGCTGCGCACCGTGCTCGAGGCCGGCTCGCTCACCGCAGCATCGGAGCGACTCGGCTTCACGCAGTCGGCGCTGTCGAAGCAGATCGCGGCGCTCGAGGCGGCCGCGGGCGCGCCGCTGCTCGTGCGTCGTCCGCGCGGGGTCGTCCCGACCGAGGCCGGCCGGCGCCTCGCGCGGCACGCCGCGGCAGTGCTCGATCGGCTCGAGGTCGCGGCCCGCGAGCTCGAGGTGCTCGACGCAACCGTCGGCGGGCGCGTCGCGCTCGGTGCGTTCCCCGCCGCGGCCGCGAGGCTCGTGCCCGTCGCCCTCGCGCGCCTCCGGCACGAGCATCCGGCCGTCGACGTCGAGCTCGCGATCGCATCGACGCCCGTGCAGCTGCGCCGACTGCGCGCCGGACGTCTGGATCTCGCGCTCGTCGCGTCCGGCGACGACCTGCCGGCGTGGGACGACGCGGGCATCGACCTCGAGCCGTTGCCGGTCGGGCGACCCGTGGTCGCGGTGGCCGCCGAGCACCGGCTCGCGGGCGCCGGGCGCGTCGGGGTCGACGAGCTGCGGCGCGAGCCGTGGATCGCGGGTGGTGGAGCGCCCGGCGCTCCGCAGTTCGGGCCGTGGCCGACGCTGCCGGATCCCGAGGTCGTCGCGACCCTCGAGGAGTGGACGGCGAGGCTCGGCTTCGTCGCCGCCGGCCTCGGCGTCACGACGGTGCCGTCGCTGCTGATCGACGCCCTGCCGCCGGGCGTCGTCGCCGTCGCGGTGGACGACCCCCGCCTCGTGCCGCGGTCGTTGCTGCTCGCGAGCGTCGGCGAGCGGTCGCTGCCCGCAGCGGCCGTGCGCGACGCGGTGCACGTCGAGGCGTCGAGCATCGCCGCACGCTCGGGCCGCTGACGGCGTGCGTCCAGCATCGGATGCGTCGCCGGGCATACGCTCGCGTCCGTGACCGAGCCCCAGTACGACCGCATCACCGTCCGCCAGCGCCTGAGCCTCACGGTGAACCGCTTCGAGATCCGCGCGGGAGGCAAGGACGGACCCATCCTCGGCATCGCGCAGCAGAAGCGCATGGCACTGCGGGAGCAGGTCACGTTCTTCGCCGACGAGGAGCGCACCCAGCCGGTCTTCGGCTTCCGCGCCCAGCAGGTGATGGACCTCGGCGCCACCTACGACATCACGGATGGCGCCGGCCAGCCCATCGGCTGGTTCCGCAAGGACTTCGGCAAGAGCCTGCTGCGCACGACGTTCCACCTCGGCGTCCCCTCGCAGGGGCTCGAGGGCTCGGGGCAGGAGCGCAGCCAGCTGCTCGCCATCCTGCGCCGCATCTCGGACATCGGCTGGCCCATGCACTTCGACTTCGCGGCGAACGACGGCACGCCCATCCTCGCGGTCGAGCGCGCCTGGGCGATGCGCGACGTCTACGACGTGCAGCTGCCCGCCGCGCCGAACGGTGCGCGCCTCGACTGGCGCGTCGCGGCAGCGATCGCCGTCGGCCTCGACGTGCTCCTGCAGCGCTGACGCGACAGGGCGAGCCGCTCGGGCGGGCTCTGCGAGGATCGTCGGCATGAAGGTGCTCGTCCCGTCGACCGTGTCCCTCGACCTGCCCGGCCACGAGGTCGTGGCGTTCGACCCCGATCGGCCGATCCCCGACGAGCATCGGGACGCGGATGCGCTCGTCGAGTGGGTGCTGCCCGCCGAGCGGCTGGCCGAGGCGACCGCGCTGCCGCGACTGCGTCTCGTGCAGACGCTCTCGGCCGGGCCCGACGTCATCGCAGCCGCGGGCTTCGACGACGGCGTCGCGCTCGCCTCCGGTCGCTCGCTGCACGACGCGACCGTCGCCGAGCACACGCTCGCCATGCTGCTCGCGCTCGTGCGCGACCTGCCTCGGCTCGCGAGCGCGCAGGACGAGGGCCGGTGGGACGACGCCTATCGCGCCGACCAGGCCGATCCGCAGACGGGCGGGCGCTTCACCCTCGACGGTGCCCACGTGGCGATCTGGGGCTTCGGCGGCATCGCGCAGCGCCTCGCGCCGATGCTCGAGGCGCTCGGTGCACGCGTCACCGGCATCGCGCGCTCCACGGGCGACCGCGGCGGCTACCCGGTCGTCGCGCACGACCTGCTGCCCGAGCTGCTGCCGCGCGTCGACGTGCTCGTCTCGATCCTGCCCGCGACCGCCGCGACCGACCGCGTGGTGGACGCAGGCGTCCTCGCGGCGCTGCCCGACCACGCGCTCTTCGTCAACGTCGGCCGCGGCGCCGTCGTCGACGAGGACGACCTGCGCGCCGCCCTCGAGCAGGGCACGCTGCGCGCCGCCGCGATCGACGTCACGCGCGTCGAGCCCCTGCCCGCCGGCGATCCGCTGTGGACGACGCCGCACCTGCTCATCACGCCGCACGTCGCAGGCGGTCGACCGAGGGGTGCGGCTGCGCTCGTGCTCGAGAACCTCGCGGCGATCGAGGCGGGCGAGCCCGTCCGCAACCGCGTGTAGCGCTCGGCCGCTCAGTAGGTGCCGGTCTCGCCCTCGGCGGGCCGCAGGCGCGCGACGGCGGCGCGGGCGCCGGCCGCGAGCAGCAGGACGTCGGCCGCGACGACCACGAACGCGGCGCCCGCCGCCAGGTAGTGATCGGCGTCGTCGGCGACGAACGCGTTGACGCCGACGGGCGTGCCCGCCGCGCGTCCCGCATCGATCACCGACACGACCGCGGCGCGCACCTCGTCGGCGGGCGGGAATCCCATCGACCCGGCGAGGTCCGCGGGGCCGACGAAGATCGCGTCGACGCCGTCGACGGCGGCGATCGCCTCCGCGTTCGCCACGCCCTCGACGGTCTCGATCTGCACGGCGAGCGCGACGAGCTCGTGTGCCGTCGCGACGTAGTCGGGCACGGCCGTCCACCGCGACGCCCGCGCGAGCGCGGAGCCGATGCCGCGGATCCCGCGCGGCGGGTAGCGCATCGCCTGCACCGCGGCTACCGCCTCCGCCTCGGTCGACACCATCGGCACGACGAGGCTCTGCGCGCCGGCGTCGAGCACCTGCTTGATGACGACGGGGTCGTTCCACGGTACGCGCACCAGGGTCGTCGCGTCGTACGGCTCGATCGCCTGCAGCACGCCGACGAGGCCGTCGATGCCGACGGGGGAGTGCTCGCCGTCGACGAGCACGAGGTCGGCGCCGGAGCCCGCCATGATCTCCGCCGCGATCGGGCTCGACGACGCCGTCCACACGCCCACGAGCGGATGCTCGGCGCCCGCGAGGCGATCGGCGAGCGTCGGCTTCAGTCGAATCGGCACGTGATGACTCCAAGATCGCGGTAGTCGCAGGCGATCTCGTCGCCGCGCTCGACCCACATGGGCTTCGTGAAGGATCCTGCCAGCACGATCTCGCCCGCCTCGAGCCGGTCGCCGTGCGCGCCGACCTTGCCGGCGAGCCACGCGACGCCACGGGCGGGATGCCCGAGCACGGCACCCGAGACGCCCGAGTCCTCGATCTCGCCGTTGCGAGAGAGCAGCGCGCCCACCCAGCGCAGGTCGACGTCGTCCGGCGCCGCGCGCACGTCGCCGAGCACCATGGCGCCGAGCGCGGCGTTGTCGCTGATCGTGTCGACGATCGTGCGCCCCTCCATCTGGATGTGGGAGTCGAGCACCTCGAGCGCCGGCACGATCGCCTCGGTGGCGGCGAGGACGTCGTGCTCGGTCGCGCCGGCGCCGAGCGGCTCGGCGAGCACGAAGGCCAGCTCGACCTCGACGCGGACGTTCGCGTACCGCCCGTGCTCGAGGGTCGAGCCCGATGCGAACACCTGGTCGTCGAAGATGACGCCGTAGTCGGGCTCCGAGATGCCGGTGGCGACCTGCATGACCTTGCTCGTGAGCCCGATCTTGCGGCCCACGACGCGGTGGCCGTCCGCCTCCCGGCGCGCGCGCCAGATGCGCTGCACCGCGTAGGAGTCGTCGACCGTCATCGTCGGATGCCGCGTGGTGAGCAGCTCGACGGTGCCGCGCGTGCGCGTCGCCTCGGCGAGCTCGTCGGCGAGCGCCGTGACGGTCGCGTCGTCGAGGCCGCGACCGGGCGCGACCTCCGTCACAGCTGGTGCCCCAGCTTGAAGCCCTTCGACGCCTCGCCGCGGTACGTGCCGTCCTCGTCCCCCGCGCGCGTGTACGAGAAGCCGTCGGCGCCGATCGTCACGGCCATCTCCGACGAGTCGGTGCGTGCGACGGTCTCGACGACGTTCCCGTCGAGGTCGAGCACCGGCGACGCCTCGGTGTACCAGGAGGGCACGACGGGGTTGCCCCACCAGTCGCGGCGCTGGTTGTCGTGCACGTCCCACGTGATGACCGGGTTGTCGGGGTCGCCCGTCCAGTAGTCCTGCGTGTAGATCTCGATGCGGTGCCCGTCGGGGTCCGTGATGTACAGGTAGAACGCGTTCGAGACGCCGTGGCGGCCGGGGCCGCGCTCGATGTGGTCGCTCATGCGCAGGGCGCCGAGCTTGTCGCAGATCTGGATGATGTTGTGCTTCTCGTGCGTCGAGAACGCGACGTGGTGCATGCGGGGGCCGTCGCCGCCCGTGAGCGCCGTGTCGTGCACGGTGCCCTTGCGGTGCATCCACGCGGCGTACGTCACGCCCTGGTCGTCCTTGATGTCCTCCGTCACGCGGAAGCCGAGGTCCTCGAGGTAGCCGCGGCCGCGCGGCACGTCGGGCGTGACCTGGTTGAAGTGGTCGAGGCGCACGAGCTCGCCCGCCGAGTAGAGGTCGTAGCGCATGTGGAGGCGCTCGACGTGCTCGACCTCGTGGAAGAACTCGTAGGGGAAGCCGAGCGGGTCCTCGACGCGCACGGTGTCGCCGACGCCCTTGACGAAGCCGTCCCTCCGCCGCTCGGTGCGGCAGCCGAGCTCCTGGAACCATGCCTCGGCGCGGTCGACGTCCTCCGGGGTGCGCACGCGGTACGAGAAGGCGGCGACGGCGGCGACAGGGCCCGTGCGCAGGACGAGGTTGTGGTGGATGAACTCCTCGAACGAGCGCAGGTAGATGACCTCGTCGTCCTCCTCCGTCACGTGCAGTCCGAGCACGTCGACGTAGAACGCCCGGCTCGCTGCGAGATCGGTGACGACGAGCTCCATGGATGCGCAGCGCACGATGTCGGGTGCGGGCGCCGTGGGCGTGGGGATGGGGTTCGGGTTGGCGGTCGGGGCGCTCATGGTCTGCTCCTCGTCGAGCTGGTGGTCGGGGGTCAGCGGGCGCCGAAGCGCGCGGTGTGGACGTCGCCGAGCGTGATGTGCACGGCCTGCTGGTCGGAGTAGAAGTCGAGGCTGCGGTAGCCGCCCTCGTGGCCGAGGCCCGAGGCCTTCACGCCGCCGAAGGGGCTGCGCAGGTCGCGCACGTTGTGGCTGTTGAGCCACACCATGCCCGCCTCGATCGACTGCGCGAAGGTGTGCGCGCGGGTGAGGTCGTTCGTCCACACGTAGGCGGCGAGGCCGTAGCGGGTGTCGTTCGCGAGTCGCAGCGCCTCCTCGTCGGAGTCGAAGGGCGTGATGGCGACGACGGGGCCGAAGATCTCCTCCTGGAAGATGCGCGCCGTCGGCGGCACGTCGACGAAGACCGTCGGGGCCACGTAGTTGCCGGTGTCGAGGCCCTCGGGGCGGCCGCCGCCGGCGACGAGGCGGCCCTCCTCCTTGCCGAGCTCGACGTACGACATGACCTTGTCGTAGTGCTCGGGGTGCACGAGCGCACCCACCTCGGTGGCGGGATCCGACGGGTCGCCGACGACGATGCGACGGGCGCGCTCGGCGTAGCGCTCGACGAACTCGTCGTAGACGGCGCGCTCGACGAGGATGCGGCTGCCCGCCGTGCAGCGCTCGCCGTTCAGCGAGAAGACGCCGAAGAGCGTCGAGTCGATCGCGGCGTCGAGGTCGGCGTCGGCAAAGACGATCGCGGGGCTCTTGCCGCCGAGCTCCATCGACATGGCCTTGAGGTGCTCGGCGCAGTTGCGGAAGATGAGCTGCCCGGTCGACGACTCGCCCGTGAAGGAGATGAGCGGCACGCCCGGGTGCTTCACGAGCGCGTCGCCCGCCTCCTCGCCGATGCCGTTGACGAGGTTGAACACGCCGTCGGGCAGGCCCGCCTCGGCGAAGATGCCCGCCCAGAGGGATGCGGACAGCGGGGTGAACTCCGCGGGCTTCAGCACGACGGTGCAGCCGGAGGCGAGCGCAGGGCCGAGCTTCCACGACTCGAGCATGAACGGCGTGTTCCACGGCGTGATGAGGCCGGCGACGCCCTTGGGCTTGCGGTTGACGTAGTTCAGCTGCATGCCGGGCACCTTGTACGCGTCGTCGCGCTGGGCGACGATGAGGTCGGCGAAGAAGCGGAAGTTCTCGGCGGCGCGCTGCGCCTGGCCCTTCGCCTGGGTGATGGGCAGGCCCGAGTCGAACGACTCGTAGGCGCTCAGCTCGTCGTCGCGCGAGGCGACGACGTCGGCGATGCGCATGAGGATGCGGGCGCGCTCGCGCGCCTTCATGCGCGGCCACGGCCCCTCCTCGAACGCGAGCGTCGCGGCGGCGACGGCGGCGTCGACGTCGGCCTGCTGGCCGGCGGCGGCGGTGGCGTAGACCTCGTTCGAGACGGGGTCGATGACCTCGAAGGTCTCACCCCCGATCGAGTCGACGGCCTTCCCGCCGATGTGGTGCTGCAGATGGGTGGGCAGGTTCGCAGGACGGTTCGTCATGGCTGTCGCTTCCGTGAGGGGGTCGTCAGGGGTGCTCGACGGCGCGGGCGTCCTCGCCCGCGCGATCGAGGTAGGCGTGGAGGGATGCGAGGCGGTGGTCGCGCACGGCGAGCTCCACCTCGCGAGCGGGCGCGCCGGTCTCGAGCAGGAGGAGGATGCGCTCGTGCTCCTCGACCGACTCGCGGGCGCGACCGGGCACGAAGCCGAAGGTCGACTGGCGCAGCCTCGCGAGGCGCCGCCATCCGTCGTCGACGAGGCCCTTGAGCTGCTCGTTGGGGCACGGGTCGGTGAGGGTGCGGTGGAAGGCCTCGTTGAGCCGCGTGAGCCGCACGGGATCGAACGCGTCGAGGCTCTCGCGCATCTGCGCGTTGAGGCGTCGCGCCTCGGCGACGTCGTCGCTCGTGAGCGCCGGCACGGCGAGGCCGATCGCCGCGCCCTCGACCATCGCGAGCGTCTCGGTGGTGTCGTGCAGGTCGCCCGGGTCGATCTCGGTGACGCGCGCGCCGACGTTGCGCTCGAACGTCACGACGCCCTCGGCCTCGAGCCGGCGCAGCGCCTCCCGCACGGGCACGACGCTCACGCCGAGCTCGCGCGCGATCGCGTCGAGCACGAGCCGGTAGCCCGGGCCGTAGACGCCGCGCTCGATGCGCTCGTGCAGGTGCTCGTAGGCGAGCTGCGACTTGCTCGACGTGCGCGTCATGCCTGCGCCCCCCGCTCCGCGTCGAAGCGCGCGCGCCACCTGGCATCCATGGGGAAGAGCCCGTCGACCGGGTGCCCCTCCTCGACCATGCGGGCGATGAAGGCCTCCTCGGCCTCCTGCACCTCGGCCTCGTCGACGAGCTCGCGCACGATGCCGGGCGGGATGACGACGATGCCGTCGTCGTCGGCGACGATGACGTCGCCGGGCTGCACGGTCGTGCCGCCGCAGGCGATCGTCTCGTCGACGCCCCACGGCACGTGCCAGCGGCCGAGCACGCTCGGATGCGCGCCCGAGTGGTAGGTGGGGATGCCGATCTCGGTCACGGCGGCGAGGTCGCGCACGCCGCCGTCGGTGACGATGCCGGCGGCGCCGAGGGTGCGGGCGCGCAGCGCGATGATGTCGCCGAGCGTGCCCGAGCGGGTCTCGCCGCGCGCGTCCATCACGAGCACCTCGCCCGGCCGCAGCGAGTCGACGGCGCGCTTCTGCGCGTTGTAGCCGCCACCGTGGGTGCGGAAGAGGTCCTCGCGGTTGGGGACGTACCGCAGCGTGCGTGCGAGGCCCGTCATGCGCGTGCCTGGCTGCGAGGGTCGCAGGCCGTCGATCGTCGCGTTCACGATGCCGCGCTTCCGCAACAGCGACGACAGCGTCGCCGTCGCGACGCGCTCGATGCGTGCGATCAGCGCGTCGTCGAGCACGGGCTCGGCGGGCGCCTGGACGTCGGCGACGGGGCGGCCCGAGGCGTCCGCCCACTGCTCGGGCGTCGGCTTGGGCTGCGCCGAGTACGGCGGCAGGGGAGCGGTGCCCTGCACGGCCGTCGTCGTGAGGCGCCCCGTCGAGCGCCCCGCCGCCGCGACCTCGACCTCGACCCGCTGCCCGGGCGCGAAGGTGGAGGCGCCTGCAGGGGTGCCGGTGAGGATGACGTCGCCCGGCTCGAGCGTCATGAGCTGCGAGAGGTCGGAGACGATCTGCGGCAGCGAGAACAGCAGCGTCGAGGTGTCGTCGGCCTGCACGAGCTCGCCGTCGAGCCAGACGCGGATCTCGATGGCGGCCGGATCGAGCTCGGCGGCGGGCAGCAGCGTCGGACCGACGGGCGTGAAGCCGTCGCCGCCCTTCGAGCGCACGTTGGCGCCCTTGTCCGCCCACCTCAGGTCGAAGACGCCGAGGTCGTTCGCCGCGGTCACGAATGCGACGGCGTCCCACGCGTCCGCCTCGTCGACGCGGCGCACCTCGCGGCCGATCACGAGGGCGATCTCGCCCTCGAAGCCGAGGATCTCGCAGCCGGCGGGCAGCTCGACCGCGCCACCGGTCGTGAGCGACGTCGCGGGCTTCAGGAAGTAGCCGGGCGCCTCGGGCGTGCGACCCTTCTGCGCGGCCCGGGCGGCGTAGCCGATGTGCATCGCCACGACCTTGCCCGGCTTCGCGCCCAACAGGTCCCATCCGGCGCGTGCGGCGTCCGCGCTCGTCGTCGAGTCGGTCATGGACGTCATCGTATACGATCTGCCGGGCGGCGCAAGGGGCCGAGGGTGGCGCGTCGCCTCGATGGAGACGGGCTCTTGACGAATCGTGCACACGATCGTATATGCTCGCCGCCATCGGGCTCCGGCCCGGTCGAGGACGAGGGCGTCGCGAGCGATCGCGTCGTCGCTCGGCATTTCCTGACCGATCGTTCGGGAAGTGGGCTAGGCTCCCGCTTGGTCGATGACGATCCCTCACGGACGAAGGAGTCCCCGTGTCCAGCACATCCACGCACCGCGTCTCGGCGCGCGAGCGCAACAAGGTCCTCGGCGCAGTCGTCGTCGGTACCACGATCGAGTGGTACGACTTCTTCATCTACGCCTTCATGGCGAACCTCGTGTTCGCCCAGCTGTTCTTCCAGCCGGCCGGACCCGACGTGGCGGCGATCCTGTCGCTCGTCACCATCGGCATCTCGTTCCTGTTCCGGCCCCTCGGCGCGTTCCTCGCCGGGCACTTCGGCGACCGGATCGGCCGCCGTCCGATGCTCGTCATCACGCTGCTGCTCATGGGCCTCGCGACGACGCTCGTCGGCGCGCTGCCGACGTTCGAGCAGGCGGGCATCATCGCGCCGATCCTGCTCATGCTGCTGCGCATCCTGCAGGGCCTCTCGGCGGGCGGCGAGTGGGGCGGCGCCGTGCTCATGGCCATCGAGCACGCACCGGCGAACCGCCGTGGCCTCTACGGCTCGTTCGTGCAGATGGGCGTGCCCCTCGGGCTCATGCTCGCCACCGGCATCCTCGCGGCGATCCGCGCCCTCTTCCCGGGCGACGCCTTCCTCGAGGTCGGCTGGCGCATCCCGTTCTTCGTCTCGATCATCCTCGTCGTCATCGGCTTCGTCGTGCGCCGCTCGGTCGACGAGTCGCCCGTGTTCCAGGAGATCAAGGAGACGGCGCAGGAGCAGTCGGCGCCCATCGTGCAGGTCTTCAAGCGCTACGGCCTCGTCGTGCTGACGTGCGCCATGATCTTCTGCGCCAACAACGCCGCCGGCTACATGACGACCGGCGGCTACGTGCAGGGCCTGGCCTCGCGACCCGTCGACGGCACGCCTCCCGGCCTCGGATTCGACCCCGTCGGCGTGCAGCTCGCGGCGTTCGCAGGCTCGGTGTCGTGGCTCGTCTTCACCTTCCTCGCCGGCTACCTCTCCGACCGCATCGGTCGCAAGCGCGTCTACCTCATCGGCTGGGTCGTGCTCGCGATCGGCATCGTGCCGCTGTTCGAGCTCGTCTACACCGGCGTCATGGGCGTCGCGTTCGCGACGATCCTGCTCGGCATCGGCCTCGGCCTCACCTACGGCGCGCAGGCGGCCTGGTACGCCGAGTCGTTCCCGGCATCGGTGCGCTTCTCGGGCGTCTCGATCGCCTACGCGATCGGCGCCATCATCGGTGGCGCGTTCGCGCCGACCATCGCGCAGGCGCTGCTGCAGTCGACCGGCACGACGTGGGCGATCGTGGGCTACCTGCTCGTGACCGTCGTCGTCTCGATCGTCGGCACGCTGCTGACGAAGGACCGCACGGGCGTGCCGCTGTCGGTCGAGTTCGAGCAGTCGGGCAAGTGGGCCGGCTGGCGCCGCGGCGACGCCGTCGAGGAGTCCGACCTGTCGGCCGTCGACCGCGAGGCCATCGCGCAGGCGGAGGCGCTCGCGAAGCGCTGACGCACCCCGCGACGCACGGCGCCCCCGTCGACCTTGGTCGGCGGGGGCGCTCGCGCGTGCGGCGGGTCAGTCCTCCTGCAGCTCCTGCATGGCGTCCTTCGGCAGGCGCTTCACGCGCTTGCGGCGCTTCGGCCGCTCGGGGATCATCGAGCGCATCTCCTCGAGGCGGCCGAAGCACAGCAGGCGGTCCTCCGCCTGCAGCACCTCGCGGCCCTTCGCGTTCGGGATGACGGACGTGCCTCGGTGCACGGTGAGCACCGTGATGTCGCGTTCGAACAGGCCCGACTCGCGGATCGTGCGCCCGACGATGTCGGCGTCGCCGTGCACGACGAGCTCGGCGACGCCGTAGCCGGTCGAGACCGACAGGCGCTCGCGCACGTCGATCTGCGGGAAGGCGACCTGGTCGGCGATGTAGTCGACGATCGCGCCGGCGATGTCGAGGTTCGTCGCACGCTCGATGCCCTCGAGGCCGGGGGAGGAGTTGACCTCCATGACGAGCGGTCCGTCGGCGCCCTCGAGCATGTCGACGCCCGCGACCTTGAGGCCCATGATCTGCGCGGCCCGCACGGCGACGCGCTCGTACTCGGCGTCGAGCGTCACGGCCTCCACGGATCCGCCGCGGTGCACGTTCGAGCGGAACTCGTCGCCCTGCGCCACGCGCCGCATCGCCGCGACCACCCGGTCGCCGACGACGAGCGCGCGGATGTCGCGGCCGCGCGACTCGGCGACGAAGCGCTGGATGAGCACCTGCTGCCGCGTCGACTGCAGCGTCTCGATGATCGCCTCCGCGACCTTCATCGTGGGCGCGAGGATGACGCCGATGCCCTGCGTGCCCTCGAGCAGCTTCAGCACGACGGGCGCGCCGCCGACGCGCTCGATCGCGGGGATCACGTCGTTGCGGTCGCGCACGAACGTCGTCGCGGGCATCCCGATGTCGTGGCGCGCGAGGATCTGGGTCGCGCGCAGCTTGTCGCGCGAGTTCGTGATGCCGTTCGCGGTGTTCGGCGTGTACACGTCCATCTGCTCGAACTGCCGCACGACGGCGGTGCCGAAGTACGTGATCGAGTTGCCGATGCGCGGCAGGATCGCGTCGTAGTCGCGCAGCTGGCGTCCCCGGAACTGCAGGTCGGGCTCGTCGCCCGAGAGGTCGATCGCGAAGCGCAGCGTGTTGAGCACCTTGACGTCGTGCCCGCGATCGGCTGCGGCGGCGCGCAGTCGACGCGTCGAGTAGGCGCGCGGGGCGCGGGAGAGGATCGCGAGCCTCATGGGATGTGCACCTGGCTTCCCTGGTTGGATGGACGCATGACCGCCGACCATCCTGCCAGCCCCGTCGCGGCCGGCTGGCGCGAGTGGGTGGGCCTGCCGGCGTTCGGCATCGAGCACGTCAAGGCGAAGCTCGACACGGGCGCGCGCTCGTCGGCGCTGCACGCCTTCGACCTGGACGAGCACGTCGTCGACGGCGTCGAGCGGGTGCGCTTCGCGATCCATCCGTGGCAGCGGTCGACGGCCGACTCGGTGCACGTCGACGTGCCCGTGCACGATCGTCGCGTCGTGCGCTCGTCGAACGGCACCGAGCAGGAGCGCATCGTGATCCTCGCCGAGCTGCACCTGCTCGACCGCACGATCGCGACGGAGATGACGCTCACGCGCCGCGACGAGATGGGCTTCCGCATGCTCGTGGGCCGCGAGGCGCTGCGCCAGGGGTTCCTCGTCGACGCGTCGCGCTCGTACCTCGGCGGCCGTCCGTCGCGCGACGTGCGTGCGCGCAACCGGGGCCGCGGCGATGCGTGAGTCGTTCGCGATCGGCACCGTGCGCGTCCGGGCCGGTCAGCGGCAGGAGGTCGAGCTGCCGATCACGCGGCTCGTGACCGGCGGCGACGCGGGGCTGCCCGTGCTCGTCGTGCACGGCCGCGAGCCCGGCCCGACGGTGTGGGTCGACGCGGCGATCCACGGCGACGAGGTGCTCGGCGTCGAGGTCGTGCGCCAGGTGCTCTCCGCCGTGTCGCCGAGGACGCTGCGGGGCACGCTGCTCGCGGTCCCCGTCGTCAACGTGCTCGGCTTCATGGCCGGCGAGCGGTACCTGCCCGACGGCCGCGACCTCAACCGCTCGTTCCCCGGCTCGGCGCGCGGCTCGCTCGCGAGTCGCATCGCCCACCTGCTCATGACCGAGGTCGTCGCGAAGTGCGACGTCGGCATCGACCTGCACACGGCATCGGCGCGGCGCGCGAACCTCCCGCAGATCCGCGCCGACCTCGAGGATGCCGAGACGCGCCGGCTCGCGGAGGCGTTCGGCGCGCCCGTCATGCTCCACGCGCGGCTGCGCGACGGCTCGCTGCGGCAGGCGGCGCGCGAGGCGGGCGCGAAGGTGCTGCTCTTCGAGGCGGGCGAGGCCATGCGCTTCGACGCCGAGCCCATCGCGGCCGGCGTCGCCGGCGTGCTGCGCGTGCTCGCCGCCCTCGACATGCTCGACGCGGAGTCGACCGACGACGAGCCACCGATCGCCTGCTGGTCGAGCGCCTGGGTGCGCGCCCGCGGCTCCGGCATCCTGCAGATGGAGGTCGACCTGGGCGCGCAGGTCGAGGACGGCCAGCGCCTCGGCCGGATCGCGGATGCGTTCGGCAGCAACGGACGCATCGTGCGCGCCGATCGCGACGGCATCGTCGTCGGGCTGACGCGCGCGCCGATCGTCCATGCCGGCGACGCGCTCGTGCACGTCGCGACGCCGGGGGAGTGACCGTGGCGCGCGGGCCGCTGCATCACGCGCGCGGCGTCCTCGGCGAGAGCGTGCGCGTCGCGCCTGCGCCCGGCGCGCACCGTGTCGCGATCCGCGGTGCGACGGTGCTCGCCGTCGCGCTCGGCGTGCTGCTGGCGCTCGATCGGCTCGACCTCGGCATCGCGGCGGCGTTCGGCGCCTTCGCGTCGATCTACGGCGGCCGGCGGCCGACGCCGACGCGGTGGCGCATGCAGGCGTGGATGGGCGCGCTGCTCACGACGACGGCCGCGCTCGGCGCCCTCGTCGGCCAGATGCCGTGGCGCACCTGGCTCGCGATCGCGCTCGTCGGCGTCGTCGCCGGGCTCGCGACATGGGCGTCGGATGCGCAGGGCTGGCGGCCGCCCGGGCCGTTCTTCCTCGTCTTCGCTGCCGGTGCGTGCTCGGCCGTGCCGTTCGCACTCGCCGACGTGCCGCTCGTGCCCGTCGTCGCGGCGTCGACGGCTGCGCTCGCGGTCGCGCTCGGCGCCCTCGAGCAGGTCGTGCTGCCCACCAGGGCGCCGGCTCCGCCCGCGCCACCGCGCGATCCGATGCTGCGCTGGCAGGTCGCCCGGGCCGTCGTCGCAGTCGTGGTGGCGGGGCTGCTCGCGACGCTCGCCGTCGGCAGGCTGCCGGGCGCCGACCATCCGTACTGGGCGATGCTCGCCGCCTCCGTCGCCTTCGCGGTGCCGCATGCGCACGGCCAGCTCGCGCGCGGCATCCAGCGCGTCGTCGGCACCGCGCTCGGCCTCGGCGTCGCCTGGCTGCTGCTGTCGGCGAGCCTGTCGCCCGTCGCGACGATCGCGGTCGTCGTCGTGCTGCAGCTCGTCATCGAGCTCGTGATCGGCTGGAACTACGCGGTCGGGCTCGTCGCGATCACGCCACTCGCGCTGCTGCTCGTGCATCTCGCCGCGCCGGTGCCCATCGACGGACTGCTGCTGTCGCGGCTCGTCGAGACGGTGCTCGGCGTGGCCGTCGCAGCGGTCGCGATCGTGACGATCCGCCCCTGGCGCCGCCCGTCCTGACCCGAGGGGTCATTCCCGACGCTCGAGTGGGCGCGAGTGGCTCGCGACACGCCGATGCGCGAGCCACTGGCGCCCACTCGGCGACGGTCGCGAGGATCACGGCGGACCGGGTCGGCCGGGCTGAGCGTCAGCGCGGTCGCTTCGCCGCGACCTCCGCGGCCTGCAGCGCGAGCGCGTCGTCGAGCGGGGCGAGGTCGCCCGAGTCGCCGCGGCGCGTCAGCGCTCGGCGGAGCAGCTCGTCCGCGAAGCGCGGGCTCTTCGCGAGCACCGGGCCGTGCAGGTAGGTGCCGAACACGTTGCCCTGCACGCAGCCCTCCGTCCCGTCCTTGCCGTCGTTGCCGCGGCCGGGCACGGTGCGCGCGAGCGGCGTCGCCTCGCCGCCGAGGGTCGTGAGTCCCGAGTGGTTCTCGTAGCCGACGAGCCGACCCCACTCGGAGTCGACGGCGTGGTTGCCGATGAGCCGGGTGCCGGAGCCGTTCGTGACGACGTCGAGCACGCCGACGCCCGGGATGCGCGTGCCGGCGGAGGTGTTGAACTCGTGGCCGAGCAGCTGGTACGCGCCGCAGATCGCCAGCATGACGACGCCGTCGGCGGCCGCGGCGCGCAGCTCGGGCCCGCGTCGCTGGAAGTCCTCGCCGATCTCGCCCTGCGCCGCATCCTGACCGCCGCCGCCGAGGATGAGGTCCACGTCGCCGGGCAGGTCGTCGCCGACCCCGACGGGCACGATCTCGACGGGCAGATCGCGCCACTCGAGCCGCCTCCGCAGCACGACGACGTTGCCGGTGTCGCCGTAGATGTTCATCTCGTGCGGATACAGGTGCACGATGCGCAGCGGCCTCATGCGCGCACCTCCTTCGCGCGGGCGACGAGGTGCCGGTGCAGCCCCCACATCGCGGTGTAGGTCGAGAAGATCAGCAGGCGCTCGCCCGGACGCGTCGCGGTCAGCGCGCGGTCGACGGCCGGCGCGAGCGCGGCGTCGACCGCGGCCGCCTCGACGCCGTCGTAGCGCAGGCGCACCGCCATGTCGGCGGCGCGGACGCCGGCCGTCGACACCGGGACGCCGTCGGCGAGGCCGGTGAAGTCGACGTCCCACAGCCACGACACGTCGCGGCCGTCGGCGTCGTCGTCGTTGATGACGATGCAGATGCGGGCGGGATCCTCGACGCGGGCGGCGGCGAGCGACTGCCGGAAGCCCGCGGGGTTCTTCACGAGGTGCAGCGAGACGTCGCGCCCGTCGATCTCGAACGACTGCCCGCGACCGAATGCGGGCTCGACGGCGCGGAGGCCCTGGAAGATGTCGTCGGGGGAGAGGTCGAACGTGCTCGCGATCGCGGCGGCAGCCGTCGCGTTCTGCGCATTGTGGGCGCCGGACGCGCGCAGCGGGAACGTCTGCTGCGTCTCGCCGATGCGGATGGTCGTGCCCTCGGCGTCCCACGCGACGAGCTCTGCGGCGGCGCCGTCGGAGGCGCGGGCCGCACGCGAGCCACCGCCGTACAGCTCCTCATCGGTGGGGAAGAGGTGCCGCAGCTCCTCGGCGACCTGGTACCAGACGGGCTGCGCGTCGATAGCGGAGGCGATGGCGGCGATGCGGGCGTCGTCGCGGTTGAGGCCGACGGCGACGGTCGCGGCGCTCGCGACTCGCTGCAGCAGCCGAGCGGTGTGATCGATCTCGCCGAACCGGTCGAGCTGGTCGCGCATGACGTTGAGCAGCAGCACGCGCTCGGGGCGGTAGCGCTCGACGAACCGCACGGCGTGCGCCTCGTCGAGCTCGAACACGGCCACGTCGGCGTCGAGCCGCCCGGTCCACGTCGACGACGACACGGCGGCGCCGATCGTGCCGCGCACGAAGTTCGAGCCCGTGTCGTTCGTGAGGACGCGGAAGCGCTGCCGGAGGATCTCGGCGACCATCTTCGTGGTCGTGGTCTTGCCGTTCGTGCCGGACACGACGACCACGCCGTGCGGCAGCGCCGCGAGCGTCCGCGCGAGGTAGCGCGGGAACAGGCGCTCGACGACGAGACCCGGCAGGGCGTTGCCGCTGCGGCCGAGCAGTCTCAGGCCCGCGAGGGCGAGCTTGCCGGTCACCACGGGGAGCATCGCCATGGTGCTCGAGTCTACGAGGGGCGCGGCGCACCCGCCGTCGTCACGCGGCGGGCTCGGGGAAGGTGAGCGGCTGCCACGACGCCCGCAGCCAGTCGAGGTCGCCGGGGAAGCCGGTGACGCGCGCGAGCAACGTGCCCAGCCGTGCCTCGTCGAGCGGCCCCGCCGTCTCCTCCGGCAGAGGAGCGCCGGTCTCGTCGGCGATCCGACCCTGGCTCCAGACGATGCGACGCTGCGGTCGACCGGGCACGTCGAGCTGGAACAGCCACGTGTCGCTCGTGCCGCCGAAGAGGGCCGTCGCCACCGGTCGGCCGAGCGCTGCCGCGACCCGCTCGCCCACGTCGATCCACGCGTATCCGGCGTCGAGCAGCACGACGTTGCGACCGTGCTGCAGCGCGGAGAGGTCCGCGCGCGACGAGGCGGCGACGTCGCCGCCGATGGCCGCGCCAGTGGGGCGGTATCCGAGCGGCGCGAGGTCGGCGACGCGCGCATCCCGCACCACTACGACCGCCAGATCCACGCCCACGGCGCCGACGCTAGCAGCGGCCCGCGCACGCGCGCTGGGTGCGTCGAGCGTCAGGCGACGAGCCCGACGATGCCCGTCACGAGCACGGCGATGCCGGACAGCAGCGAGAACGCGATGACCGCGCGACGTGCGGTGCGCTGGTCGATGCGCGCGGCGACGCGCTCGCCGACGACGACGCCGAGCAGCACGGGCACGACCGCGACGAGCCACATCCACCACGACCACGGCGGGGCGCCGCCCGGCGCGACGACCTGGCGCGCGATCACCGTCGAGAGGCTCAGCAGGATCCAGAACGGCTGCATCGTCGCGGCGAAGACCCGGTGGTCCCAGCGCGACAGGATCGCGAACATGCCGATGACGGGCGCGCCGAGGCCGACGCTCGAGTTCAGCACCCCGACGAGCGCGCCGGTGCCGAGGCGCAGGGGCGCGCCGTCGAGGGCGCGCTCGGTCGAGGCGAAGCCGGCCGAGACCGCGACGCCCACGAGGGCGAGCACGCCGACGGCGACCTTGAGCACGTCGGCGTCCGCGGCCTGCGCGAGCAGGATGCCCGGGATCGTGAGCGCGATCGCAGGCAGCACGAGCCACGCGAGGCCGCGCCAGTCGACGTCGCGCCAGACGCGACCGATGATCATGGCGCACGTGACGACGCCGAAGGCGTTGACGACGAGCACGGCCTCGATCGGCCCGACGGCGAGCACCATCGTCGGCGTCACGACGAGGCCGAAGCCCATGCCGACCGTGCGCTGCGCGAGCGCGCCGATGGCGAGCGCGACGAGCGCGACGAGGAACGTCCACTCCACGAGCGTCAGCCGAGGTCCGCCGCGATGGCGCGCGCAGCCTCGGCGGAGGCTGCGCCGAGCGCGTCGAGGTCGGCGGCGCCGACCGTGACCACGCCGACGGCGGCGCGCGGCGGCAGCGGATGCCGGATGGGGGCGGCGACGCCCGAGAGCCCCGGCACGACCTCGTCGGAGCTCGTCGCGAACCCGCGCTCGGCGGCGAGCGCGACCTCCGCGCGCATGGCGTCGTCGTGGCCGAGGGCCGCCCACTCGGGCTGCGACAGCATCGTCTGCAGCGCGATGCCGGGTGCGCCGAGGGCGAGCGGATGCCGGGTGCCGGGCCGCTGCGCCACCGAGGCGCGGGCGCCGCGCGACTCCACGCTCACGAGCGTCACGACGTCGTCGCCGTCCTGCACCGCCACGAATGCCGTGCATCCCGTCGCCTGTGCGAGCGCGGTGAGGTGGGGGAGCGCCGCGCCGCGCAGGTCGCGGTCGACGGACTGCGCGAGCACCGCGAGCTGCGCGCCGAGCTCGAGCCGACCGCCCGCGTCGCGCACGACGAGCCGATGCGCCTCGAGCGTGCGCACGATGCGGTACGCGATCGATCGGTGCACGCCGAGCTCCTCGCTCAGCTGCTGGATCGTCAGCGGCGACCGCTCGGCGAGGATCTCGAGCGCGCGCAGCCCGCGCGAGAGGGTCTGGGCTCCTGCGAGCTGCTCGGCCATGTGACGAGCATAGGACGCAGCGTTCGCATATCGAACGTCACGGGGATTCGGGCAGCAGCCGATCGACGAGCGCGTCGACGGCGGCGTCGACGTCGATGCCCGGATCGATGGACGTCGTGAGCCGGTCGAGCATGAGGCCGTCGATCGCATAGTGCAGCAGCGCGATCTCGAACGCCCCGCCGGGCAGGCCCGCCGCGGCGTTGAACGCGACGTCGCCGGCGAAGCCGTCTCGCATCCATCCGCCCAGCGCCTCCGCGACCTCGGGCCGACGGGCGGCCTCCAGGCGCAGCTCGAGCAGTGCGAGGGTCGTCTCGCGGGATGCGGTGAGGCGTGCGACGATCTCGCGGACGTGCGCGGCGAAGCGATCTCGATCGGGGGCGCGTGCGGCGAGCGCGGCCTGCACGTCCGGGTCGGGTGCGAGGCGCTCGCCGATGCGCGCGACGAGCAGCGCCACGAGCTGCGCGCGGCTCCGGCAGTAGTTGGAGGTCGTGCCGACGGGGACGTCCGCCTCTGCGTCGACGGCCCGATGCGTGAGGCCGCGGGCCCCCTCTCGCGCGAGGATCGCGAGCCCCGCGTCGCCGAGCGCACGTCGCCGACCATCGTTCCGTGCCACGGGTCGACGGTAGCGTATCCACGACATCCGTCGTAGTCTCGACGCGACCACGACACCCATCGTGAATGGAGTCGCAGCGTGCGCGAGCTCACCTACCTCGTCGCGACGAGCCTCGACGGCTGCATCGCGAGCCCCGACGGCGCGTTCGACGCCTTCCCGGTCTCGGGCGACCACATGGCCGCGGTCGTGGACGACTACGCCGACACGCTGCCGATCCACGCGCAGCGGGCGCTCGGCGTGCGCCCGGAACGCTCGCGCTTCGACACGGTCGTCATGGGCTGGCGCACGCTCGAGCCCGCGCTCGCGATCGGCGTCGCGAGCCCGTATCCGCACCTGCGCCAGGTCGTCGCGACCCGACGCGAGCGCGACGTGGATGCGGCGATCGAGACCACGGACGACCCGATCGCGACCGTGCGCGCGCTCAAGCGCGAGTCGGGCACGGGCATCTGGCTCGCCGGCGGCGGCGAGCTGGCCGGCGCCCTCCTGCCCGAGATCGACCGCCTCGTGCTCAAGGTCAACCCGATCGCGTTCGGCTCCGGCATCCGCCTCCTCGGCGACGCCCCCTACGATCCGACGGCGTTCGAGCGCGTGGCCGTGCGTGCGTTCGACTCGGGCGTGACGATCCTCGAGCTCGTGCGAGCCCGCTGAGCCGTCGATTGGGCAGGAGTGGCTCGCTGTGCGGCGTGTCGTCGACCACTGCTGCCCAATCGAGCGTCAGAGGCGACCAATCGGCGGGGAGGGGCGTCAGACCGTGAGCACGGTGCCGGGCTCGACGACGTGGTGCTCGCCGCCGCCCTGCTCGACGGCCCAGCGGATGCGGTCGTCAGCCATCTGGCGGCCGAAGCTCGAGATCGGCTGCTCGTGGGTCGCGAACGTGCGTCGAGGAGCCACATCGAGCACGAAGTCCATGGCCTCCCCGATCTTCAGCCACGGCGCCCCGCAGGGTGTCGCGAGCAGCTCGACGGGGCGGTCCGGCACCGCGAAGGAGTCACCCGGGTAGTAGAGCGCGTCGTCGACCATGACGCCGACGTTGTCCACGAGCGGGATCGACGAGTGGATCTCGGCGTGGCGACCGCCGAAGAAGCGCAGCGCGAACGACCCGAGCGTGCGCTCGTCGCCGGGGCCGACGACGTCGACGTCGAAGTCGGATGCGGCGGCCGCGACCCCCGCCGGCGCGACGATCGGCACGCCGCCCGACGCATCCTGCAGGCGTCGCAGATGCTCGGGCGTCCAGTGGTCGGCGTGCTCGTGGGTCACGACGATGCCGACGAGGCCGTCGACGTCGAAGTCGGGCGTCAGCATCCCGGGGTCGACGACGAGCGCCTCGTCGCCCTTGCGCAGGACGAGGCAGGCGTGCACGTGCTTCGTGATCTCCATGGCGCACACCGTACGCCCGCGCGAGGCGTGCTTCCAGCCGGCGCGAGGATGCTGGCGCCCATGACCGACGACGCCGCAGCGACGCATCCACCGGCCCTCGACCGAGCCGTCCTCCGCTGCCCGCTGTGCGGCGCGCAGGACTTCTCGTGGGAGCGCATCGAGCCGTTCCGCGACGGCGTCTCGAGCACGTTCTGGGGCATCTTCGCCGAGACGCTCGTCCTGTTCATGGCTACCTGCCGCGGCTGCACCCACGTGCTGTGGTTCCGCGAATGAGCAGGCGCACGCGCACGCGACCGTAGGCTGCCGACGTGCACGTGGTCGTCGCCTCCAACCCGCAGGCCCGCTTCGGTCGGTCCGGGCCCGTCGGCGAGCGCGTCGTGCAGGCGCTGCGCGCCGCCGGGCACGAGGTCGTGCATCGCACCGCGCCGGACTTCGCGGCGCTGCAGCGGGCGGCGCGCGCGTCGGCCGCGAAGGCCGACGCGCTCGTGGTCGTCGGCGGCGACGGCATGGTGCATCTCGGCGTCAACGCCGTCGGCGGCACGTCGACGCCGCTCGCGGTCGTGCCGGCGGGCAGCGGCAACGACTTCGCCACGGAGATCGGGATGCCCGGGGTCGACGAGGCGATCGCAGGGCTCCCCGCACTGCTCTCGACGGAGCCGCAGCGGTGCGACCTCATCCGCATCCGCCACCCCGACGGCGAGACGTTCGCGGCGGGCATCGTCTCCGTCGGCTTCGACGCCGACGTCAACGTGCGGTCGTTCCGCATGACGCGCGTCCCGGCGCGGATGCGCTACCAGGCGGCGATCCTCGCGACGCTCGCGAACCTCACGCACCGCACCTTCCGCATCCGCATCGACGGCGGCGAGGAGCGCACCTGGCGCACCGTCATCGCGGCGATCGCCAACCACCGCGTCTTCGGCGGCGGCATCCCCATCGCGCCGACGGCGTCGACGACCGACGGTCGCCTCACGGGCATCCTCGCCGACGAGCTCACCAGGCCGCAGTTCCTCGGCCTGCTCGCGAAGGCGCTGCGGGGGCGACACCTCGCCGACCCGCGCGTCCACGTCGAGGACATCGGCACCGTCGCCATCGCGTGCGACGACGCCGCCGTGCTCGCGTGCGCCGACGGCGAGATCGTCGGTCGGCTGCCGATCGAGTGCAGCGTCGCCGCTGGCGCGCTGCGCGTGTTCGGCACGCCGCGCTGAGACCGTGCGGACGGAGCCGACACGCCGTCCCGACCGGGCGACATGCCTCGTTTTGCATCGTGCGCGAGCCGTGTGGCATCCTTGTCAGGTTGCAATGCGGCCCCATCGTATAGCGGCCTAGTACGTCGCCCTCTCACGGCGGTAACGCGGGTTCGAATCCCGCTGGGGTCACCAACGACATCGAAGGCCCGGGCTTCCACGCCCGGGCCTTCGTCGTGCCTACGGGAACTCAGGTCAAGCGGCGAAGATTGAGCATGAGGATCGTCACAGTCCCGCGCCGTGAGGAGGGCAACATGGTCGACTGGATCTACGACGAAATCGTGCTCGCCGCTGACGTTGTCAGTCGCAACGGTTGGAAGTCCGTTAGGAGCAATTCGAAGGAAGCGAAGGCGCTCTCCGCTTTGCTCCGACGCGGAGCGTTGCATGCGGGCGCCGACCTGCCGGCGAACTTCCGTTCAGTGGCAAGCATCCAGCGCAAGACTGCCGATCTAGAGACGGCTCGGCCCGGCTACCAAGGCAAGGCCACGCGCGGGAACCGTCTCGACAGGATTGTCATCGTGCAGTTCGAGCAGGATCCCACGGGTATGCAGCAACGAGCGAGCATGATTCGGCGGCTGCTCGAGGAGGGGGAGGAACTTCCGATGTCTGTCGGCGATGCCGACGACTACGGCGACGAGGGCGGACTGGTGGAGTTCGTAGGGCGTCGTCGCGAACGCGATCCCAAGTTGCGTTCTCGGAAGCTCGATGCAGTTGAGGCGTCAGGTCTCCCGATCGCCTGTGAGGTCTGCAGCTTCGACTTCGGTGAACGCTATGGCAGCCGTGGAAAGGGATACATCGAAGTGCACCACCGGCACCCGCTACATGTGACCGGAGCCACGCGGACGCATCTCGACGAACTGGCACTTCTTTGCGCCAACTGTCACCGCATGTGTCATCGCGGGGACTGGATCACGCCGGACTCGCTCCGAGCGATTATGCATGCTGAGGTCGCGAGTCGGTCGGCGCCATAGGTCGCGCATGGGCGCGCTGGGCATCGTGATGGACGACGCGACCGATCGGTCGCACGACCGCACGAGGAGACGCCCATGCAGTGCCCCACGGACGGCGCGACGCTCGTCATGAGCGAGCGCAGCGGCATCGAGATCGACTACTGCCCCGACTGCCGCGGCATCTGGCTGGACCGCGGCGAGCTCGACAAGCTCATCGAGCGCTCGTACGCCGAGCCGATGCCTCCGCAGCCGGTGCACGGCCAGCCGGGCCAGCAGGGCTACGGCCAGCCGGGCCAGCAGGGCTACGGCCAGTCCGGCCAGGGCCAGCAGTCCGGCACCGCCGCGATGGTCGGCAAGGTCGCGGATCAGGTGCTGAAGCAGGTGCAGCAGCGCTCCGGTGGCCAGCGCCATGGCTCGCAGGGCTACGGCCAGCAGCAGGGCCGCCGCAGCTGGCTCGGCGACATCCTGCGCTGACCTCGCGAGCGTCGAGGAATTCGGCCCGATGCGACCTCGCATCGGGCCGAGAACCTCAACGCTTCGAGGCGAGGGCGGCGCCGTCGCCGATCGCCGCGAGCTTCGCCCACGCGATCTCGGGATGCACGCGGCCGCCGAGGCCGCAGTCCGTGGACGCGACGACGCGCTCAGGGCCGACGATGCCGGCGAGCCGCTCGATGCGGTCGGCGACGAGTCGCGGATGCTCGACGACGTTCGTCGCGTGGCTCACCACGCCGGGCAGCAGCCGCACGTGCTCGGGCAGGGCGACGTCCTGCCACACGCGCCACTCGTGCTCGTGCCGGACGTTCGCCGCCTCGAACGAGATGGCCCCTGCGCCGACCTCCAGCACCTGGTCGACGATGTGCTCGAGGCCGATGTCGGTGACGTGCGGACCGTGCCACGAGCCCCAGCACACGTGCAGCCGCACGCGCTCCGGCGGGATGCCGCGCAGCGCATGCCGGAGCGCATCCACCCGAACCTGCAGCCACGCGCGGTAGTCGGCGACGGTCGGCTCGGGCGAGATCTGATCCCAGCTCTCGGCGAGCGACGGGTCGTCGACCTGCACCGTGAGCCCGGCGTCGACGATCGCGAGGTACTCCTCGCGCAGCACCTCGGCCCAGGCCCACACATGCTCCTCGTCGCTCGCGTAGTGCTCGTTCGCGACGCGGGCGCCGGAGCCGGGGGAGAGCGCGGTGAGGAAGCCCTCCTCGACGCCGGCGGCGTCGATCGCCGCGCGCAGGTTCCGCGCGTCGGCCGCGACGGCATCCTGCCCGACGTACGCGAGCGGCCCGGTCGTCGCGGGGAAGCGCACGGCCCGACGACCGGCGAGCACCCCGTCGGGGTCGCCGTACGCGCCCGGGAACAGCACGCGATCGCGGCGGTGCGGGAAGGACGTGAGGCGGATGTCGCCGGGGGCCGAGGGCGTGTGGCCGGACCGGTAGACGTCGTCGTCGGTGAGCGACAGGCCCGCGACCCGCTGGAACGCGTACGACCACCAGGCGCCGTAGTCGACCGCCGTCGACATGGCCTTGCCGTACTCGCCGTCGTTCACGATGCGGATGCCGGCGTCGCGCTGGCGCACGACGACGTCGGCGACCGCGGCGGCCACGAGGGCGTCGTGCTCGTCGGACCGCTCGAGCGTGAAGCCGTCGTCGGCGACGCGGCGTGCGGCGTTCGCGGCGAGGAGGGCGGGCGTGCGCGGCAGCGAGCCCGCGTGGGTCGTGAGGATCTCGGTCATCGTCGCCAGCCTCGCATCGGCACGGGACCGCGCGCCAGGATGCGTCGCTCCGAGTCAGCCCTCGGTCGCCTGCACCCGACCACGCGTGCCGTGGGCGATCGCCGCCGCGACGGCCTCGAGGCCCGGCACGAGGCCGACGCCGCCGATCATGATGCCGCGACGCTCGACGCGGGCGCGCTCGCGGGGCGAGAGGTCCGACCGGATCGCCGACGCCATCGCGAGCCGCAGCGTGAGACGACGGCGTCTGCCGCTGCCCTGGATGCGGGCCGCGAGCACCCCGTCCCACGGCACGTGCACGCGACCGGAGATCGTCTGCACCCGTAGACCGGCGTCGTCGGCGACGACGACCTCGTCGATCGAGCGCCGCGCGCCCCACAGGTACGCCTGCGTGCCGATCTGGAGCGACGAGCTGATCGCGACCAGCACGAAGGGCAGCATCGAGAGGACCGGCGTCGAGAGCGAGAGCCCGTCGGCGGCCCACCCGACGAGCAGCATCATCATCGCGAGGCACAGCGCGAGCAGCACGGCGGAGACGATGAGGATCGGCAGGTGCACGCGGTCGATGGCCGCACGATCGGTGCGGACGACGAGCGCGTCGGCGAGCTGCGACGGCTGCGCGGCCGGATGGGATGGGTGCGCAGGCGGTGGCGGGGCGGCGGATCGCGCGGCGGGCGCCTGCGAAGCGGCGCCCTGCGGGTGCTGCGGCGGCTGGGGAGGGAGCATGCCCTCATCCTCGCCGCCGCCCGCATGAGGATCCTGGGAGGCGCGTCGTCGAGGGCGGGGCGACGCCGGGAGGGCCCGAACGACCCCGGGCGTAGACTGGCCGACTGGAGCAGAGGAGGGTGTCGATGGGCAGGACGCTGGCCGAGAAGGTCTGGGACGACCACGTCGTCGTCAAGGGGGAGGACGGCTCGCCCGACCTCATCTACATCGACCTCCACCTCGTGCACGAGGTGACGAGCCCGCAGGCGTTCGACGGCCTCCGTCAGGCCGGGCGCCCGCTGCGGCGCGTCGACCTCACGGTCGCGACCGAGGACCACAACACGCCGACGCTCGCGATCGACAAGCCCATCCAGGACCCGACGAGCGCGAAGCAGATCTCGACGCTGCGCGAGAACGCGGCCGAGTTCGGCGTGCGCCTCCACTCGCTCGGCGACAAGGAGCAGGGCATCGTCCACATCGTCGGCCCCCAGCTGGGCCTCACGATGCCGGGCATCACCGTCGTCTGCGGCGACTCCCACACCTCGACGCACGGCGCGTTCGGCGCGATGGCGTTCGGCATCGGCACGAGCGAGGTCGAGCACGTCATGGCGACGCAGACGCTGCCGCTCAAGCCGTTCAAGACCATGGCGATCACGGTCGAGGGCGAGCTGCGACCCGGCGTCACGGCGAAGGACATCATCCTCGCCGTCATCGCCCAGATCGGCACCGGTGGCGGCGCCGGCTACGTCTTCGAGTACCGCGGCTCCGCGATCCGCTCGCTCTCCATCGAGGGCCGCATGACGATCTGCAACATGTCGATCGAGGCCGGCGCTCGCGCGGGCATGGTCGCCCCCGACCAGACGACGTTCGACTACATCCAGGGCCGCGACCACGCCCCGAAGGGCGCCGACTGGGATGCCGCCGTCGCGTACTGGAAGACGCTGCCGACCGACGACGACGCCGTCTTCGACGCCGAGGTCGTCATCGACGCGAACGAGCTCGAGCCGTTCGTGACGTGGGGCACGAACCCCGGCCAAGGATCGCCGCTGTCGGAGACGGTGCCCGACCCGGCGTCGTTCTCCGACCCCGTCGACCGCGCGGCGGCCGAGAAGGCGCTCGCCTACATGGACCTCGCGCCCGGCACGCCCCTCAAGGACGTGAAGGTCGACACCGTCTTCATCGGCTCGTGCACGAACTCCCGCATGGAGGACCTGCGCGCCGCCGCCGCGATCCTGCGCGGCAAGCGCAAGGCCGAGGGCCTGCGCGTCATGGTCGTGCCCGGCTCGGCGCGCGTGCGCCTCGAGGCGGAGGCCGAGGGCCTCGACAAGGTCTTCACCGACTTCGGCGCCGAGTGGCGCTTCGCCGGCTGCTCGATGTGCCTCGGCATGAACCCCGACCAGCTCGCGCCCGGCGAGCGCTGCGCATCCACGTCGAACCGCAACTTCGAGGGCAGGCAGGGCAAGGGCGGTCGCACGCACCTCGTCTCGCCGCTCGTCGCGGCGGCGACCGCGATCCGCGGCACGCTCTCGAGCCCGTGGGACCTCGAGATGGATGCGCGACAGCACGAGGAGGCGATGGCCTGATGGAGAAGATCGCACAGCTGACCGGCCCGATCATCCCGCTGCGGTCGTCGAACACCGACACCGACCAGATCATCCCGGCCGTCTTCCTCAAGCGCGTCACGAAGACGGGCTACGACGACGCCCTCTTCCACCATTGGCGCCAGGACCCGTCGTTCGTGCTGAACCAGGAGCCCTACCGGCACGGCGGCATCCTCGTCACCGGTGCGGACTTCGGCACGGGCTCGAGCCGCGAGCACGCCGTGTGGGCGCTGCGCGACTTCGGCATCACCGCCGTGCTCAGCCCGCGCTTCGGCGAGATCTTCCGCGGCAACGCCGGCAAGCAGGGCCTGCTCACGGGCGTGATCCCGGAGGAGGCGGTCGAGCGCCTGTGGGCGGCGGCCGAGGCGAGTCCGGGAATGCAGACCACCGTCGATCTGGTTGCCCGTACGGTGACGATCGCCGACGAGACGATCGACTTCGAGATCGACGACTACACGCGCTGGCGCCTCCTCGAGGGCCTCGACGACATCGCGCTCACCTTGCGCGACGAGGAGCGGATCACCGCCTTCGAGGCCTCCCGTCCCTCCTGGATGCCGAGGACGCTGCCGGTGCAGACGGGAACCCAGTGAACGCCGACCAGCTGTCCGCCACCTCGGCCAGGGCCATCGGGCTCGACGTCGACGCCCTCACCGTCCGCGGCGGCAAGCCGCTGAACGGACGCATCGAGATGAAGGGCGCGAAGAACCTCGTCACGAAGGCGATGGTCGCCGCGCTGCTCGCCGACACCCCCTCCGAGCTGCGCTCCGTGCCGGAGATCAGCGACGTGCGCGTCGTGCGGGGCCTGCTCGAGATCCACGGCGTCATCGTCGAGTCGATCGGCGACACCATGCGCCTCGACCCCGTGAACGTCGAGAGCGCCCACGAGACGTCGATCAACGCGCACGCCGGATCGAGCCGGATCCCGATCCTCTTCTGCGGGCCGCTGCTGCACCGCCTCGGCGAGGCGTTCATCCCCGACCTCGGCGGCTGCCACATCGGCGATCGCCCGATCGACTACCACCTCGACGTGCTGCGCAACTTCGGCGCCGTCGTCGACAAGCTGCCCACGGGCATCCGCATGACGGCGCCCGACGGCCTGCACGGCGCCAAGGTGCGCCTGCCGTACCCGTCGGTCGGCGCCACCGAGCAGGTGCTGCTCACGGCGACGCTCGCGAAGGGGCGCACGGAGCTGTCGAACGCGGCCGTCGAGCCCGAGATCCTCGACCTCATCGCGATCCTGCAGAAGATGGGCGCCGAGATCCAGGTCGACACCGACCGCACGATCCGCATCGAGGGCGTCGAGCGTCTCGTCGGCTACAGCCACACGGCGCTCTTCGACCGCAACGAGGCCGCCTCGTGGGCCTGCGCGGCCCTCGCGACCGGCGGCGACATCTTCGTCGGCGGCGCGCGGCAGCAGGAGATGACGACGTTCCTCAACGTCTACCGCAAGGTGGGCGGCGCGTTCGAGATCTCCGACGACGGCATCCGCTTCTGGCACCCGGGCGGCGACCTCAAGCCCGTCGTCGTCGAGACCGACGTGCACCCCGGCTTCATGACCGACTGGCAGCAGCCGCTCGTCGTCGCGCTCGCGAAGGCCAAGGGCATCTCGATCGTGCACGAGACGGTCTACGAGCAGCGGTTCGGCTTCACGGAGGCCCTCGTCGACATGGGCGCGACGATCCAGATCCACACGGAGTGCCTCGGCAGCCACGCGTGCCGCTTCGGCCAGCGCAACTACGAGCACTCCGCCGTCATCGCGGGCCCCGCGACGCTGCACGGCGCCGACATCGTCGTGCCCGACCTGCGCGGCGGCTTCAGCCACCTCGTGGCGGCGCTCACCGCCGAGGGCGAGTCGCGGATCTCGAACGTCGGGATCATCGCGCGCGGCTACGAGCGCTTCATCGAGAAGCTGCAGGTGCTCGGAGCCGACTTCGACGTCGACGGATGACGATGCCCCGCCGCAGCGAGCGCACGCCGCTCTTCCGGGCGCTCGCCGGCGTCGTGCTGCCCTCGATGGCGGCGATGGCAGACATCCGGCTGCACCACGCCGACCGTGTGCCGCAGGACGGCGCGTTCGTCATGGCGCCGAACCACATGAGCGAGATCGACCCGCTCGTGACCGCGGTGGCGCTGTGGAAGGCGGGCCGCGTGCCGCGGTTCATGGCGAAGGAGAGCCTCTTCCGCGTGCCCGGCCTCGGCGCCATCATGCGCGGCACGGGGCAGATCCCCGTCGACCGCGGCGGCATCGTGCGCGGCGCGGACCCCATGGCGGCGGCGCGCGCGCTCGTCGAGCAGCGCCTCGCCGTCATCATCTACCCCGAGGGCACGCTCACGCGCGATCCGGACCTGTGGCCCATGCGCGGCAAGACGGGCGCCGTGCGCATGGCGCTGCAGGCGGACGTGCCGCTCATCCCGGTCGCCCACTGGGGCGCGCAGCGGCTCATGCCGCGCTACGCGCGCGGCATCCGCCCCATCCCGCGCAAGCGCATCGACGTCGTCTTCGGCGAGCCCGTCGACCTCGCCGCGTACCGTGGGGGAGCGATGGACCAGGCGACGCTGCTGCGAGCGACCGACGCGGTCATGCAGTCGATCACCGACCTGCTCGAGGAGCTGCGCGGCGAGACGGCGCCCGCCGAGCGCTGGGATCCCGCGAAGCGCGGGCAGGACGAGACGGGGCGGTTCGATGGCTGACGTCGCCGTGCTCGGCGCCGGCTCCTGGGGCACGACGTTCGCGAAGGTGCTCGCCGACGGCGGCAACCGCGTCACGATGTGGGCCAGGCGCCCCGAGGCGGCGCGCGAGATCGCCGAGTCGCGCCGCAACACGCGCTACCTGCCCGGCATCACGCTGCCGGATGCGCTCACGGCGACGTCGGATGCCGCGGCGGCGGTCGCGGGGGCGCAGCAGGTCTACCTCGCCGTGCCGAGCCAGCAGCTGCGCGCGACCCTCACCGATCTGCTCCCCGTGCTGCCGACCGACGCGCCGCTCGTGAGCCTCATGAAGGGCGTCGAGGCGGGCACGCGCCTGCGCATGAGCGAGGTCGTCGCCGAGGCGGCGCACGTCGGCCCCGAGCGCGTCGCGGTCGTCTCCGGCCCCAACCTCGCGCTCGAGATCGCGCAGGAGCAGCCGACCGCCGCCGTCGTCTCGTGCAGCGACCTCGACGCGGCCATGGCCGTCGCGCGCGTCGCCCGCAACGACTACTTCCACTCGTTCGTGAACGACGACGTCATCGGCACCGAGTTCGGCGGGGTGCTGAAGAACCTCGTCGCCGTCGCGATCGGCATCGTCGACGGCGTCGGCTACGGCGAGAACACGAAGGCGTCGATCATCACGCGCGGCCTCGCCGAGGTGACGGCGTTCGCGGTCGCGCATGGCGCGAAGCCCGAGACCATGCAGGGCCTCGCCGGACTCGGCGACCTCATCGCCACATGCGCGTCGCCGCTGTCGCGCAACTTCACCGCCGGCCGCCTGCTCGGCCTCGGCTATTCGCGGCAGGACGTCGTCGCGCGCATGAACCAGGTCGCCGAGGGGCTGTCGTCGATCGCGCCCGTCGCCGAGCTCGCCGCCGCCCGCGGCATCCCGATGCCCATCCTCGAGCAGGTCCGCCTCGTCATCGACGAGGCGATGGACCCGCGCGACATCGCCCCGCACCTCACGACCGACGATGCCGAACCCACCCTGGAGATGCTCTCGTGACCGACCGCATCCGCGTCGCCCTGCTGTTCGGCGGGCGCTCGAGCGAGCACGTGATCTCGTGCGCCACCGCCGGCAGCGTGCTGGCGCACATCGACCGCGACCGCTTCGACGTCGTGCCCATCGGCATCACGCGCTCCGGCGCCCTCGTGCTGCAGCCCGACGATCCGGCCTCGATGACGCTCGAGCGCATGCCCGAGGTCGGCGACGGCGACCGCGTGCTGCTGCCCGACACGACGCGCACGCGCGAGCTGACGGCGATCGACGCGTCCGGCGCGCGCCGCTCGCTCGGCGAGATCGACGTCGCCTTCCCCATCCTCCACGGCCGCTTCGGCGAGGACGGCACGGTGCAGGGCATGCTCGAGCTCGCCGGCATCCCCTACGTCGGCAACGGCGTGCTCGCGAGCGCCGTCGGCATGGACAAGCACTTCACGAAGACCGTGCTCGCGCACGCGGGCATCACCGTCGCGCCGTGGATCACCGTGCAGCGCCGCGAGTGGGAGGCGGATCCCGAGGCGATCCGCACGCGGTTGGGCGACCTCACGCTGCCGCTGTTCGTGAAGCCCGCCCGCGCCGGATCGAGCGTCGGCGTCTCGCGCGTCGCGTCGCTCATCGATCTCGACGGGGCGATGCGCGAGGCGTTCGCCGAGGACTCGCGCGTGCTCATCGAGGCCGGATGCCCCGGCCGCGAGGTCGAGGTCGCCGTGCTGCAGGGCCGCGACGGCGCGATGCCGCGCGCGTCGCTGCCCGGCGAGATCGTGCTGCGACCCGGCGAGTTCTACGACTTCGACGCGAAGTACGTCGACCCGGAGCGCGCGAGGGTCGTCTGCCCGGCCGACCTCGACGAGCGGACGCTCGCGGCGGTGCAGCAGTCGGCCGTCCGCGCCTTCGAGGCCATCGAGGGGTCGGGACTCGCGCGCGTCGACTTCTTCGTCTCCGACGAGCACGGCGTCGTCGTCAACGAGATCAACACCATGCCGGGCTTCACGACGATCTCGATGTTCCCGCTCGCATGGGGCGCGACCGGCATCGGCTACGCCGACCTCATCACCGAACTCGTCGAGCTGGGGCTCGCGGAGGAGCGGTGAGCCCCTGGTGGGCGGTGGCGACGTACGTCGTCGCGCTCTTCACCGCAAGCGGGCTCATCCGCCTCCTCGACCCGACGGCCTCGACGGCCAGCCCGTCGTGGCTGTGGCTCGCGCCGGCGCTCGCCGCCGGCATCACGTGGCTCGTGGGGCGTCGCGCGCTCGCGATCATGCTGCCGGCGCCCGTGTCGACGCGGCAGGTGCGCGCCCACACGATCCTCGGCGTCGGCGCGGCTGTCGTGCTGCTCGCGCTCGTCGGCATCGGGCTCGTGCTGCTCGGGCGCGACGCGCTCGCCGGTGCGGCGCTGGGGGCGTCCGTGCTGCCGACCGTGCTGCTGCTCGTGCCGCTCGCGTTCGCGCTCGAGCTCGGCTGGCGCGGCACGCTGCAGCCGCTGCTCGAGCCGCGCATCGGGCGGCTGTGGGCGTGCCTGGCGGTCGGCGTGGCGTGGGCCGCCTGGCGCCTCGAGGTCGACGACGCGGCCGGCATCGTCGCCACCCTCGTGACGTCGGTCGCGCTCTCGGTGCTGCTCGGCTACCTCGGCACCGGCTCCTGGTGGCAGCGGTGGATCACCGCGGGCGTCGTGCAGGCGCTCGTGTCGGTCGGGCTCGTGCTCGTCGCCGGGTCCGCTCGCTTCGAGGGCGCGGGCTCGCTCGTGGTGGCAGGCGCCTCGGTCGTGGTCGCCGTCGTCTGGCTGCTCATGTTCCGCGCGGCGCAGCGCCGCCGTGCGGCGAGGGCCGCATCGGCCTGAGCATCGCGGTCGCTGCACCGATCGCTCCTCGAGGTGCGAGCGAAGCGAGCCTCGAACGGTGCCCGGCCAGGCACGCCTCGGGCAGGCTAGCCGGTCACGAACGTCGCTCGCGCGCCCTCTGCATCGGCGACGACGACGCGTCCGTCGCCCTGCTCGAGCACGCGCCCGCCCGCGGCGACGACCGCGTCGAGCCGCGCCTCGAGCGCGTCGGAGGGCACGAGCACCTCGACGTGCACGCGCGGGCGCTGCGCACGGCGCTCGAGGTCGTCGGCGTCCATGTCCTGCAGGAACAGCACGTGCCCGAGCCCGAGCGGGTCGACGAGGTCCGTGACGTGCGCACGCGGATCGTCCTCGGCGGCGAGCACGGCCCGCCAGACGGCGCGCGCAGCGGGTACGTCGACCGCGTCGAGCCCCAGCTGCACGAAGCGGAGGTCTGCGGGCTCGGGGGTCGCACCGGCCCGCAGCGCAGCGTCGGCGATCGCGGCGGCGACGCCGACGAACGGGGCGCGGGCGCCTTCGTCGCCCTCCCACGCGTCCTTGCCGCCGTCGAGCGTGACGGAGCCCGGTCGCACGTCGATGCCCACGCGCTCGCCCGCCGCGTCGGCGAGCCGCGCCGCAGCGCTCGCGACCAGGGCGGCGACGTCGGCCGTGGGCGTCGCGAACCGCGCCACGGCGGCGAAGAGCGTCCACCACGACGCAGCGCCCTCGAGCGCGTCGCCCGGCACGGCGTCGACCTCGATGCCGTCGTCGTCGGCGTGCCGCACGCCGTACGGGCCGGTCGGCGCGCCGACGGCCTCCGCGATCGCCGCGACGGCCGCGGCCGGTCGCACGACGTCGAGGTGGATGCGCTCGCGATGCGGACGCGCCTCGTGGTCGCGCACGAGCACGATCGTTGGATCCCTGCGCCACGGGTCGACGAGCACGTCGCCGCGACGCTCGTAGCCGAGCGCGAGCGCCCAGAACGGCGCGATGTGCTCGGGATCCGGCGACTCCAGCACGATCCGGATCGACTGCAGCCGCCGTGGCTCGGGAGCGAGGCCGAGATCCTCGGCCGCCGCGGCGATCGCCGGTGCCAGCGACGCGTCGGGGCGCTCGAGCGCGACGCGCACGCAGCGCGCTCGGACGTCGACGTCGACGACGCGGCCGGCGATGCCCACGATGCGCTCGACGAGCGCTGCGCCCGCGGCGTGCGACGGAGTCGCGAACCACGCCAGCAGCCGATCGCCGATGCTCCGCCATGCGTCGTCCATCGTCGGCCTCCTCGTGCTCAGCGGATGGCGAAGCCCGACGCATCCCGCGGGGAGCGCTCGGCGACGTCGACCTGCGTGACGGTCGCCGACGGCGGTCCCTGCCGCAGCCAGGCGAGCATGGCGTCGACCGCGGCCGGCTCGCCCTCGGCGACGACCTCGACGGTGCCGTCGACGAGGTTCCGCGCGCTGCCCGCGACGCCGAGCCGCTCGGCCTCGGCGCGCGCCGCCCAGCGGAAGCCGACGCCCTGCACCATGCCGTGCACCGTCGCCACCACCGCCGTCGTCATGCAGCCGACCCTACGACCCTTCGCCGACGTGCGGCAGGGGCCGGTCAGGGCTCGTCGACGAGCACGGTCGGCAGCGTGAAGCTCGTCGAGACCCGCGATGCGACGAGCACGCTCTCGGGCGTGCGCGTCGCGACGCCCTCGAACCCGGCGGCCTCGAGCAGCCCGTCGTCGAGATGCACGAGCTCGGCGGTGCGCAGCGGCCAGGGCTCGTGCTCGTTGCGGCACAGGATCGTACGGCCGAGGTGTCGCTCGTGGAAGCCCCAGCGGCCCGTGAGGAACGTCGCGAGCGACGCATCGTCGGGCGTCGCATCCACGTCCGGCGCAGGCGTGCGCACGATGAGGTGCGAGCGCGCGTGCGGCTGCCCGTGCCGACGCGTGCGATAGGCGAGCAGCTCGCCGCGGCGCCCCGTGCGCATCGTCGCCCAGCGGTACGGCAGCCCGAAGGCCGCACGTGCGACGAGCACGGGCACGAGGTGCTGCGCGTCGAGGCTCGCGAAGACGACGGAGCGCCGACCGTGGGCGTCGACGGCGTAGAGGCGCACGTTGACCTCGGGGAAGTCGCCGAGCCATGGCACCGGCGGACCGCCGAGGAACGTGCTGCGCGACATGTGGAAGGCGATGAGGCCCACCCAGGACGAGCCGTCGTGCTCGTCTGGCGTGCACCCCGGCGGCAGATGCGGTGCCACGAGCGCCGCGTCGACGCGCCAGTGCACGAAGACGACGTCGCTCCACCGCTGGCTGAGGATGCGCGGACCGCCGAGGGGCGGGGCTGCGATGCTCACGGGCAGCGGCGCGGGGGTGGGCACGACCTCATCGTGCCATCGCATCCGCTCGCGCTCGCTGTCGGCGGAACCCGTTGCGGCGCGCGGCACCGCTGACCATGCTCGAACCAGGAGGAGGTGGCCATGCCGGACTACACCGAGGGATTCAGCGGCTTCGCCGTGCCCGACGCCGCCGCGGCGGCGACGTTCTACCGCGACGTGCTCGGCCTCGTCGTGACCGACGACCACGGCATGCTCTGGATCGACCTGCCCGGCGGCGCGCGCGTGCTCGCCTACCCGAAGGGCGATCACGAGCCTGCGGGATTCACGGTGCTGAACCTCGTCGTGCCCGACCTGCCCGCTGCGATCGACGATCTCGTCGCGAAGGGCGCCGCGTTCGTGCGCTACGACGGGTTCGGGCAGGACGAGCGGGGCATCGCGCACGGCCGCGGCCAGGGACCCGACATCGCCTGGACCACCGATCCTGGCGGCAACGTCATCGCCGTCATGGAGCGCATCCCGGAGCCGGAAGGCGCCGCGTGAGCGCGCCCAGCATCCCGGACGAGGCGGCCGACCTGCTGGAGGAGCCGAACGTCGCGGCCCTCGCGACGATCGAGCCGGACGGCTCGCCGCAGGTCACGGCTGTCTGGGTCGGTCGCGACGGCGACACGCTGCTCATCCCGATGAAGCGCCATCTGCGGAAGACGCAGAACATCCGCCGCGATCCGCGCGTCAGCGTGCTCGTGACGTCGCGCGCGGACCCCGAGCACTTCCTGGAGGTGCGCGGCACGGTCGAGCTCGTCGACGATCCGACGTCGTCGCTCGCGACCGGGCTCGCCGTCAAGTACGACGGGGCGCCGCTGCCGCCCGACGACGAGGGGCACCTGCGGATGATCGCGCGGGTCACGCCGACGCGCGTGCGCGTGGGCTGACTCGTCGCATCCGCACGTCAGCGACCCCTCGCGTGCATCCTGCGCGCGAGCCGGGGCTCAGGTGCGGGTTCGACGACGCATCAGCCGACGGCGACAGCCAGGACCGCGGCGACGACCTCGTCGAGCGGACGCGACGCGTCGACCTCGTGCGTGGCGCCGGCGCGCAGCAGCGGCTCGATCTCGGCGAGGTCGCGCAGGACCTGGGCGCGCTCGGCCTCGGACTTGCCGAAGTCGTTCGTCGTGCGCGTGGCGAGCCGCGCGAGGATGACGTCCGACGGCGCCGACAGCAGCACGACGGCGTCGAACCGGTCGTACGTCGCGCCCTGGTTCGCGACGGTGCCCTGCACGACGAGCGGACGCGCGCGCGGCCGCTCGAGCAGCGCGGCGACGCGGTCGAGCCTCCAGAGCGGCTCGCCGTCGACGGCCTCGATCCACGGCCCGTGCGCATCGGGCTCGTCGGTGTCGACGACGTCGCACCCGCGCTCGGCGAGCCCGCGCAGCACGGTGGACTTGCCTGTGCCCGACATGCCGGTGACGAGGACGGCCCGATGCGTCATCGCACGAAGCCCGTCGACAGCCTCCCGCCCGCGGCGTCCAGCTCGGTCGACGCGGCGGCGTGGAACGCGGCGAGATCGCCCGCGACGTACGGATCGGTCAGGCGCGCCGCGCGCTCGGGATCCCAGTGCCGCAGCTCGCGGGCCAGGTGCTTGCCGGTCGCGATCCATCGGTGGCTCGTCACGAGGACGAGCGCGGCGACCTGTCGCAGCAGCGCATCGGCGATCACGCGGCGCTCGAGCTCGTCGCTCGCATCCTGGAGGTCGTCGAGCAGGTCGGTCACCGCGTATCGCAGCGCGTCGACCTCGGCCCGCGTCGGCTGCGGACCACGCTCGGACACCTCCGCCCAGCGCTCGCGCAGGTCGTCCAGGTCCCGGTCGCCGACGAGCGCCCGGCCTTCGAGGAGCATCCGCACGATGACCGGCCGCCGATCCTCGACGCCGCGTCGCGCCCATCGTTCGAAGCCGTGACGCGCGTACGCGAACACCTCGATCGTCTCGCCCTCGTGGGCGTACGTGGCGGCGAGCGAGTCGGCGCCGTCGGCGAGGAAGCCCTCGGGACCCAGCAGCAGGAGGTCCACGTCGCTCGTCGCCGTGCGCTCGCCGCGCACGGTGCTCCCTGCGACGATCACGGACGTCGCGCCGGGGAACCGCTGCTCGACGAAGCGGTGGATGAGGTCCTCGTACCCGGTGCGCATGCATCGAGGCTAGGGGCGCCCGCTGCAGGTGCCACCGTTCGACGCCGAGCGGCCTCCCGATCCGGGTCCGCGACGCTCAGGCGCAGCCGTCGGGGCCGCACACCTCGCCATCGGTCGGTGCGCCGACCGTCTGCAGCGGCGCCTGCGCGGCGTACGCCTGCGTGAGCGCATCGAGGAAGACCTCGGCCGGCTGCGCGCCCGACACCGCGTACCGGCGATCGAGTACGACGGTCGGGACGCCCTGGATGCCGAGCGCGCGCGCCTCGGCGGTGTCCTGCTGCACCGAGGGGATGCGCGAGCCCGTCGCGAGCTCCTCGCGCACGGCCTCGGCCGGCACGCCCTCCGCCGAGGCGACGCACTCGAGCAGCGACGCGTCGCCGATGTCGCGACCCTGCTCGAAGTGGGCGGCGAGCAGCGCCTCCTTCACCTCGGCCTGCACGCCGTACTCCTTCGCGAGGTGCAGGATCTGGTGCGCCCGCATGCTGTTGGCGACGACGAGCGCGTCGAAGTCGTACGAGAGCCCGACCGAGCGCGCCTGCTGCGCGACGTGCGCGAACATCTGCTCCGCCTGCTCGACCGACACGCCCTTGCGAGTCGCGAGGTACTCGGCCTCGGTGCCGTCGTAGTGCTCGGGCAGCGTGGGGTCGAGCTGGTACGAGCGGTACGTGACCTCGACGTCGTCGCGATGCTCGAAGCGCGCAAGCGCCTCCTCGAAGCGGCGCTTGCCGATGTAGCACCAGGGGCACGCGACGTCGGACCAGATCTCCACCTGCATGCCGTACGCCAACGCATCCGCGCCCCGTCCATTCCCCGGGCGAGGTCGACACCGGCACCGGGGGACGTCCCGGGCGTCGCGGTGCCGCCGGTAGGCTCGTCGGTCGTGGCACTCACGATCGGCATCGTCGGACTCCCCAACGTGGGCAAGTCGACCCTCTTCAACGCACTGACCAAGAACCAGGTGCTCGCCGCGAACTACCCGTTCGCGACGATCGAGCCGAACGTCGGCGTCGTCGAGCTGCCCGATCCGCGCCTGGAGCGCCTCGCCGAGATCCACGGCAGCGCGAAGATCCTGCCCGCCACCGTGTCGTTCGTCGACATCGCGGGCATCGTCGCCGGCGCGAGCGAGGGGGAGGGGCTCGGCAACCAGTTCCTCGCGAACATCCGCGAGGCCGACGCGATCGCGCAGGTCGTGCGCGGCTTCGCCGACGGCGACGTCGTGCACGTCGCAGGTGCCGTGAACCCCGCGAGCGACCTCGAGACGATCAACACCGAGCTCATCCTCGCCGACATGCAGACGCTCGAGAAGGCGATCACGCGTCTCGAGAAGGAGGTGCGCGGCAAGAAGGCGGACCCTGCGGTGCTCGCGGCGGCCGAGCAGGCGAAGGCCGCGCTCGACGCGGGCACGCTGCTGTCGGCCTCCGACGTCGACCTCGCGCTCGTGAAGGACCTCGGCCTCATGACGGCGAAGCCGATGCTCTTCGTCTTCAACGTCGACGAGGCCGTGCTGACCGACGACGCCCGCACGGCCGAGCTCGCGGCGCTCGTCGCCCCGGCGAAGGCCGTCTTCCTCGACGCGAAGGTCGAGTCGGAGCTCGTCGACCTCGAGCCCGACGAGGCGCTCGAGCTGCTGCAGTCGCTCGGCCAGGAGGAGTCGGGCCTCGACCAGCTCGCCCGCATCGGCTTCGACACGCTCGGCCTGCAGACCTACCTCACGGCGGGCCCGAAGGAGTCGCGCGCCTGGACGATCCGGAAGGGATGGACCGCGCCGCAGGCCGCCGGCGTCATCCACACGGACTTCGAGAGGGGCTTCATCAAGGCCGAGGTCGTCTCGTTCGACGACCTGGACGCGGCGGGCTCGATGGCGGAGGCGAAGGCGAAGGGCCGCGTGCGCATCGAGGGCAAGGACTACGTCATGGCCGACGGCGACGTCGTGGAGTTCCGCTTCAACGTGTGACGAGCGGCCCGCGCCACGCACGACGACGCCCTCGCGATCCGCACGGATCGCGAGGGCGTCGCCCGTGCAGCGGGGCTCAGTTGTAGCCCGGGATGCAGATCGTGTCGGTGGGCGGCTCGGCGCCCGTGGGCACCGGGCCGGTGCCGGCGTCCAGCAGCGCGCTCAGCTCGTCCAGGTCCATCGGCATGCGTCCACTCCTCGCGTCTCGTCCGGTCACGGCGCGGTGCCGGCATCCGACGGTCCGACAGCGCGCAGACCGATCATCCTGGGCGCGAGGGATCAGCGCATCGCGTGCCGCACCTGTCGACGCGCTAGGAATGCGGATGCGCGCTCACGTCGGCGACTGGAACTCCTCGGGCACGAGCTCGTCGTCGCCCGAAGTCTCGGGCTGCGCGGTCTCGGGGTCGGTGGAGACGTCGGGGTCCGGCTGCGTCGGGTCGCCGGTGCTGCCGCTGATCGTGTCGCTCATCCCATGAGCATCGCCCGCGGTCGGCGCGCGTGCCAGGGCTTGTGCCCCCGAGCGACGAGGGCCACGGTCCGTCACCCGAAGTCCTCGACGGGAGCGCGTCGCCGGAGCCTGCACGAACCTGACGGTTTGTCAACGCTGCGCGCCCGCGCCGATCGTTCGACAGGCTAGCGATGTGGAGAAGACCTTCCTCGGAGCCGCCTGGGTGATGGCGCTCGTGACGAGCATCGTGCTGCTCGCGATCTCCGCCATCGCGGTCGTGATGGCAGCGACCGCTCCCGCCTCGTCCACCCTGCAGCTCGACGCGTGGCGCGGGGCGCTGCTCGCGATCGTCTCGCTCGTCGTGGCCTCCACGATCCTCGCCGCCCTCACGGTCGCTCGACTCCGCCGCGGCGAGGAGCTCGTCGTGCCGGAGGTCGTCGGCGAGGAGGTCCGCCCGGCGGTCGTGCCGATCGAGCCCGAGACCGACCTGCGCCCGCAGCCCTGATCGCAGCGCGGCCCGTCAGTCGCCGGGCGGACGGCTCCGGTTGCGCTTCACCTCGCCGCGCCGCCGCTTCTCGTCGAGCCGTCGCCGCCTGGAGCCGAGCGTGGGCCGCGTCGCTCGACGCGGCGTCGCGGGAATCAACGCGTCGCGAAGGAGGTCGGCGAGCCGATCGCGCGCCTCGGCGCGATTCTGCCGCTGCGACCGCTGCGTGGCGACGGCGACCATCAACGTCGTCCCCGACAGTCGAGGCGCCAGGCGCGCCAGCGCACGGGCGCGCTGCGTCGGAGTCAGGGCGCTCGTCGTCGCGAGGTCCAGCGAGAGCTGGACCCGGGAGTCGGTCGTGTTCACACCCTGCCCGCCAGGCCCGGAGGCGTGCGAGAAGCGCTCCTGCAGCTCGCTCGCCGGGATGCGCAGCCCGTGCGGCGCCCCCGGCCCGGCTGCCACGTGCAGGTCGTCCATGCCCTCGAGTCTGCCGGGCGCGGACGTCAGGACTGCGCGTCGTCACCGCGGGTCATGGCGGGCCGCCCACCGTCGACTCCTCGTCGTCGACGGGGTCGCCCGACGGGGTCAGCGGGCCGCCATCCGGCGCGCCGTCGGGCAGCAGGGTCTCGTCGTCACCCGGCGCGGCGTCGTCCGTCCCGCGCCGATCGGCATGTGCATCGCTCATGCGTCGAGCATGCGCTGCCGGCGGGCCGGGCGCGACGGGCTTGCGCGCCCCGCCCGTGGGCGTCAGCCTTCGCGCGGGGCGTCGTCGGCGCGGTCGTCCGCGCGCATCGCGGCGACGTCGGGCATGATCCCCGTGCTGCGCAGCGCCTCCGCGCGATCGTCGACGGCTGCATCCTCTGCGCCGCCGAGGCGTGCGTCGTCGTCGTGCTGCGGGGCGTGTGCGTCGGTGCTCATGCGGCGACGCTAGGGGAGCGGAGGCGGCCGGCGGAGGGGGTGGACAGCGACGATCACACCGCGCACGCGACGCACGTGAGAGCCTGGGGCCGAGCCTCGAGCCTGCCGGAGGGGATGGGGGCGCCGCATCGGATGCACGTCGGCACCTCGCCCCGCGCAGCGGCCTCGGCGGCGCGGTCGAGCTCCGCGAGCGTGCGAACCGCCCGCTCGCGCAGCCCCTCGAGGCGCGACCACTCCTCGGACAGCGGCACGCCGTCGGGATCGTGCTCGTCGTCGTCCTGCTCGCCGCGCCGCAGGGCGCGCAGCTCGACGAGCTGCTGCTCGAGCCGCGTCAGGCGGTCGGCGGCGGCGATGCGCTGCGACGCGATCCGCGCTGCGTGGTCCATGCGATCACCCCATCACGAGCCACCCACGGCGGGCGAGGCGGTCAGGCGCCGCAGCGTCGTCGGACCGAGCGCTCCACGATCGTCCGCGTCGCGCCCGGCGGCTGCGGCAGTCGCAGCACCTCCGCGAGCCGCTCTGTCACGACGGCGGTGGCGACGTCGTCGTCGCCCACGCTCGCGAGACGCACCGGCAGCGAGCGCACGAGGCGCTCGAGATCCGCCCGGATCGCGGGATCGGCGTCGTCGTCGAGCGCGTTCGACAGCAGCTCGACGGCGTCCCACAACCCGGCGAGTGCGTACGCGACCGCCCTGTCGGGATCGCGCTCGGCCCGCATGCGCCCCATCGAGCGCTCGCGGATCTCGCGAACTGCCCCCTGGGTGCTCATCGGAATACCTCCCCTGACATAGGGTTTTCGTCCGCCGAAAGCGTACTCCGAGAGGGGTACGACGTCACCCGGCTGGCGCTCAGATACGCGAATCGCGACCTTCGTCGCGCCGTACGGCGGCGGGAAGGTCGCAGGGACGCGTCGCGCGTCAGCTCGAGAAGCGCTTGCGGACCCGGTCCGCATCCTCGGGGCCGAGGCTCCAGTGCTTGTGCTTCGTGTGGGTGAACGCGGGGCCGCCGTCGTCGGGCTCGCGCAGGAAAGCGCGGATGCGGCGGTCGGGCTGGCCGAGCTCGCGTCCGAGCTCGCGCGGCGTGATGCCGTCGCCGGAGGATGCTCGACCGCGCGAGTCGACCGCCGCGGCGATCTCCTCGAGCGCAGCCCAGATGCCGCGCATGGCCTCCGCCATCTCGTCGGTCATGTCGGCGCGCATGGCGCGCGCTGCGGTCTCCTCGCGAATCTCCTGCAGCCGCTTGGCAGTCGACACTTCGCCTCCTCATGTGGAGCGTTCGTCACGCTCGTGCCCGATGGTATGGCCCATCCGGTGAGAGGCCTGCTACCACCCGGGGGACATGCGTCGTGGTGGAGGCGTCACGCTCGCGACGCGTGTCGCATCGGTCGGGCGGCCATCCCGGGCTCGGCGCGACTCGCCGGAGGCGGCTTCATGGGCACGAGCGGCACGGTCGGCGCGCCGGAGCCCCCTGCCGCGAGCGAGCGACCCGTGCGCCGCTCGTAGAGCGCGAGGACGCCGCGATGCGCCTCGTCGGGCGATGCCCAGTAGCCGATGAGCGCGCGGCGCGCGCGATCCTCCTCGGGCGTGACGGCGCGCGCGTACCACTCGCGCCGCGGCCCGAGCGCGACCATGCGGACGATCGCGATGAGCTCGCCGCTCGCGGGGTGCCGCACCTCCCACTCCACGGGCCGCATCGTCATGGGCGCGAGCGTAGGGCGCACCATCGACACGGCTCGCGGCGGGCCGCGTCGCGCGACCCGCCGCGATCGCGGCGTCAGGCGATGGCGCGCAGCCCCTCGACGAGCGGCGTCGTCGGGCGGCCGATGAGCTGCGAGAGCGTGCGGTCGGAGGAGTCGAGCGCGCCCTGCGCGATGCCGGCGTCGAGCGCGGCGACGAATCCCGCCGTGCCGGCGTCGAGGCCCGCGGCCTGCAGCGCGGCCACGTGCTCGTCGGTCGTCAGGTGGACGTAGCGAACCTCGCGGCCCACGACCTCGGAGATCGCGGCGGCGAGCTCGTCGAACGTCCAGCTCACGTCGCCGGCGAGCTCGTGGATGCGGCCCGCGTGGCTGTCGTCGAGGGCGACGACCGCCGCGGCGTCGGCGTAGTCGATGCGGCTCGCGCTCGCGACGCGACCCTCGCCGGCCGATCCCGCGATCTCGCCGGTCTCGCGCGCGCGGGCGACGTCCGCGGCGTAGTTCTCGGTGTACCAGTCGTTGCGGAGGATCGTGGTCGGGATGCCGGAGGCGGCGAGGAGCCGCTCGGTCTCGACGTGCTCGGGCGCGAGCGGCAGCGGCGAGGTCTCGGCGCTGAGGATGCTCGTGTAGACGATGCGGCCGACGCCGGCCGCCTTCGCGGCGTCGATGACCGCGGCGTGCTGCGGCACGCGCTTGCCGGGCTCCGACGCCGACACGAGCACGAGCACGTCGACGCCCTCGAGCGCGGGCGCGAGGGTCTCGGGGCGGTCGTAGTCGACGTGCGCCGTCGCGACGCCCTCGGGCGCCTCGACGCGCTCGGGCGATCGGGCGCCCGCGACCACGTCGGCGGGGGCGGCGCCACGAGCGACGAGCCGCTCGACGATGAGACGGCCGAGGTGGCCGGTGGATCCGGTGACGAGGACGGTCATGGGGTTCCCTTCGCTGTCGGCACGCGGTCGCGCGCTCGTCGGCGTGCAGCGACCGAGCGGCGTGCCGCATTCCCGATCGCGGGTACCCACCTTCCGGTACGGTACTGACGTGACGGTCAGTCTTGCGCAGATCCGGGCCCAGCATCCCGGCGCCTTCACCCATGCGTGTCCCACGCGCACCGTGCTCGATCACGTCATGAGCCGATGGGGCGTGCTCGTGCTGTGCGAGCTCGGCGAGGGCACGCGGCGGTGGAGCGAGCTCCGCCGCGAGGTCGACGGCATCAGCGAGAAGATGCTCGGGCAGACGCTGCGCGTGCTCGTCGCCGACGGGCTCGTCGAGCGCGAGTCGCGGCCGACCGTGCCGCCGCACGTCGACTACCGCCTCACCGAGCGCGGTCGAGCGCTCGTCGATCGCATGCTGCCGCTGCTCGCGTGGATCGGCGAGAACGCCGACGCCATGCTCGGCGGACGACGCGACTGACGCGAGCGCGCGGCTCGCACCTAGGCTCTCGCCATGGACGAGCGCATCGTGCAGGCGTCCCGCGTGGTGCGCGCGCCCGCGGCGACGATCTTCGAGCTCATCGCCGATCCCGGACGGCAGCCCGAGTGGGACGGCAACGACAACCTCGCCGCGGCCGCGCCCGGTCAGCGCGTGCACGCGGTGGGCGACGTCTTCGTCATGACGATCACGAACGGCGAGGATCGCCACAACCACGTCGTCGCGTTCGAGGAGGGACGCAGGATCGCGTGGCGCCCCGCGGAGCCGGGCGCGGCGCCGGTCGGCCACGAGTGGCGGTGGGAGGTCGAGGACCTGGGCGACGGCACGAGCCGCGTCACCCACTCCTACGACTGGCGCGACCTGCGCGACGAGCGCCGGATACCGAGGGCGACGGCGACGACGCATGAGCGGCTGCTCGCATCCGTCGATCGGCTCGCCGAGCTTGCCGCCTCGATCGCGGATGCGGGCGGCTCGGTGCCGGACGGGGAGGAGGCGGGCGCACCCCCGACGGCCATGCGCATCGTCGTGCTCGTGCCCGCCGACGACGTCGACGAGCTCGACGTGCTCGTGCCCGAGGTGCTCGGCACCGCGGAGGGCGCCGAGCTCGACCTCGAGGTCGTCATCGTGCCGGCGACGGCGGTCGTGGCGGACGCGGCCGCTGCGCTCGCGGCCCTCGACGCACGGATCGGCGTCGCCCCGGCACCGCTCGCGTCCTCCGCGTCCGCGACGCTCGCGCGGGCGCTGCGGGAGGCCGCACCGCGGGCCGACGTCGTCGTGGCGCTGGGTGCGCACGGTCGCAACGATCCCGCCGAGCTGCCCGCGCTGCTCGCGCGTCTCGACGAGGGCGACGTCGACGTCGTCGTCGGCAGCGGACTCGCCCAGGCCGCGTCGCCCGGCTTCGTGGCGATGCGGGCGCCCGTCGCCGCGGCGGTCGCCGCTCGCGTCGCAGGCGGCGTCGGCCGCATCCCCGTCGTCGTGGCGTCCCTCGGCCTGGCGGTCGCGACCGTCGACGTCGAGGACCGCGCAGCGAGGAGCGTCGTCGATGTCGTGGACGGCTGGCACGCGTGGCACGACCGACTCGCGCTCGCGCTGCTCGACCGCCGCGTCCTGCGCCTCGTCGTCCTCGTCGGCCTCGTGCTCGTCGCGTCTGGGGCCCTGCTCGGCCTCGCCCTGGTCGTGCCCGCGATCGTCGGCCTCGCCGGTGCGCAGGGGTTCGTGGTCGCCGGATGCCTGGCGGTGACGGGCGTCGTCGTCGCGGCGGCGGGGCTCGCGCTCGACGCCCTCGGCATCGCCGGTCGGATGCGCGCGCGCGAGCGCTGAGCAGGCGCTGCGGGCAATCGTGCCCGCGAGGCGCTAGCATCGATGGTGCACCGGCGTCCGGCCGGCCGTGGCCGTCATCTCTGGCACGACCGATCCCGCCCCTCGCCCGTCGCAGCACTCGCCGATCCTCCCTCGAGCGGATCCGCCAGGCGTCGACGGCGATCTTGACGCCTCGTGCGGCACGACGACGCGTTCGCGTCGAGAGGAGAGACGTGGCAGACAGCCAGGGTGCGGGCACCGCGACGGCCGAGCGGCCGCAGCAGCGCCAGCAGCAGCAGCGCCGCGAGGGCGGCATCATCCCTCGGCTCGCGCGCGCTGCGCGCGAGGTCGAGGGCAGCGTGCAGCGCGGTGCGGCGAGCCGCAGCGCACGCGCGAAGCTCCAGGCGGCGGCCATGCTCGTCCGCGAGGAGCGCGCGCGCGTCAAGGCCGACGCGGAGCTGAGCCACGAGCGTCGCGCCGAGGAGCTGAAGCGCCTCGACGGCGTCGCGCTCATCCTCGGCAAGGCCGCCTCGCGCGACCCCTCCCTGCTGCCGCTGCTCGGCGAGGGCGCTCCGCCGTCGGCCGCGGCGCAGGAGGCGCGTCGCACGATGCTGCAGGCGGCGGGCATCGAGGTCGAGCCCGAGCCGCAGCCCGCGCCCGATCCCGTCGAGACCATCGAGCTCGAGCGGCAGGTCGTGCCGTCGTCGGTGCTGTCGCAGCAGCTCGCCAACCCGTTCCTCGCGCCGGACCTCGACACGCCCAGGCGCGTACCGAAGCCGGACAGGCTCGCGGGATTCGACCTGCTCGACCCCCTGTTCCACTCCTTCGAGTACGGCGCCGACGGCACCGCCGCGACCATGGAGCTGCCGGAGCGCGTCGACCGCTTCACGCCGCGCGGCCTCGAGCTCATGCAGCACCAGGCGCAGCTCGTCGGCGCGGTCGCCGAGGGGCACCGATCCTTCCTGCTCGCCGACGAGCCCGGCCTCGGCAAGACGGCGCAGGCGCTCATCGCGGCGGAGGCCGCGGGCGCGTTCCCGCTGCTCGTCGTGAGTCCCGCCGTGGTGAAGATGAACTGGGCGCGCGAGGCCGAGCGATGGATCCCCGGCCGCTCCGTGTCGATCGTGCAGGGCGACGGCGCGTCGCTCGACGGCTTCGCCGACGTCATCGTCATCAACTACGAGGTGCTCGACCGACACGTCGGCTGGCTGCGTCGGCACGGCTTCCGCGGGCTCGTCGTCGACGAGGCGCACTTCATCAAGAACACGACCTCGAAGCGCTCGCGGCACGTGCTCGACATCGCCGCGTCGATCCGCGCCCGCCACGCGAAGCCGCTGCTCATGGCGCTCACGGGCACGCCCCTCATCAACGACATCGAGGACTTCCGCGCCATCTGGCAGCTCCTGGGCTGGATCGACGGCCGGCAGCCGAACGCCGAGCTCACCGAGGCGCTCGAGGCCACGCACCTCACGCCCATGGACGCCGCCTTCTACCGTGCGGCGCGGCACGCGGTCGTCGACATGGGCATCGTGCGCCGCCGCAAGGTCGACGTCGCCTCCGACATCCCCGCGCGCACGATCGCCGACCTGCCCGTCGAGCTCGACGACGCGGCGGCGCGGTCGATCCGCGAGGCGGAGCGCGAGCTCGCGACGCGTCTCGTGCAGCGCTACGACCGCGCGGTCGCGGCCCGCACCGAGCCGACGATCGGCATCGACCACGACCTCGTGCGCCGCATCGCGACGAGCGAGGTCGACGGCGACGACTCGTCGGGCACGGGTGAGAACGTCTTCCGCCTCGTGCGCCAGATCGGCACGGCGAAGGCGGCGCTCGCCGCCGACTACGCCGCGCAGCTCGCGCGCAGCGTCGGCAAGGTCGTCCTGTTCGCGAAGCACGTGGATGCGATGGACATCGCCGAGCGCACGCTCGCCGAGCGCGGTCTGAAGACCGTGTCGATCCGCGGCGACCAGACGCCGGCCGCGCGGCAGGCGGCGATCGACGCGTTCGTCGAGGACCCGGCGGTCACCGTCGCGGTCTGCTCGCTCACCGCAGCCGGCATCGGCATCAACCTGCAGGTCGCCTCGAACATGGTGCTCGCCGAGCTCTCGTGGACCGACGCGGAGCAGACGCAGGCGATCGACCGCATCCACCGCATCGGCCAGTCGATGCCGGTGACGGTGTGGCGCATCGTGGCCGCGCACACGGTCGACACGCGCATCGCCGAGCTGCTCGACTCGAAGGCCGGCCTCGCGCAGGCCGCGCTCGACGGCATCGAGCAGGAGGCGACGAGCCTCGACCTGCGGCTCGAGACGCTCGTGGGCCTGCTCGAGCAGGCGCTGCGCGCTCGCGGCGACTGACGAACGGCGCCGAGGGCTGCCACGCAGCCCTCGGCAGCGCCGGGCAGCCCTGAGCGGCGCGGGCTGGATGGCGAGGTCCGCTGCGCGCGAGCGTGGGCGCATGGCAGAGCAACCATCCATCCCCGCATTCTCCGAGCAGCTCCGCGCGCAGCTCCTCTCGCGTCGCGTGCTCGTGCTCGACGGCGCGCTCGACGACGACGGCGGCGTCGCGCTGCAGGCCCAGCTCCTGCAGCTCGCGTTCGACGACGCGCGCGCCGACGTCGCCCTGTGGATCCATTCGCCCGGCGGCTCCGTGCCGTCGATGCTCGCGATCCGCGACCTCATGCGGCTCGTGCCGAACGACGTCGCGACCGTCGCGCTCGGGCTCGCGTGCTCGGCCGGGCAGTTCCTGCTCTCGGCCGGCACGCCGGGCAAGCGCATGGCGCTGCCGCACGCGCGCATCCTCATGCATCAGGGATCGGCGGGCATCGGCGGCTCGGCCGTGGAGGTCGACGTGCAGGCGAGCGACCTGCGGCACGTGCGCGACACGGTGCTCGAGTGCATCGCCGCCGACACGGGTCAGCCGGTCGAGCGCATCTTCGAGGATTCGCTGCACGACCGGTGGTACACGGCGCAGGAGGCGCTCGACTACGGCTTCGTCGATCGCATCGTGTCGTCGATCGACGAGCTGCGCCCCGATCGCGCGCCCGTGGGCCTGGGAGGCGCGCGATGAGCGGCTACGCCATCCCCAACGTCGTCGCCGAGAGCCCGCGCGGCGATCGGGTGCTCGACGTCTACTCGCATCTGCTCGCCGAGCGCATCGTCTCCCTCGGCACGCCGATCGACGCCGGCGTGGCCAACGTGCTCATCGCGCAGCTGCTGCACCTCGACGCCGTCGGTGCCGAGCGCGAGATCCAGCTGTACGTGAACAGCGAGGGTGGAGATCCGCAGGCCGCACTCGCCGTGTACGACACGATGCGCTTCGTGCGCTCGCCGATCGCCACGACCTGCGTCGGGCAGGCCAAGGGACCCGCGGCGGTGCTGCTCGCCGCGGGCGCGCCGGGCAGGCGCGCCGCGCTGCCGCATGCGCGCATCGTGCTGCATCAGCCGGCGACGAGCGCGCGCGGCACGATCCCCGACCTCATCCTCGAGGCCGACGAGCTCTCGCGCGTGCGCGGCGACCTCGAGGCGATCCTCGCCGAGCACACGGGCAGGGACGCGGCGACGCTGCGGCACGACACCGACCGCGATCGCGTGCTCACCGCGCACGATGCGGTCGCGTACGGCGTGATCGACCGGGTCGTCGAGCGACGTGCGGGCGATCAGGCGGCGAGCGCGAGCACGACGCCGCCGGGCTGATCGGTCCAGGCCACGGAGGCGAGCGCATCGGACGGACGGGCGGCGAGGTCGAGCACGCCGCCGCTCGACCACTCGACCTCGAGCGACCGCGCGACCTGCACCGTCAGGTCGAGCAGCGTGACGCCGAGCGCTCCGGCGATCGCCGCGACCATCTCGCTCGAGGGATCCTTCCTGCCGCGCTCGACCTCCGAGAGGTACTGCGGCGCGATGCCCGCGCGGGCGGCGACGTCGGCGAGCGTCGCGCCGCGGCGCAGCCGCAGGGCTCGCAGTCGCCGACCGAGCGCCTCGCGCCACAGCGGCTCGTGCGCCGATCGATCGATCGCGGGGCGGTGGGGGAGGTGCGCGCTCATGCGCTCATCCCACCAGCGCGTAGCCGGCGCGCCCAGCGCATCCGCTCAGAGCAGAACCCGCATGCGTCGGCGGTCGGGTGCATGCTCGGTGCATGGACGACGAGAAGGCCACGCTGCATCGGTACCTCCGCGCGCAGACCGACGCGCTGGTGTGGAAGCTCGAGGGCATCTCCGAGCGCGACGCCCGCATGCCGCGCACCGCGACCGGCACGAACCTGCTGGGCATCGTGAAGCACGTCGCGGCGTGCGAGGCCGACTACTTCGGCCTGGTCTTCGACCGGCCGTGGCCCGAGCCGCAGCCGTGGCTCGACGACGATGCCGAGCCGAACGCCGACATGTGGGCGACCGCCGACGAGACGATGGCCGACGTCGTCGCCTTCGCCGGTCGCGTGCGGGCGTTCGCCGACGAGACCATCGACGCGCTCGCCCTCGACGCACGCGGGCGCGTGCCGTGGTGGGGCGATCGCGGCGACGTGACGCTGCACCGCGTGCTCGTGCACATGATCGCCGAGGTCGCCAGGCACGCAGGACACATGGACGTGCTGCGCGAGCAGATCGACGAGTCCGCCGGGCTCCGCGCCGACGTGTCGAACCTCCCGGAGGTCGACGCCGACTGGTGGGAGGCGTACGTCGCGCGCCTGCGCGCGATCGCCGAGGCCGCGCCCGACTGACGCCGGGCGCGGCGCGCGTCACGCGTGGACGAGGCGCTTCGCCTCGATCCGCTCGCGTGCGATGCTCTCGGCCGCGTCGAGCGACGTGACGCCGCGCTCGCGCGCCGTCGCGAACACGCGCCTGGTCGTGTCGCCGATGCCGAGCAGGCGTCGCTCGACCTCCGCCGCGGAGGCGCCGGCGTCCAGCAGCGTGAGGTGGATGACGCCTCCGGCGTTGACGACGAAGTCGGGTGCGTAGACGATGCCGCGCTCGGCGAGCTCGGCGGCGCCCTCGCGCTCGTCGAGCGGGTTGTTCGCGGGGCCGACGACGGCGCGCACGGGCAGGGTGCGGATGGCGGACGACGTGAGCACGCCGCCGAGCCCGGCGGGCACGAGGACGTCGGCGGGCGTGACGAGCGCGTCCTCAGGCGCGATCCAGCGCGCGCCGAGCTCGTCTGCGAGGGCGCGCTTGGCGGGCACGACGTCGGTGACGACGAGGTCGGCGCCCGCGTCGGCCAGCATGCGGGCGAGACGGCCGCCGACCTGCCCGAGGCCCGAGACGACGAACGAGCGGCCGGCGATGCGGTCGTCGCCGAACGCCTCCTCGAGCGTCGGCGCGATGGCCGCGAACACGCCGAGCGCCGTGCCGACCGCGGGCTCGCCGACGCCGCCGGCCTCGGCGGGCAGGCCCACGACGTGCGCGGTGCGCTCGCGCACGACGAGCATGTCGTGCTCGGTCGTCCCGACGTCCTCCGCCGTGCGGTAGAGGCCGTCGAGCGTCTCGACGAGGTCGCCGAGGTCGAGCAGGGCCGCCCGGCGCAGCTCGTCGCCGAGCACGGTGCCCATCGGCAGGGCGATCACCGACTTCCCACCGCCGGCATCCAGACCGGCCGCCGCGTTCTTGAGCGTCATGGCAGCCGAGAGCCGCAGCGCGTCGGCCTGCCCATCCGCCCAGGTCGGGTACGTCCACATGCGGCAGCCGCCGAGGGCGGGGCCGAGCACGGACGAGTGCAGCGCGACCGTGATCGGCAGGCCCGACCTCGATCCGGATGCGGTGACGACGCGTTCGTGGGCGAGATCGGGGATGGCGCTCATGGCGGTGACTCCTCTGTCATCGGGTGGTCGCGGATCGCGCGACGTGCACCCATGGTGCGCCCACCGTGCCAGGCGCGCAATCGTGGCGCGCCGCGATGCGCAGGATGCGTCGCTCGCGCCATCGCGCGACGCATCCTGCCCAGCCTGAGGGGAACGGCGAGGGCGTCGAGCGCCGCGCGTCAGCCGCTCAGCGGGTGGTGGCGCGGCGCGCGATGCCCTGGCGCACGGCCGAGACGCTGTAGCCGACGGTCGACACGACGTGCAGCGCGAGGCCCGCGACGAGCAGCACGAACGCGACCGGATGCAGCGCCGGCAGCACGGTGACCGCTGCGACGAGCAGCACGAGCCCGACGAAGAGGACGGCCGTGCGCACCTTGCCGACCCACGTCACCGGCAGGCGTCCCTCGGCGGCGGCCTTGACGCCCAGCACGGTCGCGAGCACGTCGAACGCGAGCAGCACCGCGAGCATCCACCACGGCAGGGCGCCGATGACGGCGAGCGTCACGGCGATGACGGCGGTGCCGAGCCGGTCGACGAACGGGTCGAGCTTCGCCCCGATGACGGAGACCTGGCCCAGCCGCCTCGCGAGCTGCCCGTCGATCCAGTCGGTCGACGCCCACACGCCCAGCAGCACGACCGGCAGCCAGTCGCCCTCGCCGCCGCGCAGCAGCACCACGACGACGGGCACGATGAGCAGGAAGCGCAGCACCGTCACGAGGTTCGGGATCGTGGCCCAGCCCGCATCGCGCGGCGTCGACTCCATGACGCCAGTCTGGCAGCATGGGCATCTGCCCGCGGCGCATGGCCGCGGACCGTGTCGCCCGATCGTGGCGACAGGGGGAATGCCGATCGCACTCGCGCCGTTGCCCCACCCGTCGTCCTGCGCGCACCGCCGGACGCACCACGTCTCCGACGCCGTCGCGTCGCCGATCCCCGAGAGCACCCCCATGGCATCCACCGACGCCCCCGTCGCCGCGCAGTCCGCCGAGCGGCCGCGCCTCGATCCGCGCGACAAGGTCACGATCACCGTCCTGCTGCTGTCGGCGTTCGTCGTCATCCTCAACGAGACGGCGATGAACGTCGCGCTCGACGCGATCATCGACGACCTCGGCATCACCGAGCGCCTCGCGCAGTGGCTCACGACGGGCTTCCTGCTCACGATGGCCGTCGTCATCCCCATCACGGGGTGGCTGCAGCAGCGGCTCACGACGCGCCAGACGTACGCGCTCGCGATGGGACTCTTCGTGCTCGGCACGCTCGTCGCCGCGGCGTCCTTCGGATTCTGGATGCTGCTCGCGGGCCGCATCGTGCAGGCGGCGGGGACCGCGATCGTCTTCCCGCTCATGATGAAGACCGTCATGGACCTCGTCCCGCCCGGGCTGCGCGGCCTCGTCATGGGCAACGTCTCGATGGTCATCGCGTGCGCGCCCGCGCTCGGTCCGACGCTGTCGGGCGTCATCCTGCAGCAGCTGCACTGGCGGTTCGTGTTCATCGTCGTGCTGCCCATCGCGATCGGCTTCGCCGTCGTCGGCCTGTCGCGCCTCAGCGACGTCAACGAGGTCGTCGCGGCGCGTCTCGACTGGCCATCGGTGCCGCTCGCGGCGCTCGGCTTCGGCGGCTCCGTCTACGCGCTCTCGCTCATCGGCGACGCCGCGGCGCCCGCGTGGGAGCTGCCGCTCGCGGCCGTGGTCGGCGTCGCGGCGCTCGTCGCGTTCGTGCTGCGCCAGCGAGTGCTGCAGCGCACCGACGATGCGCTGCTCGACCTGCGCACCTTCCGCTACGCGCTCTTCACGAGGTCGCTGCTCGTCATGGCGATCGCGATGATGGCGATGTTCGGATCGATCATCGCCCTGCCGCTCGTGCTGCAGCGGGCGCTCGGCCTCGATCCGCTGCTCGTCGGCCTCGTCACGCTGCCAGGGGCACTGCTCATGGGCCTCCTCGGGCCGGTGGTCGGCCGCATCTACGACCGTCGCGGCCCTCGCGTCCTGCTCGTGCCCGGGTCGCTCGTCGTGCTCGCGGCCCTCGTGGGCTTCGCGACGCTGCTGTCGGTCGACACGCCCCTGTGGATGGTGCTCGCGCTCCACGTGACGATGAGCCTCGGCTTCGCCGCGACGTTCCCCGTCCTCTTCACGGTCGCGCTCGGCTCGGTGCCCCGCCGCCTGTACGGCTCGGGCTCGGCGATGGTGTCCACGCTGCAGCAGGTGGCGGGGGCAGCAGGCACGGCGCTCTTCGTCACGGTGCTCGCGTCGCAGTCGGCCGCGCTGCAGGCGGCTGGCACGCCGTTCGACGAGGCCTTCGTGCAGGGCGCGCGCGTCGCCTTCCTCGGCGGCGCGATCGTCTGGGTCGCCGGCATCCTGCTCGCCACGACGGTGCGCCGACCCGACGACGTCGTCGTCGACCGCGACCACCCGGCCGAGGAGGCTCCGGCCGTCTGACCGTGCCGTGCAGGCTGCGGGGCTAGGGTCGGGCGCGTGGACGGCTTCTTCGACTTCCTCGGGAACTACTGGTGGCTCGTCTTCCCCTTCGGCGGCTTCATCTGGGCCGGCATCGGCGGCCTCGGCCACTACCTGGAGCGCGGTCGTCGCGAGCGGCACGAGATGCGGATGGAGCGACTGCGCCTGCGCCATCAGGTGACGTCGGGCGTCGCCGCACCGGCGGCGGGCGTGCCGCAGTCGCCCACGCCCGACGCGCTGGCGCGCGACCTCGACCGCGTCGTCGCCAGGCACGACGCGGTCTTGCGGCGGTGGCTCGACCACGAGCTCGACGCGGCGAAGGTCATCGACTATCCGCTCATGACGGACATGCGCGAGCCCCTCACGCGCGACTTCCACCGCGCGAAGCGCCGCGCCGACGCGCTGCGGCCCGACGACGGCGAGCAGCTCGATGCCACCCGTCTCGCCGAGTACCGCGACGCGGTGGAGCAGTTCGAGGACGCGTTCGAGGTCGCGCTCGCCGAGGCGCGCCGGCGCAAGCAGCAGGACTTCACCGACGCCGAGCGGAAGCGGCTGCAGACGGCGCGGATGCTCGTGGGCATCGCCGTCGACGAGGCGGCGTCGGCCGCCGAGCGCCAGAGCGCGTATCGCCGTGCGCGCGCGGAGCTCGACGGGCTGATCGTGCTGCCCGACGCGACGGCTGCCGACATCGAGCAGCGCATCGCCGGCGCGATCGACCGCGGCACGACGACCGCCTGACCGGATCGGTCAGCGCTCCGACCGGAGGATCGCCTCGACCGCCTCGTCGACGGTGTCGACGAGCGCGAGGCCCTGCGCGCCCGGCCGGCCGCGCATGACCGCCTCGAGCAGCTGCCACGCGGGATAGCGCTCGGTCCAGTAGGCGCGCCCGACGAGCACGATCGGCGTCCATCCCGCCTCGTCGGCGTAGGAGACCTCGCATGCGTCCTGGAAGATCTCCTGCACCGTGCCGCCCTCGCCGGGCAGCACGACGAGGCCCGCCGTCGCGACGCGCAGCAGCAGGTCCTCGCGCACGGAGTTCTGGAAGTACTTCGCCGCCGCGGTCTGGAAGACGTTCGGCGGCTCGTGGCCGTAGTGCCACGTCGGCACGCCGAGGGTGTCGGACGCCGGCTCGAGCAGGGCGCGCGCGTCGAGCCCGGAGCGCAGCCACGCGGCCATGCGGCCCACGTACGTCGGCACGCGGGCGACGATCGCGAGGGCCTCCGCGAGCGCCGACTCCGACGCGCCTGCGGCACGAGCGCCGAGGTTCGCAGCCTCCATCGCCCCGGGCCCGCCGCCCGTGGCGACCGTGCGACCCGCCGCGCCGAGCGCACGACCGAGGCGAGCGGCGTCCGCGTAGGCGCGCTCGTCGCGCTGCACGCGATGCCCGCCCATGACGCCGACGACGCGCCTGCCGCGCACCCACGCTGCGAGCGCGTCGTCGATCGCGTGGTCGTGCATCGCGGCGGCGAGCGTGAGGGCGACGTCGCGCGAGCGCTGCCGCGACCATGCGTAGACGCGAGCGTCGAGGCTGCGCTCGTAGTCCTCCGGGGCGACATCGAGCAGCTCGTCGGGGGAGTAGAGCGTGGAGCGGTAGGCGTTGAACGGCGCGTCGGGCACGTCGCGGAACACGAGGGCGCCGCCCGCCACGAGCCGCGTCTCCTGCTCGGGCGTCAGGTCGCAGCCGAGCAGCACTGCCCCGCGCGGGTCGAGCTGCCGCAGCTGTGCGTCGCGCTCGCGCAGGTCGAGATCCTGCAGGCGCCAGCCGCGCATGGCGCGCGCGCCGCGCACGAGCAGCCGATCCAGCTGGTCGAGGGAGTCGACGTCGACGATCCGTCCGTGCTCGGCGCGCATGGGCGCGAGCCTAGCGATGGGCGACCGGGCGGCGTCGATGGGTGCAGAATCGGCTCACGACCGAAGGAGGCGCCATGGCGACGACCGACGAGCCCACGAGCGCGACGCCGCCCGCGACGACCGACGAGCGCGGCGGCAAGGGCCTGAAGGCGAACGCCATCGGCTTCTGGGACGGTCTCGCGATCGGCCTCGACTCCACGGCGCCGGCCTACTCGCTCGCCGCCGTCCTCGGGTCGATCGTCGTGATCGTCGGCGTGAAGGCGCCCGCGGTGCTGCTCGTGTCGTTCATCCCCATGTTCCTCATCGCCGGCGCGTTCTCGTACATGAACCGAGCCGACCAGGACTGCGGCACGACGTTCTCCTGGGTCACCCGCGCGATGGGGCCGTGGGTCGGATGGATGGGCGGCTGGGCCATCTTCACGACGGGCGTGCTCGTCATCGGCGCGCAGGCCGACGTCTCGGCCTACTACCTGCTCGACATCGTCGGGCTGCACGACCTGCGCGACACGCGCTGGGTCGTCGTCGCGCTCGCGGTGATCATCATCGTGATCATGACGCTCATCTGCGTCATCGGCACCGAGCTGTCGGCCATGGTGCAGCGCGTCATGGTGCTCGCGCAGGTCGGCGCCGTGCTGCTCTTCGCGGGCCTCGGCATCGCCGCGATGGCGACCGGGAACGTCGCCGCCGACGCGCCCGCCTTCTCGCTCGACTGGCTGAACCCCGTCGGCGTCGAGCCGAGCGCGCTCATCGCCGGGATGCTGCTGGGCGTCTTCATCTACTGGGGCTGGGAGTCGGCGGTCAACCTCTCCGAGGAGTCCAAGGACTCGGCGACCGCGCCCGGCCTCGCGGGCATCGTGTCGACCGTGCTGCTGCTCGTGACCTACCTCACGACCGCGATCGCGATCATCGGCGTCGCGGGGCTGTCGACCGTCGAGGCGTACGACGACGACGCCGGCCTCTTCGGGGCCGTGGCGAGCCAGGTCATGGGGCCCTTCGGTTGGGTCCTCGTGCTCTCGATCATCATCTCGGGGCTCGCGTCGACGCAGACGACGATCCTGCCCGCATCCCGCACGTCCCTCTCGATGGCGGTCGCAGGCGCCTTCCCCAAGGCGTTCGGGCGCGTGCACGAGCGCTTCGAGACGCCGGCGTTCGGCACCTGGGTCATCGGCATCGTCGCGATCGTCTGGTACGTCGCCGCATCGATCGTGAGCGAGAACTTCCTCTTCGACTCGCTCACGGCGCTGTCGATCGTCGTCGCCTTCTACTACGCGCTGACGGGCATCGCCTGCGTCATCTACTGGCGGCACGCGCTGCTGCGCAGCGTGCGCGGATTCCTGCTCGTCGGCGTCGGGCCGGCGATCGGCTCGGTCGTGCTGCTCGTCCTGCTCGTCGCCGCAGCGATCGAGCAGGCCGATCCCGAGGCGTCGTACTCGGGCACGCCGATCCTCGGCGTCGGCGCACCGCTCGCGATCGCGATCGGGCTCTTCCTCGTCGGCATCGGGCTCATGGTCGCGTGGTACCTCACCGAGGGACGCGCGTTCTTCGCCAGGCGCGGCGGGGAGGCCGTGTCGCAGGAGGTCGCGACCGCGGCGCTCGGGCCCATCGAGCTCGCGCGCTCGGGCGCACGCGACGGCGCATAGCAGGCGCAGAGGATGCGGGAGCAGGCTGACGCCATGACGACGATCGCCGACTTCACCATGACCAGGAACGACGGATCCGAGCAGCCGCTCGCCGAGTACGCGGGCAAGGTCGTGCTCGTGGTGAACACGGCCTCGTCGTGCGGCTTCACGCCGCAGTACGAGGGCCTCGAGGAGCTGCACCGGCAGTACGGCGACCAGGGCCTCGTCGTGCTCGGCTTCCCCTCCGACCAGTTCAAGCAGGAGACGGGCGACGACGCGGCCATCGCGGAGTTCTGCCAGGTCAACTACGGCGTGACGTTCCCGCTGTCGACGAAGGTCGCGGTGAACGGCAAGGATGCGCACCCGCTCTTCCAGTGGCTGCGCAAGGAGAAGGGCGGCATCCTCGGCGACGCCATCAAGTGGAACTTCACCAAGTTCCTCGTCGGCCGCGACGGCGCCGTGGTCGAGCGGTACGCGCCGAGGGTCGAGCCGAAGGACATCGCGCCCGACGTCGAGCGCGCGCTCGCGGCCTGACGGCAGGCGCGTCGTCGCCGGACGCGGCGGCGCGCCCGGGCTCCGGCACGGGAATGCCACGTTCGCCGAGCGCGTGCCCCGAGGTGCATCCTCGGCGCGCGCCTCCCATGCCGCTGACGGTATGCTGGGAGGACACTCCGACCCCATCCGCGTCTTCGGGATGCGAGAGAGGCCGCCGTGATCGCACTCGTCGCCGCATACGCCATCGTGGCGCTGGTCGCGAGCGCGCTCAGCGCCCGCCTCGGTCGACGCGTCTTCCTCGTGCCCGCCGTGCTCAGCGCGGCCGGCGCGGTCTGGTTCGCCCTGCAGGCGCCTGCGGTCGCCGCCGGCGAGGTGCTGCAGGAGCGCATCGAGTGGATGCCGACGCTCGACGTCGCCATCGACCTCCGGCTCACGCCGCCGGCTTGGCTCCTCGCGATGGTCGTGACGGGCGTCGGCGCCCTGATCTTCGCCTACTGCGCGTGGTACTTCCGATCGGCGTCGCTGGCGCCGCGCACGGTCGGGCTGCTCACGGGCTTCGCGGGCAGCATGCTCGGCCTCGTGCTCTCCGACGACCTCGTGCTGCTCGTCGTGTTCTGGGAGCTCACGACGGTGTTCAGCTACCTCCTCGTCGGCCTGAACCACCACGTCCGCAAGAACCGCATCGCGGCCCACTCGGCGCTCGTCGTCACGACGATCGGCGGCCTGTCCCTGCTCGTCGGCGTGCTCATGGTCGGGCACGAGGCCGGCTCCCTCTCGCTGGCCGCCGTGCTCGCGGAGGCGCCGCAGACCGCCGTCGCGTCCGTCGGCGTCGCGCTCGCCGTCGTCGGCGCGCTCGCGAAGTCGGCGATCGTGCCCTTCCAGTTCTGGCTGCCGGGCGCCATGGCCGCGCCGACGCCGGTCTCCGCGTTCCTCCACGCGGCGGCGATGGTCAAGGCGGGCGTCTTCCTCGTCGCCGTCCTCACGCCGGCCTTCGCGGACCTGCCGTGGTGGCGGCCGACGCTCATCGTGCTCGGTGCCGTCACCATGCTGCTCGGCGCCGCCCGCGCCCTCAAGCAGCTGGACGCGAAGGTGCTGCTCGCGCACGGCACGGTGAGCCAGCTCGGCCTGCTCATCACGATCATCGGCATCGGCACGGCGCAGGCGATGCTCGCGGGCCTCGCCATGCTGGCAGCGCACGCGATGTTCAAGGCCGCGCTGTTCATGGTGGTCGGGGCCGTCGATCGCGCGTACGGCACGCGCGACCTGCGGCGGCTCGGAGGGGTGGGCCGAGACCATCCCGTCCTCGCGGTCGCGGCGTTCGTCGCCGCGGCCGCCATGGCAGGGGTGCCGCCCGCCCTCGCGTTCGTCGCGAAGGAGTCGGGCCTCGCCGCCGCCGAGCACGCGTCGCACATGGAGGGCCTCGACCCGTGGGTCGGGTACGTCGCCCTCGTCGCGCTCGCGATCGGCGCGGCCATGACCGTCGCGTACACGCTGCGCCTCACGGTCGCCGTCTTCCTCGGTCCTCGTCGCGACGACGCGACGACCTCCGACCGCCTCGTCTGGCCCATGGTCGCGATGCCCGTCGTGCTCGCGGCCGTCGGGCTCGGGCTCGGCTTCGCGGGCGAGCCGCTCACGCAGGTGCTCGAGCCCGCGATCGCGCCGGCGCTCGGCGCCGACGACATCGAGCGTCTCGCGCTCTGGCACGGCGTGAGCGTGCCGCTGCTGCTCACGATCGCGGCGCTGCTCGTGGGTGCCCTCGTCTGGCTGACCCTCGGGCGCCGGATGGGCGAGCAGACCGCCGTCGACCCGTTCGAGCGCGGCTTCCGCGGGCTCATCCGCGGCATCGACCGCCTCGCGGTCGAGGTGACCGGCCGCACCCAGACGGGCTCGCTGCCGCTGCACGTCGCGACGATCCTCGCGACGGTCGTCGCCCTGCCGGGCGTCGTCGTGCTCGCGAGCGGCGCGTTCCTGCAGCCCGTCCGCCTCGCCGACGGACCCGGCCAGCTGCTCGTCGTCGTCGCCGTGGTCATCGCCGGCGTGTTCGCGGCGAACACGCGCGGTCGCCTGAAGACCTTCATGCTGCTCTCCGTCGTCGGCTACGGCGTCGCCGTCCTCTTCCTCCTGCACGGCGCACCCGATCTCGCGCTCACGCAGGTGCTCTGCGAGACGGTGCTGCTCGTGCTGCTCGTGCTCGTGCTGCGACGCCAGCCGAAGTACTTCACCGACCGCCCGCTGCGCTCGAGCAGGTGGCTGCGCGCGGCCCTCGCGATCGGCGTCGGCGCCGTCGCCTCGCTCATCGCGGTCGCCGCGGCGGGCGCGCGCATCGACGTGCCCATCTCCGAGGGCTTCTACGAGCGGGCGTACGACTTCGGCTACGGCTCGAACATCGTGAACGTGACCCTCGTCGACATCCGCTCGTGGGACACGCTCGGCGAGATCGCGGTGCTGCTCGTCGCCGCGACCGGCGTCGCGAGCCTCATCTTCATCCGCACCCGGGCCGCGGACCCGCGCGGCACGCTCCGCGGCGACCGCGGGCGCCCGGACGCGACGGGCGGCCGCGCGAGCACGTTCCTGCGCGGCGGTCGCGGCGTCGAGGCGCAGGATGCCGCACCCGTGCTCGAGATGATGACGCGCCTCATGTTCCCCGTCATGGTCGTCGTGTCGATCTACCTGCTGCTCGTCGGCCACAACCTGCCCGGCGGCGGCTTCGCGGGCGGACTCGTGGGCGGACTCGCGATCGCCCTGCGCTACCTCGCCGCGGGCCGCGACGAGCTCGCGAACGCCGCGCCCTTCGACGCCGGACGCCTCCTCGGCGTGGGCATCGCGGTGGCGGCGGTCAGCATGCTGTGGCCGGTGCTGATCGGCGGGCGCATCGGCGAGTCGTACCGCATCGACCTCGACCTGCCCGTGCTCGGCGAGTCCTATCTCGTGACGACCGTCGTCTTCGACGTCGGCGTGTACTTCATCGTCGTCGGCGCCATGCTCGACTTCGTGCGCAGCCTCGGCGCCGGCATCGACGTGCAGGTGCGGCAGGGCATGGCGCCCGTGCCGATCGCGCAGTCCGACCGCGTGCGGACGTGGGAGTCGTCGTGATCCCCAGCCTCGCCCTCGTCGTCGCCGGCGGCGCGCTCATCGCGTGCGGCGTCTACCTCATCCTCGAGCGCTCGATCCTGCGCATCATGGCGGGCGTCATCCTCGCCGGCAACGGCGTCAACCTGCTCTTCATCGTCGCGAGCGGCCCCGCGGGTCGTGCGCCGATCATCGGCGAGGGGCAGGACGCGATCGCCGACCCGCTGCCGCAGGCGTTCGTGCTCACGGCGATCGTCATCTCGCTCGCGGCGAGCGCCTTCCTGCTCGCGCTCTCGTACCGGTCGTTCCAGCTCGACGGCCACGACGAGGTCGCCGACGACGTCGAGGACGCGCTGGTGCGTCGCCGTGCCGAGGCCGACCTCACCTCGGCGTCGTTCGCCGAGCGGCCCGGGGTCGACGACGACACCGAGTCGGGCGGCGTGCAGGCGCCCGACGCGGTGCCCGAGGACGCCGTGCCCGACGACGCGACCGAGGAGCACATGCCCGAGCCGGGTGCCGACCACACCGACAGCGAGCACGCGATCGAGCCGGAGGGGAGGGGCTGATGGATGCCGTGAACCTCATCCCGCTGCCGGTGCTGCTGCCGCTCGTCGGCGCTGGCGTCGCCATGTGCTTCCCGCGCAGCCCGCGCGTGCAGCGCATCGTCTCGGCGATCTCGCTGTCGCTCGTGCTCGTCGTCGCCGTCCTGCTCGTGGCGCTGTCCACCGCCGGGCCGCAGGCGCTCTGGGTCGGCGCGTGGCCCGAGGGGCTCGGCATCGTGCTCGTCGCCGATCGGCTCTCGTCGCTCATGGTGCTCGTGTCGAGCATCGTCACGATCACGGTGCTCGTCTTCGCCACGCGCCAGGACCAGGATGCCGGCACGCGCGAGGCGCCGGTGTCGATCTTCCATCCGACCTACCTCGTGCTCTCGGCGGGCGTCGCGAACGCGTTCCTCGCCGGCGACCTCTTCAACCTGTTCGTCGGCTTCGAGATGCTGCTGTTCGCGTCGTACGTGCTGCTCACGCTCGGCGCGCCGCGCGAGCGCGTCCGCGCCGGCAGCACGTACATCGTCGTGAGCATCGTCTCCTCGACGCTCTTCCTGGTCGCGATCGCCGTCGTCTACGGCGCGGTCGGCACCGTGAACTTCGCGCAGATGGCCGAGCGGCTGCCGCAGCTCGGCGAGGGCATCCAGCTCACGATCCAGCTGCTGCTGCTCACGGTCTTCGCGATCAAGGCGGCGATCTTCCCGCTGTCGGCCTGGCTGCCGGACTCGTACCCGACCGCGCCGGCCTCGGTCACCGCCGTCTTCGCCGGCCTGCTGACGAAGGTCGGCGTCTACGCCATCATCCGGCTGCAGACGCTGCTGTTCCCGCAGAGCCCGCTCACCGACCTGCTGCTGTGGGTCGCGCTCGCGACCATGGTCGTCGGCATCCTCGGCGCGCTCGCGCAGAACGAGATCAAGCGACTGCTGTCGTTCACGCTCGTGAGCCACATCGGCTACATGGTGCTCGGCATCGGCCTCGCGACCGAGGCGGGGCTCGCGGGCTCGATCTTCTACGTGGCGCACCACATCCTGATCCAGACGGCGCTGTTCCTCGTCGTCGGGCTCATCGAGCGCGCGGGCGGCTCGACGTCGATGTCCCGGATCGGCGGCCTCGCCTCCATCCCGGTGCTCGCGGTGCTGTTCTTCGTCCCTGCCATCAACCTCGCGGGACTGCCGCCCTTCTCGGGCTTCCTCGGCAAGGTCGCGCTCTTCCAGGCGGGCATCGCCGAGGGCACGCCGCTCGCGTACGCGCTCGTGTTCGGCGGCATCGCCACGAGCCTGCTCACGCTGCTCGCGATCATCCGCGTGTGGCATCGTGCGTTCTGGGAGCCCGCGCAGGAGGAGCACGCCGAGCACCGCAGGCTCCCGGCGTCGTGGCTCGTGACGGCCGGCGCGCTCGTGGCCGTGACGTGCGCGATCTCGATCGTCGCCGGCCCGCTCTCGACGTTCTCGACCGACGCCGCGCACGATCTGCGCGCCCAGACGTACGTGACCGCGGTCGAGGAGGCGGTGCCGTGATGCGACGCGTGCATCGACGCTTGAAGGCTCGTCTGTCGTGGACCGCCACGATCGGCCTCACGATCGTGTGGATGGTGCTGTGGGGCGACCTGTCGATCGCGGCCGCCGTGCTCGGCCTCGTGGTCGCGCTCGGGGTGCAGGTCGCCTTCCCCCTCCCCGACGTGCCCGAGATGGAGCGGTTCCGGCCGCTGGCGCTCCTCCATCTGATCGCCTGGGTCGGCTGGGGCCTCGTCAAGGCGAGCGTCATCGTCTCGATCGGCGTGCTCGCCGTGCGACGCCCCGTGCAGCATGCGCTCATCCGCGTGCCCCTCCGCAGCGAGAGCCCGTTCGTGAAGGCGATGACGGTCGAGGTCGTCACCCTGATCCCGGGGTCCGTCATCGTGGAGCTCGACCGGCACGAGATCCTGCTGCACGTCTTCGACGCCTCGAGCCCCGCCTCCATCCAGCGTGCGCGCGACGAGGTGCACGACGCCGAGCGCCTGCTCGTGCGCGCCTTCGCGTCGCGCGCGGAGCGCGCCCGCTACGAGGAGGTGACCGCGTGAGCGACTGGGTGCTCGTCGTCGCCGGCGTTCTGCTCGCCGCCGCCGCCGTCATGGCGATCGTCCGACTCGTGCGAGGACCCTCGCCGATCGACCGCGTGCTCGCGACCGACGTGCTCATCGCCGTCGTCGTCGGCGTCCTCGCGATCGAGGCCGCCGTCTCCCAGCACGCCTACACCGTGCCGGTCATGCTCGTGCTCTCGCTCGTCGCCTTCGCCGGCACCGTCGCGATGGCCCGCTACGTCGCGAGCCGCGCCGCCACGATGCGCACGGACGAGGAGGACGACGCATGACCCTCCTCGAGACGATCCTCACGGTCGCCGGCGCCATCCTCATCCTGCTCGGCGCCCTGCTCACCGTCATCGCAGCCTTCGGCCTCCTGCGGCTGCCCGACGCGCTCGGCCGCATGCACACCGCGTCGAAGCCGCAGACGCTCGGCATCGCGCTCATCGCGATCGGCCTCGCGCTCGAGCTGCGCGATCCGCTCGCGACGGGCATGCTCCTGCTCGTCGCGCTGCTGCAGCTGCTCACGGCGCCCGTGGCGAGCCAGATGATGTCGCGCTCGGCGTACCTGGCGAAGCAGTACCGCACCGACCTGCTCGTCGAGGACGAGACCGACGACGAGCGCTGAGCGCCGCCGCATGCGGGAGCGGACGCCGTCCGCCGTGCGCGTCGGCTACGATCGAGGCACAACTGCAGAACCCGGCCGTCGCAGCCCATGCGGAAGAGTCGCCTCGCGCGACACCGAAGGAGCAAGCACTCCCCGCCAACCTCTCAGGTCCGAAGACCGCATGCGCAGGCCGCTCAGGAGCACCGGCGATCCGTCGCGCGACTGAGGGGGAGTCCCGATCCACTCACGACGAGGACTCATGCCCGAGATCTTGCACACCCCGCTCGAGGCCAGGCACACGGCCGCCGGCGCCCAGCTGACCGAGTTCGGCGGCTGGATGATGCCGCTGCGCTACGGCTCCGACCTGGCCGAGCACGCCGCAGTCCGCGAGCGCGCCGGCCTCTTCGACCTCAGCCACATGGCCGAGCTGCGCGTGCGCGGCGCCGAGGCGGGGGCCTTCCTGGACCACGCGCTCGCCGGCCGCCTGTCGGCGCTCGAGCTCGGGCAGGCGCGCTACACGCTGCTGCTGGCGGAGTCCGGCGGCATCCTCGACGACCTCATCGTCTACCGGCTCGGGGCGTCCGAGTGGCTCGTCGTCGCGAACGCGGGCAACCGCGCCGTCGTCGCCGAGGCGCTCGCCGAGCGCGTCGCCGGCTTCGACGCGACGGTCGTCGACGAGACCGAGGAGATCGCGCTCGTCGCCGTGCAGGGGCCCGCGTCGCAGGCGATCGTCGAGGCGATCGGCCTCGAGTCGTCGCCGCTCGACGAGCTCGGCTACTACCGCGTCCTCGAGGCGGTCTTCGAGGGCGAGGACGTGCTCGTCGCCCGCACCGGCTACACCGGCGAGGACGGCTTCGAGCTCTACGTGCCCGCGCACGCAGCCTCGGACCTGTGGGATGCGCTCGTGCGCGTCGGCACGCCCATGGGCCTGCAGCCGTGCGGCCTCGCCGCGCGCGACACGCTGCGCCTCGAGGCGGGCATGCCGCTGTACGGCCACGAGCTGTCGACCGAGACGCTGCCTGCGCAGGTCGGCGTCGGCCGCTCGGTCGCGCTGCGCACGAAGGGCGACTTCGTCGGCCGCGAGGCCGTCGAGGCCGGGCCCGCCGCCGACGCGCCCGTGCTCGTCGGCCTCGTCGCCGAGGGTCGCCGCGCCGGCCGCGCCGGCTACCCGGTGCTCGACGGCGACGCCGAGGTCGGCGTCGTCACCTCGGGCGCCCTCTCGCCGACCCTCGGCCACCCCATCGCCATGGCGCTCGTGACCCCCGGCCACTCGGGATCCCTCGCCATCGACGTGCGCGGCACGCGCATCCCCGTCACCATCGTCGACCTCCCCTTCTACCGCCGTCAGGAGCGAGCATGACCACGCAGTACACCGCAGACCACGAGTGGGTGCGCGCCGAGGGCGACGCCCACGTCCTCGGCGTCACCGAGCACGCGCAGCAGCAGCTGGGCGACGTCGTCTACGTCGACCTGCCCGAGGTGGGTCGTACCTTCTCCAGCGGCGAGGCCATCGGCGAGATCGAGTCGACGAAGTCGGTCGGCGAGCTCTTCGCGCCCGCCGACGGCGAGGTCGTGGCGGTCAACGACGAGGTCGCGGGCGACCCGACGCTCGTGAACCAGGACGCCGAGGGTGCGGGCTGGCTCGTCAAGGTCCGCTTCACCTCCGAGCCCGAGCTGCTCGACGCCGCGGCCTACCAGGCGACGCTCTCCTGATGCGGCCCTTCCGCGACCGCCACATCGGCACGTCGTCGGCGGCGCAGCAGACGATGCTGCAGCTGCTCGGCCACGACTCGCTCGAGTCGCTCATGGATGCGGCGGTGCCCGCGGGCATCCGCTCGACGCCCGAGGGCATCGGCGCCGCGCTCACCGAGCGCGAGGCCGCGCAGCGGCTCGCGGAGCTCGCGCGTCGCAACACCGTGCGGCGCAGCGCCATCGGCCTCGGCTACCACGGCACGATCACGCCGGCGCCGATCCGCCGCAACATCCTCGAGAACCCGTCCTGGTACACGGCGTACACGCCGTACCAGCCCGAGATCTCGCAGGGTCGCCTCGAGGCGCTCATCAACTTCCAGACGATGATCGCCGACCTCACGGGCCTCGACACCGCGAACGCGTCGATGCTCGACGAGTCGACGGCGGTCGTCGAGGGCATGCTGCTGGCCCGGCGGGTGTCGAGGTCGTCCTCGAACGTCTTCCTCGTGGACGCGGATGCGCTGCCCCAGACGAAGGCGCTGCTCGCGCACCGCGCCGAGGCCGTCGGCATCGAGTTGCACGAGACGCCGTTCGATCGCGACGGCGCGCCCGGCCACGAGCAGCCACCGAGCGACATCGACGTCTTCGGCGCGTTCATCCAGTACCCGGGCGCCTCCGGGCGCGTGTGGGATCCGCGCGTGGTCATCGACGCCGTCAAGGCGGCCGGCGGCGTCGTCGTCGTCGGCGCCGACCTGCTCGCGCTCGCGCTCATCGAGTCGCCCGGCTCGCTCGGCGCCGACATCGCCGTGGGCTCGTCGCAGCGCTTCGGCGTGCCCATGGGCTTCGGCGGTCCGCACGCCGGCTACCTCGCCGTGCGCTCGGGGCTCGAGCGGCAGATGCCCGGCCGGCTCGTGGGCGTGTCGAAGGACGCCGACGGCTATCCCGCCTACCGGCTCACCCTGCAGACGCGCGAGCAGCACATCCGCCGCGAGAAGGCGACGAGCAACATCTGCACCGCGCAGGTGCTGCTCGCGGTCATGGCGTCGATGTACGCGGTGTACCACGGCCCTGACGGCATCCGTCGGATCGCCGAGGACGTGCACCTGGCCGCGCTGCGGCTGCAGGCGGCCGCCCGCGCCGCCGGCATCGAGGTCGTGCACGACGACGTCTTCGACACCGTGCGCCTGCGCCTGCCCGGTCGGGCGCGCCAGGCGGCCGAGACGGCGCGCGCTCGCGGCGTGCTCGTGCACGTCGTCGACGAGGACACGCTGCAGGCGACCGTCGACGAGCTGTGGGCCGAGACGGGCATCGGCGACCTGCTCGCCGCGCTCGACCTGCAGGACGCCGGCGCCGTCGAGCCGTCGATCGCGCTGCCGCGCACGACCGAGTTCATGACGCACGAGGTGTTCGCGACGCACCGGTCCGAGACGTCGCTCATGCGCTACGCCAAGCGCCTGAGCGACAAGGACTACGCGCTCGATCGCGGCATGATCCCGCTGGGCTCGTGCACGATGAAGCTCAACGCCGCGACCGAGATGGAGCCGGTGTCGTGGCCGGAGTTCGCCGAGCTGCATCCGTACGCACCCGTGGGCGACGCCGCGGGCACGCTCGCGATGATCGACGAGCTCTCCGCATGGCTCGCGGCCCTCACGGGCTACGACGTCGTCTCGCTGCAGCCGAACGCCGGCAGCCAGGGCGAGCTCGCCGGACTCCTCGCCATCCGCGGCTACCACCGCTCGCGCGGCGACGAGGGGCGCGACGTCTGCCTCATCCCGGCCTCGGCGCACGGCACCAACGCCGCCTCCGCCGTGCTCGCGGGCATGCGGGTCGTCGTCGTCGCGACGGACGAGGGCGGCGACGTCGACCTCGCCGACCTCGAGGCGAAGGTGTCGGCGAACGCCGATCGCCTCGCGGCGCTCATGATCACCTACCCCTCGACCCATGGCGTGTACGAGGAGGGGGTGCGGCGCGTCTGCGAGCTCGTGCACGATGCGGGCGGCCAGGTCTACATCGACGGCGCGAACCTCAACGCGCTCGTGGGCCACGCATCCTTCGGCGACGTGGGCGGCGACGTCAGCCACCTCAACCTGCACAAGACGTTCTGCATCCCGCACGGCGGCGGCGGCCCCGGCGTCGGTCCCGTCGCGGCGAAGCAGCACCTCGCCGAGTTCCTGCCGCGCGACCCGCGGGAGGCGCCCATCGAGGTCGACGGCCTCGTGCTCGGCGCGCGACCCGTGTCGGCGGCGCCGTGGGGCTCCGCGTCGATCCTGCCGATCTCGTGGAGCTACGTGCGGATGATGGGCACGGAGGGCCTCACGGCGGCGACGGCGGCGGCGGTGCTCGCGGCGAACTACGTCGCGGCGCGGCTGCGCGACCACTTCCCGGTGCTGTACTCGGGCCCGGACGGCCTCGTGGCGCACGAGTGCATCCTCGACCTGCGCCCGCTCACGGCCGAGACCGGCGTCACGAACGACGACGTCGCGAAGCGGCTCGTCGACTACGGCTTCCACGCGCCGACCATGTCGTTCCCCGTCGCGGGCACGCTCATGGTCGAGCCGACGGAGTCGGAGGACCTCGCCGAGCTCGACCGGTTCTGCGACGCGATGATCGCGATCAAGGCCGAGGCCGAGCGCGTGCGCGCGGGGGAGTGGCCGCTCGAGGAGAGCCCGCTGCGTCGGGCCCCCCACACGGCGGGCTCGATCGTGCGCGACTGGGAGCGGCCGTACACGCGCGAGCAGGCGGTCTTCCCCGTGCCCGGGGTCGAGCACGCCAAGTACTGGCCGCCGGTCTCGCGCATCGACCAGGCGTTCGGCGACCGCAACCTCGTGTGCGCCTGCCCGCCGCCGGAGGCGTTCGCCGACTGAGCCGCAACCTGGCAGCGCGCGTCAGGGTGCGTCCGTAGGATCGTCGGCGCACCCTGGCGACGCCCGCCAGCACGGTCTCGAGCACGGAGGTTCGCATGCGCGCTGCGCGCCCCTCGGTCGTCGTCGTCGTCGCGAGCGTCGTCCTGCTCACGGGCTGCGGCCCGTCGCTGCCCGTCTCCGTGATCGAGGGTTCCGACGTCGCGATCGGCTGGCGTGGGGAGCTCACGAGCGTCAACGCGGCGTCGAGCGCGGGCGCGACGCCCGGCAACCTCGACGTCGCCGCCGCGACGCGGTCGCAGTTCGCGGCGATCGGGCTCGACGGATCCCTCGTCGCGAACGTCGACCTCGGCGAGGTCGAGATCGTCGACGACGAGCCGTTCACGGTGCGCTACGACCTCGTCGACGACGGCATGTGGTCGGACGGCGTTCCGCTCGACGCGGCCGACCTCCTGCTCGGCTGGGTCGCCGGGTCGAACGCGCTGGCGCCCGAGGGCTTCGATCCGGCCGAGTCGATCGACGAGGCGGGCGCGCTCGTCGTGCCGGCCGACGTGGCGTGGTTCGACGTCGCCGTGTCCGGCGGACTCGCGCTCGCCGACGGGCAGCCCGAGGTCGACGAGTTCGCGAGGTCGATCGACGTGCCGCTGACGGGCCCGGTCGCCGACTGGCAGACGATGCTCGAGATCGCCGTGCCCGCCCACGTCGTCGGCCGGCTCGCGTTCGGCATCGAGGATCCGATGGAGGCGAAGCAGGCGGTGGTCGACGCCATCCGCATCGCCGATCCCGAGCGGCTCGCCGCGATCGCCGCCGTGTGGAACGAGGGGTTCGACGTCTCGCCGACGACCGACGAGGGGCTGCTCGTCTCGAGCGGCCCGTACGTCGTCGACGAGATCCGCGAGGATGGCGTGACGCTCGTCGCCAACCGTCGCTACGCGGGGACGACGCCGACGATCGAGACCGTCGAGCTCGTCGCCCTGCCCGAGGACCGGCTGCTCGCCGCGCTCGGCTCCGACGTCGACGCGGTCGAGGTGCTGCCGACGGACGAGAACTGGGAGCCGATCCGCGACCTCACCCGCGACGGCGCGCAGCTCACGGCGACGCAGACCGGCAGCATCTGGACGCTGCAGCTGCGCGGCGATCGGGGCGTGCTGCAGTCGACGCTCGCGAGGCAGTCGCTGCTGCACGCCATCCCGCGCGCCGACGTCGTCGCGGCCGGTGCGGGCGCGTGGAGCGCCGAGATGGGATCCACCGACTCCGTGCTCTTCCAGACCGGCACGGGCGGCTATCAGATCTCCCTCGAGGACTCGGGCTTCGCCGACGCCTGGGGCTCGCCGGACGCCGAGCTCGCCGCGGCCGAGCGCGACCAGGCGGGCGTGCCGGCCGGCACCGCCGTGTGCGTCGTCTACGATCGCGCCGAGCCGTTCGCAGCGGGCGCGTTCGCCGCGCTCGCCGCAGGCCTCGCGGAGTCCGGGTGGACCGCTGCCGACTGCGGCGCCGACGACCTCGACGCGCGTCTCGCCGAGGGAGGCTGGGACGCGGTCATCGCATCGGTGCCGCTGCCGACGAGCGCCGCGGACGTCGCGGCGCACTGGGGCACGGGCGGCGCCGCGAACCTCACGGGCATCGGCGACCCCGCTCGCGACGAGGCCATCGCGACGGCGGCGACGAGGACCGAGCCGAACGACGTGCGCGACCTGCTCGTCGAGGTCGAGACCTCGATCGTGGCGCAGGGCGTCGCGCTGCCGCTGTCGACCGTGATCGTCGCCGACGTCGTCGCCTCGGGCATCGAGAGCGTGCAGCCCCGCAACGGACCTGACGCGAGGCTCACGTGGAACCTGCCGCAGTGGGCGCTGCCCGAGGAGTGAGCGCGCCGCGACGCCTCCGCTAGCCGTCGAGGCCGAAGAGCGCCGGCCACGCACCCGCGGCGAGCGGGTATCCGACGAAGGCGACGACGTCGATGAGGATGTGCGCGATCACGAGCGGCAGCAGGCGGCCGTATCGGCTGTAGAGCCAGCCGAAGAGCAGGCCGAGCAGCAGGTTCGAGATGAAGCCGCCCACGCCCTGGTACAGGTGGTAGGTGGCGCGCAGGAGGGCCGCGGCGATGATGATCCGGTAGCGACCCCATCCGAGGCTCCGCAGGCGCTCGAAGAGGTAGCCCACGACGATGACCTCCTCGGTCACGCCGGCGCGGAACGCCGCGACGAGCAGCACGGGGATCGTGAACCACTGCGCGTCGAGCGGGCTCGGGGCGAGCGCGGCCGTGAGGCCGAGCGCACGACCCGCGACGAAGATCGCGAGCCCCGGGATGCCGATGACGAGCAGCAGCACGGCGCCCCAGCCCGCGTCGCGGGCGGGCCGGTCGAACGTGATCCCGAGCCGCGCGAGGTGGGGGCGGCGCGCGCGCCACAGGAGCCAGCACACGAGCACGACGGGCACGAGGTCGAGGAGGTGGCCGGTCAGCTGGTACGCGAGGTCGAGCCACGGCCGATCGCTGCGCGTGGGGTTGAGCGCGACGACCTGGTCGCCGATCGGCTCCGGACGGGTGGCGAGGTCGGCGATCTGGATGATCGACCAGATCGCGCTCGCGCCGAGCGAGACGAGCAGCACGCAGGCGATCTCGACCCAGCGGGACCTGCGGGAGCCGACGAGCGGCTCGGCGTCGGGGAACCAGGGCCGCGCGAGCCGCTCCTGCGTCACGCGCCCGCCCCGGGCATCGCGCACGCCGGCGTGCCGCCCGGCAGCCGGTGGCGGTGCGCCGCGACCCAGTCGTAGCCGTGCTCGGCGACGCGGCGCAGCCCGGGCGCGGACAGCAGCGCCCCGGCCATGCGCGGCAGCGGGCCGCGCTGCCCCGACAGGAGCGCCGCGAAGGTCTGCGCGCCGTGCCAGCGGCGGCCGGACTCCCGATCGATGAGCCACGCGTAGCTCGTGACGTCGTCGAGCGTCAGGCCGAGCTCGTCGAGGTCGAGGAACTGCCACGGCTGCGCCTCGGGGAAGCGTTGCAGCGCCGCGCGGAGCCGATCGACGGCGCTCGTGCAGAAGCCGCAGTCGCCGTCGAACACCAGGAGCGCCGGAGTCACGACCTCAGCATACGGCGACGGGGGAGGCGGGGGACGCGGAGCCGTCGCCCCTGGTCTGCGCGCTCGCGCGTGCCGTCCACAACCCTTCTGCGCTGCGTTGCGCGCGCGAACGGTGCGCACCGCGCAACGATCGTGCGTCGGCGTCACGGTCCGATGTCACCCACGTCACCACTTCATAACGGTCTTGCCGCTGGGCGCCAGGCGTCCCTCCACCCGCCATAGAGTCGGGGCACCTACGCGTCTGCGCCACGAGCGCGTCGCACCTTCGAACACAGCAGGAGGAATCTTGTTCAACAAGCAGACGCGCGCGCGCGGCCTCATGGCCGTCGCTGCGGTCGGCGTCGCCGGTCTCGCGCTCTCGGCGTGCACGACCAGCGGCGACACGCCTGGCGCCAGCGGCAGCGGGGGCGGCGAGTCCGTGACGGTCGCCGTCACCAACGCCCTGACGTCGCTCAACTCGGCCACGCCCGACACGAACCTCAACACCAACGGCATGGCCGAGTACATCTCCGGCTCCAACGGCGGTCTCGGCACCTTCTACCAGCTGGGCAGCGACTACAGCATCGTCCACGACGAGACGAACGTCTCGTACGAGCTCGTCTCCGACGACCCGCTGACGGTGCAGTACTCGATCAACGACGGCGCCGTCTGGTCCGATGGCGAGCCCATCACGACGACCGACCTCCTGCTGACGTGGGCGATCACGTCGGGCTACTACGACGACGTCACGATCGACCCCGAGTCGGGCGAGCCCACCTCGGGCACGCAGTACTTCCAGCTCGCCGGCAGCACCGCCGGCCTCGACACGACCTCGTACCCCGAGATCGACGAGGACGCGGGCACCATGACGATCACGTACTCCGAGCCCTACGTGGACTGGGAGCTCGCGGGCATGCTGTCGAAGCCCGCGCACGCGATGGCGGAGATCGCCGGCGTGTCGCTCGAGGACGTGCAGACGGCGCTCGCCAACGAGACCCGTGGCGACCCGGCGAACCCCGCCGAGCCCGACGCGACGCTGCTCGCCCTCGGCGAGGCGTGGCTGACCGGCTACAACATCACCGAGATGCCGACCGACGAGAACGTCGTCGTCGGTGCCGGCCCGTACATCCTCTCGGACTTCACGGCCGACGACGGTGGCTCGGCCGTGTTCTCGCTGAACGAGAACTGGGCGGGCGACGCTCCGGCCTTCGACACGGTCATCATGTCGTTCATCGGCGACACGACCGCGCAGGTCTCGGCGCTCCGCAACGGCGAGGTCGACCTGATCGCTCCCACGAGCATCACGGCCGACACGACGCAGGCGCTCGACGAGGCCGGCCTCGAGGTCGACCTGGGCGACGCGCTCTCGTACGACCACGTGGACCTGTCGTTCGACAGCCCCGTGTTCTCGAACCGCGACTACCGTGAGGCCTTCCTCCTCACGATCCCGCGCCAGCAGATCCTCGACTCGATCATCACGCCGATCAACCCCGAGGCCGAGGTGCTCAACTCGCAGCTGTTCGTCTCGTCGCAGCCCCAGTACGCCGACGCCGTCGCGGCGAACGGCTACGCGGAGAACTACGGCGACGTCGACATCGCCCGTGCCCAGGAGCTCCTGGCCGGCGCGACGCCCGAGATCACCATCCTCTACAACACGGCGAACCCGAACCGCGTCGACACGTTCCAGCTGATCCAGCAGAGCGCGCAGCAGGCCGGCTTCATCGTGAACGACGGCGGATCGCCCGACTGGTCCTCGCTGCTCGGCGGCGGCGGCTACGACGTGTCGATCTTCGGCTGGATCTCGGCGGGCGCCGGCTACGCCGGTCTGCCGCAGATCTGGCAGACGGGTGGCGGTGGCAACTACAACGCCTACTCGAACCCCGAGGTGGACTCGCTCGTCGACCAGACGCAGGTCATCATCGACGACACCGAGGCGATCGACGAGCTGCAGATCCAGATCGACACGCTGACGCAGTCGGACGCGTACGGTCTGCCGCTCTTCCAGACGCCGGGCCTCACCGCCGGCAACGGCCGAGTCGGTGGCGTCGGAGACTTCTTCGGCGGCCAGACCGGCATCTTCTACAACGTCCTCGACTGGACGCTCGAGGACTGATCCCGCATCAGCACGGCACGAGGGGGCGTCGGAGCACCACTCCGGCGCCCCCTCGGGCGTGTACTAGCGTGTGCGTGCGGCGCGATCCGTCGCGCGCTCCGACGTAAGGAAGAAGGCCTGGGTTGATCGGTTTCATCGTGCGACGCGTGCTCGCATCGATCCTCACGCTCGTCGTGGCATCGTTCATCATCTACGTGCTCGCGGCCTACGCGGGCAATCCTCTCCAGGAGCTGGAGTCGTCGAACGCGATCAACAAGGACCAGCTGATCGCGGCCCGCATCGCGGCGCTCGACCTCGACGTTCCGCCTCCGCTGCGCTGGTTCCTCTGGATCTCCGGCGCCGCCCGCTGCGTCGTGCCCTTCGCGGGCTGCGACCTCGGCGTGAACCTCCAGAACATCGAGGTCACGACCCTGCTGCCCGGCGCCATGGTCTCGACCATCCGCCTCGTCTCGATCGCGACCGTCGTCGCGATCATCCTCGGCATCACGATCGGCGTCGTCTCGGCCCTGCGTCAGTACTCGGGCTTCGACGTCACGATCACGTTCTTCAGCTTCTTCCTCTTCTCGCTGCCGTCCTTCCTCGTCGCGGTGCTCCTCAAGGAGTTCATCGCCATCGGCGGCAACGACTTCTTCCTCGATCCGCAGATACCGATCGTGACGCTCATCGTCATGACCGTCGTCTCCGGATTCGTCTGGCAGGCGATCATCGGCGGCGCGCTGCGGCGTCGCCTCATCACCGCCGCGGTGGCCGCAGTCGCCACCGCCGGCCTGCTGATCGTCATGCAGGCGACGAACTTCTTCCTGCAGCCCTCGCTCGGCCCCGTCGGCCTGCTCGTGCTCATCGCGGGCACGGTCGCCGCGGTGGTCGCGCTCGTCTCCGGCTTCCAGAACCGGCGTGCGCTGCTCTCGGCGGGCATCAGCGGCGCGCTCGCCTACGTGTCGTACTTCCTCGTGCAGGGCCTGTTCGACGTCTCGACGATCTGGACGATCATCTTCCTCGGCATCGTCGCCGTGGTCGTGGGCGTGCTGATCGGCGCCGTGCTCGGCGGACCCGACCGCGGTCAGGCGATGCTCGCCTCCGGCATCACGGCCTTCGTCGCCGGCGCCTTCGTCGTGCTCGACCGCGTCATGCAGTCGTGGCCCGCCTACCTCGACAACTCGAGGATCCGCGGACGCCCGATCGCGACGGTGAGCGGCGAGACGGCCGGCTTCTCGGGTGACGTCTGGGCGACGACGATCGACGCGACGATGCACTACACGCTGCCGACGATCGCGCTGCTCCTCATCTCGTTCGCCGGCTACACGCGCTACGCCCGCGCCGGCATGCTGGAGGTGCTGAACCAGGACTACGTGCGCACGGCGCGCGCGAAGGGCCTGCCCGAGCGCACGGTCGTCATGCGCCACGCGTTCCGCAACATGCTCATCCCGCTCACGACGATCGTCGCGGCGGACATCGGCGCGCTGCTCGGCGGCGCGATCATCACCGAGACGATCTTCGCGATCGCCGGCATGGGCCAGCTGTTCAACAACTCGCTGCGGACGAGCGACCTCAATCCGCTCATGGGCTACTTCGTGGTGATCGCGATCATGGCCATCCTGTTCAACTTCGTGGCGGACCTCTGCTACGCGGCCCTCGACCCGAGAGTGCGGGTGAAATGAGATGACGACGACCACGCAGAACCAGGCCTCCACCGAGGGCAAGGAGAGCCGCAGCCAGGGGCAGCTCATCCTGCTCCGATTCGTCAAGAACCCCATCGCGATGGTGTCCCTCGTGCTGCTCGTCGGCATCTGGGTGTTCTCCGTCTCGGCGATCGGCCTCGGACCCATCCCGGGCTGGTGGCCCTACGACTACACGACGCCGCTGTCGGTCGACGGACGCTCGCCGACCGCCGAGCACCCCTTCGGCCTCAGCCGCATCGGCGTCGACTACTTCGCGCTCGTCATGCGCGGCCTGCAGAACTCGTACTTCGTGCTCATCGTCATCGCAGGCGTGGGCACGGTCGTCGGCACGGTCGTGGGCGCCATCGCCGGCTACTACCGAGGCTGGGTCGACGCCGTGCTCATGCGCATCACCGACGTCTTCATCGTGCTGCCCTCGATCGTCATCGGCGCCATCGTCGGCAAGCTCGTGTCGGGCTCGCTCGGCGTGTGGCTCCTCGCGATCCTCCTCGGCTTCACGGTGTGGATGGGCATCGCGCGACTCGTGCGCGCCGAGTTCCTCTCGCTGCGCGAGCGCGAGTTCGTCGAGGCCGCGCGCGTCGCGGGCGCGAGCGACACGCGCATCATCTTCAAGCACATCCTCCCGAACGCCGTCGGCGTCGTGATCGTCGCGTCCACGCTGCTGGCAGCGGCCGCGATCCTGCTCGAGACCGGCCTCAGCTTCCTCGGCTACGGCATCCAGCCGCCCGAGTCGTCGCTCGGCCGACTCATCTCGGAGAATCAGACGTCGTTCGCGACGCGCCCGTGGCTGTACTGGTGGCCGGCGCTGTTCATCGTGACGCCCGCGCTGCTCATCAACTTCATCGGTGACGGGCTCCGCGACGCGTTCGACCCGCGGCAGAAGCGCTTCTCGCGCCGACGCACGAAGGAGCTCCCCGGCGATGCGGCCTGATCGTCAGGCGCCGGCGATGAGCCACGCGGCGACGGGGGCGGCGACCACGGCGAGCGTCGCGACGGCGATCGTCGCGACGTGCCAGGTGCGCGACACGGCGACGTCGTCGGCGTCGCCCACCGCGACGCGGCCCTCGTCGAGCGCGCGCTGCCAGCGGTCGCGGACGAGCGCGGCGACGTCGCCCGACTCCGTGCCCGGCACGTCGCCGACGTGGACGACCCGCTCGAGCCTCGCGCGCTCGTCCGGACTGCCCTCGCGGCGCACGCGGCGCTCCGCGCCCCACGCCGAGATGCGGCTGGGCTGCGGCGCGACGAAGACCGGCACGGCCCCGCGCGGCGTGCGCAGCGTCACCGACCACCGCGTCGAGACGTCGACGAGCGCGTCGAACGGCACGCGGCGCGTCGAGAGCACGTTGCGCACCGTGACGCCGTCCGCGTCGACGGCGACGTACGGCGGCCAGAGCACGGCCCACGCCACGATCGCGGCGGCGACGACCGTCGGGATCGCGGCGCGCGCCTGCGGCGCCTCGGCGCCGCTGACCCACAGCGCGACGCCGATGGCGGCGAGCAGCGCCCAGATGACGATCGCGAACGCTCGATGCGTTCGCGAGTGGACGACGACCGGTTCCCCCTGTGGCACCGAAGCATTCTCGCAGGACCACGCCCACAGGCGCGGCCTCGACGGAAGGAAGACACGGTGACCGACCGCCTCGCACCTCCAGCCCTCGAGATCACCGACCTCAGCGTCGACTTCGCCGTCGAGGGCTACTGGCGCCCCGCCGCCAAGCACCTGACGTACTCGATCGACCGCGGCGAGGTCGTCGCAGTCGTCGGCGAGTCCGGCTCGGGCAAGAGCGTCAGCTCCATGGCGATCCTCGACCTGCTGCCGAAGACCGCCCGCGTGCGCGGCAGCATCAAGCTCGACGGCGAGGAGCTGCTCGGCATCACGCCGGCGCAGATGCGCTCGCTGCGCGGCGAGCGCGTCGCGGCCATCTTCCAGGAGCCGATGACGGCGCTGAACCCCGTCTTCACCGTCGGCTTCCAGATCATGGAGGCGCTGCGCACGCATCGCTCGATGCTGCCGAGCGCCGCGAAGGCGCGAGCGCTCGAGCTGCTCGAGATGGTCGAGCTGCCCGACCCCATGAAGGCGTTCAAGTCGTACCCGCACCAGCTCTCGGGCGGCCAGCGGCAGCGCGCGATGATCGCGCAGTCGCTCTCGCTCGACCCCGAGCTGCTCATCGCCGACGAGCCCACGACGGCGCTCGACGTGACGGTGCAGGCCGAGATCCTCGACCTCATGCGCAACCTCAAGGACGAGCTCGGCTCGGCCGTGCTGCTCATCACCCACGACATGGGCGTCGTCGCCGACCTCGCCGACCGCATCGTCGTCATGGAGAAGGGCGACCTCGTCGAGCAGGGCGAGGTGCGCCAGATCTTCGACGCGCCCGCGCATCCGTACACGCAGATGCTGCTCGCGGCCGTGCCCCGCCTCGGCGAGGGCGGGGAGGGGAAGGCGATCGACGTGACCGCCGCCCTCGCGCTGAGCGCCGAGGGCGAGGAGCTCGACCGCGAGCTCGAGGAGCGCGCCGCCGAGAACCTCCGCATCGCCGAGCGCGCGCAGCGCGAGGAGGCCGCGGAGGCCGACGCGGCGAAGGACGTGCTCGTCGTCGACGACGTGATCGTCGAGTACGGCCGTCGCGGCAAGCTCGGCACCTTCCGCGCCGTCGACCAGGTCTCGATGCACATCGCCGAGGGCGAGGTGCTCGGCCTCGTCGGCGAGTCGGGCTCGGGCAAGTCGACGATCGGGCGCGCCGCCATCGGCCTGCAGCCCATCGCGGGCGGCCGCCTCACGGTCGACGGCATCGACGTCACCGCGAAGGACCGTGCGACGCGCGCACGGCTGACGAGGTCCGTCGGCATCGTCTTCCAGGACCCGTCGTCGTCGCTGAACCCGCGCCTCCCCATCGGCGAGTCGATCGGCGAGCCGATGCTGCTGGCGAAGGTGGCGAAGGGCAAGGAGCTCGAGGAGCGCGTCGTCGGGCTGCTCGAGAGCGTGCGCCTGCCCGCGTCGTACCGCAACCGCTACCCGCACGAGCTCTCGGGCGGCCAGAAGCAGCGCGTCGGCATCGCCCGCGCGCTGTCGATGGACCCGCGCCTCCTCGTCGCGGACGAGCCGACGAGCGCGCTCGACGTGTCCGTGCAGGCGACGGTGCTCGAGCTGCTGCAGGAGCTGCAGCGCGAGCGCGGCTTCGCATGCCTCTTCATCAGCCACGACCTCGCGGTCGTCGACATCATGGCCGACCGCATCGCCGTGATGCACCACGGCGAGATCGTCGAGCAGGGGCCGCGCGACGCGATCCTGCGCGCGCCGAAGGAGCCGTACACGCAGCGCCTCATCGCGGCGATCCCCGTGCCCGACCCCGACCAGCAGCGTGCCCGCCGCGCGCTGCGCCACCAGGTGCTCGTGCAGACGGCCGAGGAGTCGAACGAGGGCGAGATCGTGGGCGGCGACGACGGCGTCGCGCCGATCATCGAGGAGACCCCGCGCACCTGATGCCCGGCATCCCTGCCTCGACGCGGTAGCATCGAGGCAGGGATGCGCGCGTTCGTGCCGCGATCCCGACATCCGTCCAACGCAGCTGCAGCGCGACGGTGCCGCGCCCGCGATCTCGTCGTGCGCGGCGCCCTGCCAGCCGCATCCCGAGCCCGAGAGGCTGAGCATGGCCACTGCCACGCGTCCCGACATCCGCAACGTCGCCATCGTGGCGCACGTCGACCACGGCAAGACGACCCTCGTCGACGCCATGCTGCGGCAGACCAACTCCTTCGCCGCGCACGGCACGGTCGACGACCGCGTCATGGACTCCAACGAGCTGGAGCGCGAGAAGGGCATCACGATCCTCGCGAAGAACACGGCCATCCGCTACGCGGGTGCGCACGTGCCCTCCGGCGCCGAGGCCGTGACGATCAACGTCATCGACACGCCCGGCCACGCCGACTTCGGCGGCGAGGTCGAGCGCGGCCTGTCGATGGTCGACGGCGTCGTGCTGCTCGTCGACGCCTCCGAGGGGCCGCTGCCGCAGACGCGCTTCGTGCTGCGCAAGGCGCTCGAGGCGTCGCTGCCCGTCATCCTGCTCGTGAACAAGACCGACCGGTCCGACGCGCGCATCGACGAGGTCGTCTCCGACAGCCAGGACCTCCTGCTCGGCCTCGCGTCGGACCTCGCGGAGGACCGCGCCGACCTCGACCTCGACGCCGTGCTCGACGTGCCGGTCGTCTACGCCTCGGGCAAGGCCGGCCGCGCCGACCAGACGAAGCCCGCCGACGGCGAGCTGCCGGCGAACGAGGACCTCGAGCCGCTGTTCGCGGCGATCCTCGAGCACATCCCCGCGCCGACGTACGACGACGAGGCGCCGCTGCAGGCGCACGTGACGAACCTCGACGCGTCGCCGTTCCTCGGTCGTCTCGCGCTGCTGCGCATCTTCAACGGCACGCTGCGCAAGGGCCAGACGGTCGCGTGGGTGCGCCATGACGGGTCGGTGCACTCGGCGCGCGTCACCGAGCTGCTCGCGACGCAGGCGCTCGAGCGCGTGCCCGCCGAGTCCGCGTCCGCAGGCGACATCGTCGCGGTCGCGGGCTTCTCGGACATCACGATCGGCGAGACGCTCGCCGACCCCGAGGACGTGCGCCCCCTGCCGCCCATCACGGTCGACGACCCCGCGATCTCGATGACGATCGGCACGAACACGTCCCCGCTCGTCGGCAAGGTGAAGGGCTCGAAGCTCACGGCGCGCATGGTCAAGGACCGCCTCGACCGCGAGCTCATCGGCAACGTGTCGCTGCGCGTGCTCGACATCGGCCAGCCCGACGCATGGGAGGTGCAGGGCCGCGGCGAGCTCGCCCTCGCCATCCTCGTCGAGCAGATGCGCCGCGAGGGCTTCGAGCTCACCGTCGGCAAGCCGCAGGTCGTCACGAAGCACATCGACGGCGCGCTGCACGAGCCGTTCGAGCACCTCACGATCGACGCGCCTGAGGAGTACCTCGGCGCGATCACGCAGCTGCTCGCCGGCCGCAAGGGCCGCATGGAGACGATGTCGAACCACGGCACCGGCTGGATCCGCATCGAGTTCACGGTGCCGAGCCGCGGCCTCATCGGCTTCCGCACCGAGTTCCTCACGGTCACGCGCGGCACGGGCATCGCGAACGCGATCGCGGCGGGCTACGAGCGCTGGGCCGGCCAGATCGTCACGCGTCAGTCGGGCTCGCTCGTCGCCGACCGCTCGGGCGTCGCGACGTCGAACGCCATCATGGCCCTGCAGGATCGCGGCGAGTTCTTCATCAAGCCGGGCGACGACGTCTACGAGGGCATGGTCGTCGGCGAGAACTCGCGCGGCGACGACATGGACGTGAACATCACCAAGGAGAAGAAGCTCAACAACATCCGGTCGTCGACCGGAGAGGAGCTCGAGCGCCTGACGCCGCCGCGGCAGCTCTCCCTCGAGGAGTCGCTGGAGTTCGCGCGCGACGACGAGTGCGTCGAGGTGACGCCGTCGGCGGTGCGGATCCGCAAGGTCGAGCTCGATGCGACGCTGCGCGCCCGCGCCGCCTCCCGTCTGAAGAAGCAGTCCCAGTCCTGACCCGATTGGTCACTTCTGCTTCGTGATTGGGCAGTAGTGGTTCGCGACACGCCGTGCTGCGAACCATTACTGCCCAATCGGCGTCTCCGGCGGTGATGCGGGAGTCGCGGATGCACAGGCAAGAGCTCTCCACAGCCGCGAGGATGCGGGAGAGAGGGCGGGGCGGTCGGGGACAGGATCCGCGCATGGACCTCGATCACACCTCGGAGCCGTTCACCGTCGCACGAGCACTGGCTGCCGGTCGCACGCGAGGCGATCTGCGCTCACCCGATCTCGTCGCGCCCACGCGCGGGGCCCGCGTCGGCGTCGCGCAGCACGCCGTCGACCCCCGCGCAGCCTTCCTCGGCTCCCTCGAGGAGCTTGCGCGCGACGACCAGTTCTTCTCGCATGTGACGGCCGCCCGCATCCACGGGATGCCGCTGCCGGCACGGCTCGACGACGAGCCGATCCACCTCGCATCGCCGTCGTTCACGAGCCGCATGCGCCGGGACGGGGTCGTCGGGCACCGCATCAAGGCGACCGTCGTCGAGGTCGCCGGTCACCGCGTCGAGAGCATCCCCGACGCCTTCGTGCATCTCGGCACCTCGTCCTTGACGCTCGACGAGCTCGTCGAGGTCGGCGACTGGATCGTGAGCCGTCGACGCGAGCGCCGGCTCACGCCGACCGATCTACGCGAGCACGCCCGGCACTTCACGGGTGCGCGCGGGATCGCCCGGGTGCACAAGGCCATCCCGCTGGTGCGCGTGGGCTCCGACTCTCCCGGCGAGACGCGCACGCGACTGCTGCTGCGACGCGCCGGACTGCCGGAGCCCGTGCTGCAGCATCAGGTGCGCGATGGACGGGCACGCGTCATCGCAACCCTCGACCTCGCGTATCCGCAGCTGCTCGTGGGCATGGAGTACGACGGCGCCTACCACCGGCTCGACGCGGAGCAGTTCGGCTACGACATCCGTCGCTCTGCCGCGCTCGATGCGCTCGGGTGGCGGATCATCCGCATCTCGCATGCGGACATCGTCGACGGCGGCCAGCGCATCCTCCCGCTCATCCGCGCCGCGCGGAGTCGGTCGATTGGGCAGTAGTGGTTCGCTGCGCGGCGTGTCGCGAACCACTACTGCCCAATCGGGCGGCAGAAGTGACCAATCAGGTGGGGGAGGAGGCGGTGGCCGCGGGAGCGAGGCGATAGCGCGCCGCTCGGTGCGACTCGGGGACGCGGGGGCCGGCGCCGTGCAGCTTCTCGCGGAGTGTGCCGGGCGCGTAGGAGGACGGATAGGCACCGCGCTCGCGGAGCACGGGGATGACGTGCTCGATGACGTCCTCCCACGTGCCGGGGGTCACGGCGTATGCGAGGTTGAAGCCGTCGACGTCCGTCTCCTCCACCCACGACTGCAGCTCGTCGGCGATCTCCTCGCCCGAGCCGACGATCGTCGGACCGAGGCCGCCGATCGCGGCGTGCCGACCGAGGTCGCCGACGGTCCACTCGCGGCCGAGCGCCGCCTCCTGCTGCAGGTGCTGCACCGTCGACTGGATCGCGTTCGACTCGACGTCGCCGACCGGCTGGTCGGGGTCGTACGCGGCGAGGTCGACGCCCATCCAGCCCGACAGGAAGGTCAGCGCACCCTCCTCCGACGCGTACGAGCGGTAGTCGGCCTCCTTCGCGACCGCCTCCTCGTGCGTCGCCGCTGTGATGACGGTCAGCAGCGTGTAGATCCTCGCCGAGCATCGGTCGCGCCCCTCGGCCTCCAACGCGTCGCGGATGCGCTGCACGGTCGCGGCGAGCACCTCCTTCGAGCGCGCGGCGACGAAGATCGCCTCCGCGTTGCCGGCCGCGAAGCGGATCCCGCGCGGCGAGGCGCCCGCCTGGTAGATCACCGGCGTCCGCTGCGGCGACGGCTCCGAGATGTGGATGCCCGGCACGCGGAAGTGCCGACCCTCGTGGCGGATCGGGTGCACCTTCGCGGGGTCGGTGAAGATGCCGCGCTCGCGATCCTCGACGACGGCGTCGTCCTCCCACGACCCCTCCCACAGCTTGTAGAGCACCTCGAGGTACTCGTCGGCGTGGTCGTAGCGGTCGTCGTGCGCGAGCTGATCCTCCTGCCCCATGTTGCGCGCGGCGGACGGCAGGTAGCCGGTCACGACGTTCCAGCCGATGCGGCCGTTCGTGAGGTGGTCGAGCGTCGTGAGCCGACGCGCGAAGGGATAGGGATGCTCGAACGCCGTGCCGGCGGTGATCCCGAAGCCGAGGTGCTCGGTGACGGCCGCCATCGCCGACACGAGCAGGATCGGATCGTTCACCGGCACCTGGGCGCCGTTGCGGATCGCGGCCTCGTTCGTGCCGCCGTACACGTCGTAGGTGCCGAGCACGTCGGCGATGAAGATGCCGTCGAACGTGCCCGACTCGAGCAGGCGCGCGAGCGACGTCCAGTACTCGATGGTGGTGTAGTGCCGCGAGCGGTCGTCCGGGTGGCGCCACAGGCCGGAGGACTGGTGGGCGACGCAGTTCATGTCGAACGCGTTGAAGCGGATCTGCCTGGTCATGCGGGCATGCAAGCTGCGCGTCCGCCGCCTGCGCAAGACGCGAGCGACTCGGGACGCAACGCGTCGTCATGCGACGCAATGCGCGCACCGCCGAGGCGCTCGTCGACCTAGCCTGCCGTGCATGAGCGACACCTTCGAGCCCCCGCTGCGCGTCGTCGGCGTGAACGGCAGCCTGCAGTCGCCGTCGAAGACGGGCGTGCTGCTCGACGCCGTGCTCGCGGCCATCGGCGAGCGCGCGACGATCGAGCCGCGGCGCATCGACCTCGCGAGCATCGCGAGCGGCTTCGCGGGCGCCGTGTCGCGCGAGGGGCTGTCGCCCGAGGTCGAGGATGCGCTCGCGGCGGTCGAGGCCGCCGACGTGCTCGTCGTCGGCACCCCCATCTATCGCGCGTCGTTCACGGGCCTCTTCAAGCACTTCTTCGACTTCGTCGAGCAGCGCGCGCTCGTCGACACGCCCGTGCTGCTCACGGCCACGGGCGGCAGCGAGCGGCACACGCTCACGATCGAGCACCAGCTGCGGCCGCTGTTCGGCTTCTTCCAGGCGCTCACGCTGCCGACGGGCGTGTACGGCTCCGCGGGCGACTTCGCCGACGGACGGGTCGCATCGCCGGCGCTGCTCGACCGCATCGACGCCGCCGTCTCGCGCTCGCTGCCGCTCGTCGCGCACCGCGTGCGCCCCACGGTGCCCGCGCGCTGGTAGCGGATCGCCGCGCACGGCATCCGGCGGGCGCGACCCGCGATGGATGCGAGGATGGTGGGATGGACCTCGGGGAGCACGTGCTGTTCGTGCACGCGCATCCCGACGACGAGACGCTCTCGACCGGTGCGGCCATCGCGACGGTCGCGCAGACCGGCGTCGCCTCCGTCCTCACCCTCACGATGGGCGAGCGCGGCGAGGCGCGCCCCGAGGCGCGCGACGCCCTCGACGCCGCCGGGAGCCTGCCTGCGCTGCGCAGCCTCGAGCTCGACCGCGCGATCGTCGCGCTCGGGGCGACCCGCGTCGAGCCGGATGCGCGCTTCGAGGACTCGGGCATGGCGTGGGTCGGCGGTCGGGCGGCACCGAGCGCCGACGTGTCGACGGCGGCGCTGACGTCGCAGCCGCCGACCGACGTCGAGCTGCTCGTGCTCGACGCGGTGCAGCGCCTCCGCCCCGACGCGATCGTGACGTACGACGAGGACGGCGGCTACGGCCATCCCGACCACCGCGCCGTGCACCTCGCCGTCGTCGCGGTCGCGCGCGACCTGCGCATCCCGGTCTACGTCCGCAGCTCGGAGCCCGCCGACGTCGCAGTGCCCCTCGCACCCGTCGCCGACCGCGTCCACGACGCGCTCGCGGCGCACGCGAGCCAGCTCGCCGTCGACGGCCGCGACGTCGTGCACGTCGGCGGCCAGCGCGAGCCGATCGCCGACGTCGAGCACTACCGCCTCGTGCGCGCGCCGTCGCCGATCGGCTGGGGCACGACGGTCGTCGTCGGGCTCGTCGCGCTCGTCATCGGCACCGTCGGCACCTTCGCGTACCGCGCCGTCGAGCCGTGGGGCCTCGTGCTCGCGCTCGTCGCGGCGCTCGGCATCGTCGTCGGCCCGCGCCTGCTCGGCTCGCGGCCCGCGACGATCGCGGCGGCGGTCGGCGTCCTCGCCCCCATCGCGCTCGTCGCGCTCGACCCCTTCCGCACGGCGGGCAGCGCCGGCCTCCTCGCGGCGGACCTGCTCGGCTGGCTCTGGGTGCTCGTGCCCGGCGTCGCGGCGCTCGTCGCCGTCGCATGGCCGTCGCCCGAGGGCATCGCGCGCATCCGCGACGCGGCGCGCGGCTGACGACCGCGACGCACGGACGCCGCCCGGGCGCGACACGACGCTGCCGCGGCTGGTCGAGCGGCCCGCGACGGCGACGATAGGCTGAGTCGGTCGAAAGGACCCCCTCGTGACCTACGTGATCGCGCTCCCATGCGTCGACGTGAAGGACCGCGCGTGCGTCGACGAATGCCCCGTCGACTGCATCTACGAGGGCGAGCGGATGCTGTACATCCACCCCGACGAGTGCGTCGACTGCGGCGCGTGCGAGCCCGTGTGCCCGGTCGAGGCGATCTACTACGAGGACGACGTGCCCGAGGAGTGGGCCGAGTACTACGACGTCAACGTGCAGTTCTTCGAGACGCACGGATCGCCCGGCGGCGCCGCGAAGGTCGGCGTCATCGCCGACGATCACGCGATCGTCAAGGCGCTGCCGCCGCAGGCCTGAGCGCCGCACGATCGCATGGATCAGCTGCCCGCGTTCCCCTGGGACTCCCTCGCCGAGGCGAAGGCCGTCGCGGCCGCGCACCCGGATGGCATCGTCGACCTGTCGGTCGGCTCGCCCGTCGACCCCACGCCGCACGTCATCCAGGACGCGCTCGCCGCGGCGTCCGACGCGCCGACCTACCCGACGTGCTGGGGCACGCCCGCGCTGCGCGACGCGATCGTCGACTGGTTCGCACGCGTGCGCGGCGTGCCGGGGCTCGGTCACGCGAACGTCATGCCGACCGTCGGGTCGAAGGAGACCGTGGCGGGTCTGCCGCTGTGGCTCGGCCTCGGGCCCGGCGACGTCGTCGTGCACCCCACCGTGGCGTACCCGACGTACGACATCGGCGCGCGCGTCGCGGGCGCGACGCCCGTGCCGGCCGACGACCCCGACGACTGGCCCGAGGGCACGCGCCTCGTCTGGGTGAACTCGCCGTCGAACCCCACGGGCGACGTCGCAGGCGTCGAGGCGCTGCGCCGCGTCGTGGAGCGCGCGCGGGCGATCGGCGCGGTCGTCGCGAGCGACGAGTGCTACGCGCTGCTGCCCTGGGACGTCGACGAGGTGCCCTCGATCCTCGATCCGCGCATCGCCGGGAGCACGCGCGAGGGCCTGCTCGTCGTGCATTCGATGTCGAAGCAGTCGTCGATCGCCGGCTATCGCGCGGCGTTCGTCGCCGGATGCGCCCGCATCGTCGGCAGGGTGCTCGAGGTGCGCAAGCACGTCGGCCTCATCCCGCCCATGCCGGTGCAGCACGCCATGACGGTGGGGCTCGCCGACGACGCGCACGTGGCGGAGCAGCGCGAGCGCTACCGCGCGCGTCGCGACGCGCTGCGTCCCGCGCTCGAGGCGGCCGGCTTCGCGGTGCGCGGGGAGGCCGGCCTCTACCTGTGGTCGACGGACGGCCGCGACGCGCGCACGCAGGTCGACGCGCTCGCCGCCCACGGCATCCTCGTCGCGCCCGGCGACTTCTACGGCGATGCCGGCCACGTACGCGTCGCGCTCACCGCGAGCGACGAGCGCATCGCCGAGGCCGCCCGGCGCCTGGCCGGTTTTCGACGCTGACTGCGTACGCCATAGGGTGTGATGGTGACCCACGCTGACGAGACGCCCAAGACGGCGACCCTTTCGGTCGATGGTCGCACTGTCGAGCTGCCGATCCTGCCCGCCACCGAGGGGCGATCGAGCATCGACGTGTCGAAGCTGATGCGCGAGACCGGCCACACCACCCTCGACTACGGCTTCGTCAACACGGCGGCGACGCGGAGTGCGATCACGTACATCGACGGTGATGCAGGGATCCTGCGCTACCGCGGCTATCCCATCGAGGAGCTCGCGGAGCAGAAGTCCTTCCTCGACGTCGCGTACCTCCTGATCTACGGCGAGCTGCCGACCGCCGACGAGCTCGGCGAGTTCGACACGCGCATCCGCCGGCACACGCTGCTGCACGAGGACCTGCGCCGCTTCTTCGACTCGCTGCCGCGCGACGCGCACCCGATGAGCGCGCTGTCGTCGGCCGTCTCGGCCCTGTCGACGTACTACGCCGCCGACCACGACCCGCACGACCCGCGCCGCGTCGAGCTGCAGACGATCCGCCTGCTGGCGAAGCTGCCGGTGATCGCGGCGTACGCGCACAAGAAGTCGATCGGCCAGGCGTTCCTCTACCCCGACAACTCGCTGTCGTTCGTCGAGAACTACCTGAAGCTCAACTTCGGTCTCATGGCCGAGGAGTACGAGCTGAACCCGGTCATGGTGAAGGCGCTCGAGCGCCTGCTCATCCTGCACGCCGACCACGAGCAGAACGCGTCGACCTCGACGGTGCGGCTCGTGGGATCGACCGAGGCGAACCTCTTCGCGTCGGTCTCCGCCGGCATCCACGCGCTCTCGGGCCCGCTGCACGGCGGCGCGAACGAGGCCGTCCTGACGATGCTGCGCTCCATCCGCGACTCGGGCGAGGGCGTGCAGCGCTTCGTCGAGCGCGTGAAGCGCAAGGAGCAGGGCGTGCGGCTCATGGGCTTCGGCCACCGCGTGTACAAGAACTACGACCCGCGCGCGAAGCTCGTGAAGGCGTCGGCCGACGAGGTGCTCGAGGCGCTGGGCGTCTCGGACCCGCTGCTCGACATCGCGAAGGAGCTCGAGCAGGTCGCGCTCGAGGACGAGTACTTCATCGAGCGCAAGCTCTACCCGAACGTCGACTTCTACACGGGCGTCATCTACAAGGCGATGGGCTTCCCCGAGCGGATGTTCACGGTGCTGTTCGCGATCGGTCGCCTGCCGGGCTGGATCGCGCACTGGCGCGAGATGGTCGACGACTCGCAGACGAAGATCGGCCGCCCGCAGCAGCTCTACGTCGGCCCCGGCGAGCGCCACATCTAGATCCATCCCACCGCAGCGAAAGCGGTTCCGTGCTCGAGGAGAGACACATGGCACGCACCGCGATCGCGACGCGGCTCGACGGATACTTCCAGATCCGCGAGCGCGGCTCCACGATCCCGCAGGAGGTCCGGGGCGGCCTCGTGACGTTCTTCGCGATGGCGTACATCATCGTGCTGAACCCGCTCATCATCGGCGGCTTCTCCGCCGACCAGGCGGCGGTCGACGTCGAGGGCGGCTGGCTGCCCAACGGGCAGGTCGCAGCCGTGACCGCGCTCGTCGGCGGCCTCATGACGATCGCGATGGGGCTCGTCGCGAACGTGCCGTTCGGGCTCGCCGCGGGCCTCGGCATCAACTCCTTCCTCGCCTTCACGCTCGTGGGCGAGCTCACGTGGCCCGAGGCGATGGGCCTCGTCGTCGTCAACGGCGTGCTCATCGTCGTGCTGAGCGTCACCGGTCTGCGCCGCCGCATCTTCGAGGCGATCCCGGCCGAGCTGAAGAGCGCGATCGCCGTCGGCGTCGGCCTCTTCATCGCCTTCATCGGATTCGTCGACTCGGGCTTCGTGCGCACGACCGAGCTCGCGTCGCCGCCGCTGCAGCTGGGCGAGGGCGGCTCGATCACGGCGCTGCCGACGATCGTCTTCCTCGTCGCGCTCGCGATCATGGGCATCCTCGTCGCCCGCCGGGTGCGCGGGGCGCTGCTCATCGGCATCGTCGTGGCGACGGTGCTCGCGATCGGCGCGCAGGCGCTGTGGCCCGTCGGCCCCGCGTTCGAGGTGGGCGTGGGCGGCTGGAACCTCGCCGCGCCCGCGCTGCCCTCGGCGCTCGTGTCGCTGCCCGATCTCTCGCTCGTCGGGCAGGTGGATCCGTTCGGCGCGTTCGCGCGCGTCGGCCCCGTCGCGGCGTCGATGCTCGTCTTCACGCTCTTCTTCCTGAACTTCTTCGACGCCATGGGGTCGATGACGGGCCTCGCGAAGCAGGCGGGCATCGCGGCGCCCGACGGCACGTTCCCGGGCCTGAAGCGCGCGCTCGTCGTCGAGGGCGTCGGCGCGATCGCGGGCGGTGGTGCGAGCGCGTCGTCGAACACGGTCTTCATCGACTCCGCGGCCGGCATCGGCGAGGGGGCGCGCACGGGCCTCGCGTCGGTCGTGACGGGCGTGCTCTTCCTCGCGGCGATGTTCCTCACGCCGCTCACGCAGATCGTGCCGCTCGAGGTGGCGGCGGCGACGCTCGTCATCGTCGGCGCGCTCATGATGAGCCAGATCCGCGACATCGACTTCACCGACTTCCGCGTCGCGCTGCCCGCGTTCCTCACGATCGTCGTCATGCCGCTGACGTACAACATCGCGAACGGCATCGGCGTCGGCTTCATCGCGTGGGTGCTCGTGCACGCGGTCTCCGGTCGCGCGCGCACGATCAGCCCGCTGCTGTGGGTCGTCGCAGGCCTCTTCGTCGTCTTCTTCGTCCGCGGACCCATCGAGGCGCTGCTCGGCCTGTAGACGCGGCGTCGGAGGCGGGGCGTAGCCTCTGCCGCATGGACGACGTGACGACCTGGCTCCTCGAGGGCGATCCCGGCATCCGCTGGCAGGTCATGCAGGACCTGCTCGACGCTCCGCAGGAGGAGGTCGACGCCGAGCGCGCCCGCGTCGCCCACGAGGGCTTCGGCGCCGCGCTGCTGGCGGCCCGCGGCGACGACGGGCTCTGGGCGGGCGGTGCGTGGGCGCCGGCAGGCTGGTCGTGGGAGCTCGGGGAGCCGCAGGCGTGGACGTCGACGTCGTGGGTGCTCGAGTCGCTGTGCGACCTCGGGATGCCCGCCGACGAGCCCGTCATGGCGGAGACGGTCGAGCTCATCGCCCGCAACGGCCGCTGGGAGTACGGCGACCTGCCGTTCTGGCAGGGCGAGGTCGACTCCTGCATCAACGGCCGCACCATCCGCGCGGGGGCACGGTTCGGGGCCGACGTCTCGGCGATCGTCGCCTACTGCGAGGAGGATCAGCAGCCCGACGGCGGCTGGAACTGCTTCCGACTCGAGGGCGAGGGCTCGACGAGGTCGTCGTTCGCGAGCACGATCAGCGTGCTCGAGGGCCTGCTGGAGTACCAGCAGCGCACCGGCAGGTCGACGGCGGCGATGCGGGAGCGCGGCATGGCCTACCTGCTCGAGCGCTCGCTGCTGCGCGGGCTGCGCTCGGGCGAGATCGTCTCGCCGTCGTACCTGTCGTTCGCCTTCCCGCCGCGCGCGCGGTACGACGTCCTGCGCGCGCTCGACCACCTGCGGCTCGCGGGGCTCGATCCGGAGCCGCGCATGGCCGAGGCGATCGCCATCGTGCGCTCGAAGCGGCAGCCCGATGGCCGCTGGCTGTCGGAGTACGACGACCCCGGCGCCGTGCAGCTGCACCTCGACGCGCCGTCCGGCGAGCCGAGCCGCTGGAACACGCTGCGCGCGCTGCGCGTGCTGCGCTGGGCCGACGGCGGCTGAGGGCCGCCGGCCGCAGCGCTCAGTCCTCGCTCGACACCGCGGCGAGCACCTCGGGCCACGTGCGATCGAGGCGGTCGCCGCCGATGCGGATGCCCAGGCCGATCGCGACGGCGCCGACGGCGAGCCCGACGGCGACGGCGACCCAGCCGAGCCACGGCTGCCACACGACGCTCGCGATCGCGAGCGCGATGGCGGGGGCGGAGGCGACGAGCGTGATGGGCGCCATGATCGCGAGGGCGGCGAGCGACTGCGCGCCGCCGGACGAGCCGCGGCCGAACGGCCGCTCCGGGCTGGGCGCGCGGCCCGGCAGGAAGGCGCCGACGGCGATGCCGACGCCCGCGGCGACGAGCGACGTGCCGACGGCGGCGCCGAGGCCGGCGGGCAGCAGGTCCCAGCCGCCGGTGATCCCGGCGACCACGACGGGCGCGGCGACGACCATGGGTCCGAGCACGACGCCGGCGCCGAGCAGGCGACCTGCACGGTCGGCGCGCCCCGAGACGCCGGCGAGCACGTGCAGCGCGAGCGCATCCTTGTCGTAGGCGAGCGAGAGCTGCGTGATCTGCAGCACCATGAGCGCCATCACGAGCGGCAGGAAGAGCGCCAGTCGCGGATCGAGGGCCTGGCCGCCGATGAGCTGGGAGCCCACGAGGATGAGCGGCAGCACGAGCACCGCGATGGCGTTCAGCAGGTGGCGGGGGTCGCGCCGCGTGAAGCGCACGCCGCGCGCCGCGATCGCCCCGACGGGCGTCGCCGGCACCAGCCGGTCCACGATGCCGCCCGAGCGCACACGACCGCCGCCGGAGGCCTCGACGGGCGCGACGAGCCGCGCGGCGAGCTGCGCACCCCATGCCCACCACAGCAGCGCGACGGTCGCGAGGGCGACGAGGAGGCGGACGCCGGCGGCGATCCAGTCGCCGCCGGCGATGGCGGCGGGCACGCCCGCCGTCGCGCCGATGGGCGTCCAGGCGAGCACGGTGGCGACGTCGGTCAGGACGCCGAGTGCCGAGGGCGAGGACGTGATCGCCTGGACGGCGACGCTGACGATGAGCCCCGAGCAGATGAGCAGCAGCATGAGGACGATCGCCGTCACGTCCCGCGAGCGTCGCGACGCGAGCGTCTGCGCGAGCGCGCCGGAGACGACGCGCGCGCCGAGCATGCACGTGACGAGGGCGATCGGCAGCATGACGATCGCGGCGACGAGCGTCGCGACCTGCGTGCTCCAGGCGATGAGCAGCAGCGCGAGCGCGAGCGCCGTCGCGATGCCGCCGATGCCGAGGAGGTGGGCGAGCGCGAGCCCGGGCAGGAGCTGCCGGGCGCGGACGGGCAGCAGCGCGAAGCGCTCGGGCGCGAGCGACTCGTCGGCGCTCGTGAGGATCGCGCCCACCGCCCATCCCACGACGGCGACGGAGGTGACGAGCACGAGCACGAACGGCACGGCCTCCGGCGCGCCGACGCGCAGCGCGACGGCTCCGGCGCCGACGAGGAAGAGCAGCCAGAGCGCGCCGAGCACGCCGAAGACGAGGCCGACGATGTGCCAGGGGCTGCGGGTGAGCGAGCGGCCCAGCTGCCGCAGGCGGAGGCCTAGGAGGAGCGCAGCCACGACAGCGTCTCCTCTCCGAGCTCGTGCACGCCGACGAGCTGCAGGAACCGCTGCTGCAGCGTCGTCCCCGCGCGCACCTCGTCGAGCGTGCCGTCGGCGAGGATGCGGCCCTGCGCGACGATCGCGACGCGATCGCACAGCGACTCGACGAGCTCCATGACGTGGCTCGAGAGCACGACGGTGCCGCCCGAGCCGACGAAGCCGCGCAGGATCGAGCGGATCGCCTCGCCCGACACGGGATCGACGGCCTCGAACGGCTCGTCGAGCACGAGCAGGCGCGGCGCGTGGATGAGCGCGCACGCCAGTCCGATCTTCTTCCGCATGCCCGCCGAGTAGTCGACGACGAGCGTCGAGGCGGCCTCGTCGAGGCCGAGCGCCGAGAGGAGCTCGCCCGCGCGCGCCGTGACGTCGGCCTCCCGCATGCCGCGCAGCAGCCCCGTGTAGCGCAGGAGCTCGGCGCCCGTGAGGCGGTCGAACATCCGCACGCCGTCGGGGAGCACGCCCATGCGGGCCTTCGCACCCGCCGGGTCCTGCCAGACGTCGGCACCGAGCACGTGCGCCGTGCCCCCGTCGGGGCGCAGCAGGCCCGTCGCCATCGACAACGTCGTCGTCTTGCCGGCGCCGTTGGGGCCGAGGAGGCCGAGCATCGAGCCGGCGGGCACGTCGAGCGAGAGCGCCTCGACGGCCACCTTCTGCCCGAATCGCTTGTGCAGGGATCGCAGGGACAGCACGGGATCGGTCATGCATCCATCCCACCAGGCGCACCCTGGGCGGGGCATCCACCCGTGGGGGGACGCCGCGCGGGGGAGCCCGGCGCCTAGTGCAGCGCGGCGTTCAGCGCGACGCCCGCGCCCGTGCGCGGCAGCGCCTCGACGGCGCCGGACACGGAGTTGCGGCGGAAGAGCAGCCCCGCGACGCCCGAGAGGCGCTCGGCCTTCACCTGCTCGCCGCCGGGCAGCACCGTCACCTTCGTGCCGGCGGTGACGTAGAGGCCGGCCTCGACGATCGAGTCGTCGCCGATCGAGATGCCGACGCCCGCGTTGGCGCCGAGGAGCACGCGCTCGCCGATGGTGACGCGCTCGGTGCCGCCGCCGGAGAGCGTGCCCATGATCGAGGCTCCACCGCCCACGTCCGAGCCGTCGCCGACGACGACGCCCTGCGAGATGCGGCCCTCGACCATCGATGCGCCGAGCGTGCCGGCGTTGTAGTTCACGAAGCCCTCGTGCATGACGACGGTGCCCGGGGCCAGGTGCGCGCCGAGGCGCACGCGCGACGCATCGCCGATGCGCACGCCCTCGGGCAGCACGTAGTCGGTCATGCGGGGGAAGCGGTCGACGAGCTGCACCTGGATGCCGGCGGCGCGCAGCGCGGGCTGGTGCGCACGCGCGTGCTCGGGCGTCGTGGGGCCGTGCGTCGTCCACGCGACGACCGGCAGCAGGCCGAAGACGCCGTCGAGCGCGATCGTGTTCGGCTGCACGAGGCGGTGGCTCAGCAGGTGGAGGCGCAGGTGCACGTCGAGCGCGTCGGCGGGCGCGGCGTCGAGGTCGATCTCGATCGTCACGACGCGGCGCTCGACGCCGAGCGCCGGCACGGGACCGGCGTGCGCGTCGAGGGACCGCGCGGCCAGCCATCGGGCGTCGCCCTCTGGCGCCGGTCCGAGCGCCGGGGCGGGGAACCAGGCGTCGAGCGGCTGGTCCCTGGAGAACGTCGCGAGGGCGTGTCCGTGGGCGAGGCGCGTCATGCCCTCCAGCCTAGGCTGGGAGCCATGGCTGCCCCGACGCTCGACCTGACCGCACCCGCCGTGGACCTCACACGGCAGCTGCTCGACATCCCCTCGGTCTCCGACGACGAGGGACCGCTCGCCGACGCCATCGAGGCGGCGCTGCAGGGCGTGACGCACCTGCAGGTGACGCGCGTGGGCGACACGGTCGTCGCCCGCACCGACCTCGGTCGCGACCGCCGCGTCGTCATCGCCGGCCACATCGACACCGTGCCGATCAACGGCAACGTGCCCTCGCGCCTCGAGTCGCTCGGCGGCGTCGAGTACCTGTGGGGCCGCGGCGCGGTGGACATGAAGGCCGGCGTCGCCGTGCAGCTGCTGCTCGCGGTGCAGCTCGCCGAGCCGATCGTGGACGTGACGTGGATCTGGTACGACCACGAGGAGGTGGGCGAGGAGCAGAACGGCCTGCGCCGCCTCGCCGCCGAGCGGCCGGATCTCATGGCGGGCGACTTCGCGATCCTCGGGGAGCCGTCGAACGGCCACATCGAGGGAGGCTGCAACGGCACGCTCCGCGTCGAGGTGCGCACGCGCGGCGTCCGCGCGCACTCCGCGCGCTCGTGGGTGGGCCACAACGCCATCCACGATGCGGCGCAGGTGCTGCAGACGCTGCAGGACTACCGCGCGCGCGACGTCGAGGTCGAGGGCCTCGTCTACCGCGAGGGCCTCAACGCCGTCGGCATCGTCGGCGGCGTCGCCGGCAACGTCATCCCCGACGAGTGCCGCGTGCAGGTGAACTACCGCTTCGCGCCCTCGCGGACCGTCGACGAGGCGATCGAGCACGTCACGGAGCTCTTCGAGGGCTTCGACGTGGAGGTGCAGGATGCCGCCGCGGGCGCGCGCCCCGGGCTCGACGCACCCCTCGCGCGCGAGTTCGTCGAGGCCGTCGGCGTCGAGCCGCGTCCGAAGTACGGCTGGACCGACGTGGCCCGCTTCTGGAGCCTCGGCATCCCCGCCGTCAACTACGGCCCCGGCGACCCCCTCAAGGCGCACGCCGACGACGAGCGCGTGGAGCTGCAGCAGATCGTCGACGTCGAGCGCGGCCTGCGGGCCTGGCTCACCGGCGCCTGACGCGAGCGCACGCGGATGCGGTGGTGGGCGCGGCTGCCGTGGTGGGGGCGCGCGCTCGCCATCTGGGCCGCGAGCCGCGTCGTGTCGACGTCGCTGCTCGCCGCGTTCGCCGCCGCGCAGCCCGCGAACGTGTACACGGCGGCGTCACCGTCGCTCGTCGAACTCTCGACGATCTGGGACGCGCGCTGGTACGAGCACGTCGCGACGCGCGGCTATCCCGACGTCCTGCCGCGCGAGCCCTCGGGTGCGATCGACGACAACGCGTGGGCCTTCATGCCCGTCTACCCGATGCTCGTGCGGGCGCTCGTGCGCCTCGGGCTCGACTGGCAGGTCGCGGCGCTCGTCATCGCGTGGGCGGCGTCGGCGGTCTTCGCGGTGCTGGCCTACCGGCTGCTGCGCGAGACGATCCCGCAGCACGCGGCCTTCGCGCTCGCGATCGTGCTCCTCGGACCGGTCGCGCCGCTCCTCCAGGTCGGCTACGCGGAGTCGCTGCACCTCGCGCTGCTCGCGGGCGCGCTCCTGGCGCTGCGGCATCGGCGGTGGGTGCTGCTCGCCGCACTCGTGCCGCTCATGGCGCTCACGCGCCCGTCGGGGCTCGCGTTCGCGCTCGCGCTCGGCATCGTCGCCGCGTGGTCGTGGTGGCGGGAGCGCGACGCCTGGCCGCGCCGCGACCTCCGCATCCTCGTCGCGCTCGCGGCGTGGGCGCTCGCATGGGGGCTCGCGTGGCCCGCCTACGCCGCCGTGCGCACGGGCGAGCCGGGCGCGTACGTCGCGACGGAGCTCGGCTGGCGCGCGCCCTACGTCGGCCCGATGGAGCTCGTGCCGGGCACCGGCTGGGTCGCGGGCGCGCAGTGGTGGCTCGGCGGCATGGGGCTCGGGCTGCTGGCGATCGTCGTCGGCGGGCTCGTGTGGGTGCTCGCACGCCGCGCGACGCGCGAGGCGATGGGCGTCGAGGCGTGGGCGTGGACCGTCGCCTACCTCCTCTACCTCCTGGCCGTATGGTTCCCGCAGTCGTCGACGTTCCGCATCCTGCTGCCGGCGTACGGCCTTGCCGCCGTCGTCGCGGTGCTGCCGGGCCGATGGTGGCGTCCGCTCGCGCTCGTCGCGTGCATCGCAGGGCAGGTCTGGTGGCTCGGGGCGTGCTGGTGGGTCGTGGGGGTCGACTGGACCATCCCGTAGCGCAGCCGCGGGGTCGTCTCGGGTCACGGTCCGCCATCGATTGCATGACGATCATGTTGCGAACCCAGGGTCCATTCCTGGATGCGTGGGATACTGGACGTCTGGGAACGAGAGGGGAACCCCTGATGGCTGCGATGAAGCCTCGCACTGGTGACGGTCCGCTGGAGGCAGTGAGGGAGGGACGGCTCATCGTCGTGCGCGTCCCCCTCGAAGGCGGCGGTCGCCTCGTCGTGTCCGTGAACGACGCCGAGGCGGCGGAGCTGCACGCTGCGCTGAGCGAGGTCGTCGTCTCGGCGTGACGCGTCGGACGTGACGAAGGGCGGGCCCGCGGGCCCGCCCTTCGTCATGCGTGCGTCGGATGCGCGTCGGCGCCTACGGCTCCGGCAGCCGCGTGACATGCAGGAGGCCGTCGCCCGCGGGGCTCACGGCCATGGCGACGGCGTCGGATGCGCTCAGCTCCTTCAGCAGGGCGCGTGCGTCGGCGACCGCATCGCCGCGCTGGGCGGGGTCGGCGACCCTGCCGCCGAGCAGCGCGTGCGCGACGAGCACGGTGCCGCCGACGCGCACGAGACGCAGCGCGTGCTCGACGTGCTCGATGCGGTCCGCGGGGTCGGCGTCCACGAGCACGACGTCGTAGCTCGCCTCGTTCATGCGCGGCAGCACCTCGCTCGCCGAGCCCGTGATGAGGCGCACCTTCGCCTGCGCGTAGCCGGCGCGCGTGAAGGCGGCGCGCGCCTGGGCGTGGTGGTCGAGCTCCGTGTCGATCGAGGTGAGGGTCGCCGCGGGCGCCCCGCGCAGCAGCCAGAGGCCGCTCACGCCCGTGCCCGTGCCGATCTCGAGGATCGCGCCGGCGCCGAGCGTCGCGGTGGTGAGGGCGAGCAGCGCACCGACGGCAGGCTCGACCGAGACGATGCCGAGCTCGTCGGCCGCGTCGCGCGCGGCGGCGATCACGGCGTCCTCGGGCGCGAGCTCGTCGAGGTACTTCGACGTCAGGGCAGTCTCCACGGCATCCTCCGCTCCCGAGGCTAGCCGCGCGCCCGGGTCCCGCCGCCGCGCCGCGCCGCGTGGGACGGCGCGGCGGTAGTCTGGAGGTCACGTCGAGAGGAGAGGATCGTGACGTTCCTCGGGCTCACCCTCGACAAGCTCATCGTCATCGGCATCATCGCGGCGATCATCCTCGGCCCCGAGCGCCTGCCGTCCGCGGCGGAGCGCCTCGCAGGCCTGGTGCGCAGCGTGCGCGACCTCGCGAACGGCGCGAAGGATCGCATGCGCGAGGAGATGGGGCCGGAGTTCGACGAGGTCGACTGGCGCAAGCTCGATCCCAGGCAGTACGACCCGCGGCGCATCGTGCGCGAGGCGCTGCAGGACGACGCGCCGACCGCGGCCCGCACGGCCACGACGCAGGCCTCGACGGCGAGCACCGTCGCGGCGATGGCGGCGGCCGGCCGGTCGTCGAGCCGGCCGCGTCGTGCGGCCGCCGCGCGCGATCCGCTGCCGCACGGCGCGCCCTTCGACGTCGAGGCGACGTGACGCCGACGCCCGGCGACCGTCCAGCGGGCATCCACGGGGGTTCGTCGTGACGATGCCTCACCTTCTGCCGTAGAGTCTGCAGCATGCCGCAGGACCGCATCCCTCGCTCCACGGTCGTGCGCTACTCCGCGGGAGCGCTCGGCACGGGTGGCTTCAGCACGCTCCCCGGGCTCGTGCTCCTCTACTTCATGACCGACACGCTCGGCATCGCTGCGCTCTGGGCCGGGCTGGTCATCGGCATCGTGCGCGTGTGGGACGTCGTCGCCGACCCCGTCATCGGCGCGCTGTCCGACGACGACGACGCGCGCACGGGCTCGCGTCGGCGGTGGATGCTCGTGGGCGGCATCGCCCTGCCGGTGCTGTTCGTCCTCATGTTCGCGGTGCCCGCCGACCTCCCGCCGCTCGTCGCCGTGCTCTGGGTCGGCATCGCGTACTTCGGCGCGGCGACCGCCTTCAGCGTCTTCCAGGTGCCGTACATGGCGCTGCCCGCGTCGATCTCGCACGACTACGACGAGCGCACACGACTGCTCACGGCGCGCGTCATCGTGCTGACCATCGCCATCCTCGCCTTCGGCGGCGGGGGACCGGCGCTGCGCGGCATCGTCGAGGACGCGCACGTCGGCTACCTGCTCATGGGCGTCATCTGCGCCGCCCTCCTCGCGGTCGGCTGCCTCGTCGCGGTGCGCAGCGCGCCGCGTCACGCGCCGACCGCGCCGCCGCGCCGCTCGATCGCGGCCATCTACCGCGAGACGTGGGACGTGCTGCGGCACGGCCCGAGCCTGCGCGCGCTCGTCGTGCCGTTCTTCCTGCAGGCGCTCGCGACCGGCCTCATGCTCGCGGGCGGGCAGTACGTCGCGACGTACATCCTCCAGGACGAGGATGCGATCACCTTCCTGTTCGTCGCGCTCATCGCGCCCGCCATCCTCGCGGCGCCGGGCTGGCAGTGGCTGTCGGCGCGCACGTCGAAGCGCTTCGCGTTCCAGCTCGCCTCGATCGTCTTCATCGTCGGCGGCGTGCTGCTCGTGCCTGCGCTGCTCGTGCCCGACGCCCTCGTCTACGCGCCCGTCGCCCTGGCGGGCCTCGGCTACGCCGGGATGCAGTCCCTGCCGATGGCGATGCTGCCCGACGCGATGGCCCACGACCGCAAGCGCACGGGCGTCGACCGCTCGGGCGTCATCGGCGGCGTCTGGACGGCGATGGAGACGACGGGCTTCGCGCTCGGCGGCCTCGTCATGTCCATCGTCCTCGCCGCCACGGGCTACGTCGCGAGCCGCGGCGGCGCCGAGCAGCCCGAGAGCGTCGTCGTCGGCATCGCCGTCGCCTTCAGCGTCATCCCCGCGCTCGTCGTGCTCGTGTCGCTCGTGCCGCTGCGCGGCTACCGCCTCACGCGCGCCGTCGTCGACGCGGAGGTCGCTCCCCGGCAGGAGACCCAGGCATGACCTTCGCGATCGAGCCCGACGAGGTGCTCGCGCGCCTGCGATCCCTGCGCGCGGAGCGCGACGCTCCGACGCGCGGCGGCCGCGTGCTGTCCTACGTCTACGACCCGGGCGTCCCCGAGCTGCACCACCTCGTCGAGGAGGCCGCGCTCGAGGTGCTGCACCTCAACGGGCTCGACCCGTTCGTCTACGGCTCCCTCGCCGTCGTCGAGCGCGAGCTCGGCGCCATGATGAAGCGACTGCTGCACGGCGACGAGGGCGTGGTCGCGACCTGCACCTCGGGCGGCACGGAGTCGATCATCCTGGCGGTGCTCGCTGCGCGCGAGGCACATCCCGGCAGGCGCCGCATCGTCGCGCCGACCACGCGGCACCCGGCGTTCCAGAAGGCCGCGCATCTGCTGGGCATGACGCTCGAGGTCGTGCCGGTGACGCCGGACGGCGTCGTCGACGTCGACGCGTTCGTCGCGGCGCTCGACGACGACGTCGCCCTGGCGGTCGTGTCGGCGCCGAGCTATCCGCACGGCGTCGTCGATCCGATCGAGGCGGTCGCGGCCGCATGCGCCGAGCGCGGCATCGACGTGCACGTCGACGCGTGCTTCGGCGGCATGGTGCTGCCCTTCCTCGACGACGTGCCGCCGTGGGACCTCGCCGTGCCCGGCGTCACGTCGATCTCGGCCGACCTGCACAAGTACGGCTACGGGCCGAAGGGCGCCTCCGTGCTGCTGCAGCGCGGCGCCGATCGGCAGCGCGGCATGATGTTCGCCGACGCCGACTGGCCCGGCTACCCCGTCGCGACGTCGACGCTGCTCGGCTCGCGCCAGGCCGCGGGTCTCGTCGCGGCGTGGGCGGTGCTGCAGTCGCTCGGCACCGAGGGCTTCGGCGTCCTGCAGGCGCGGTGCCGGCGCATCGCCGACGCCATCCGCTCGACCGTCGAGGGCATCGAGGGTCTGCGCGTCGTGGGCGATCCCGTCGGCGTCGCGCTCGCGATCGCGACCGACGCCGCCTCGGCGTCGCCGGTCGACCCCCTCCGGCTCGGCGACGCGCTCGTCGCGCGCGGCTTCCTCGCCCAGGCGCAGCCGGGCCTGCGGCAGCACGGCCAGCCCGACCTCCCCTCGACGCTCCACCTCACGGTGACGCCCGCGCTCGACCAGCACCTCGACGCGCTGCGCGAGGCGCTCGTCGCATGCGCCGAGGAGGTGCGGGGCGTGCCGGCCGCGACGGGCGAGGCCGCCGCGCCCCTCGCCGCGCTCGAGGGCGTGCCGATCGACTCCGCCACGGCGGGGGCGATCCTCGCGCAGGTCGGCGCGGAGGACCTCGGTGCCGAGCGCGCCGAGCTCATCGCCGTCATCGAGGCCACGCCGCCGAGCGTCGTCCACCGCCTGCTCGTCGAGCTGCTCGCGCGCGAGCTCGGCGACTGAGGGCCCTCAGCGGGTCGAGAACGGCAGCGCGCGTCCGGCGAGCCCACGGCCGCCGCGCAGGCGCTCGGCGAGCGCCGCGATCGCGCGCGCGGCGGGGTCGTCGGGATGCGCGACGACGACGGGCGTGCCCGCGTCGCCGTCCTGCCGCAGCGCCATCGACAGCGGCACGCTCGCGAGCAGCTCCACCTCGAGCCGCGCCGCAGCCTCCGCGCCCCCGCCGGCACCGAAGAGCTCGAGCACGCCCCCGTCGGGCTGCACGAGTCCCGCCATGTTCTCGACGACGCCGACGACGCGCTGCCCCGTCTGCCGCGCGACCTCCGCGGAGCGCTCGGCGACGTCGGCGGCGGCGCGCTGCGGCGTCGTGACGACGACCACGTCGGCGTGGGGGAGCAGCTGCCCCAGGGAGATCGCGACGTCGCCCGTGCCCGGTGGCATGTCGATGAGCAGCACGTCGAGGTCGCCCCACCAGACGTCGGTGAGGAACTGCTGCAGGGTGCGATGCAGCATGGGTCCGCGCCAGGAGACCGCGCGGTTGCCCTCGACGAGCATGCCGATCGACACGACGTGCACGCCGTGCGCCGTCGGCGGCATCATGAGGTCCCCGACGCGCGTGGGCGCGTCGTCGACGCCGAGGATGCCGGGGATCGAGTAGCCGTGCACGTCCGCGTCCACGAGGCCGACGCGGAGGCCCGTGCGCGCGAGCGCGACGGCGAGGTTCGCGGTGAGCGTCGACTTGCCGACGCCGCCCTTGCCGCTCGTGACCGCGACGATGCGCGTGAGCGAGTCGGGGCCGAACGCGATCGTGCGGGCGCCGCGCAGCCGCTCGACGAGCGCCTGCCGCTCGGAGGGGGTCATGACGCCGACCGCGACCTCGGCGGCGTCGACGCCGTCGACGCCGAGCGTCGCCGCGCGCACGTCCGCCTCGATGCGATCGGCGGCGGGGCATCCGACGATCGTGAGCCGCAGGTCCACGTGCGCGACACCGCCGTCGACCGCGACGTCGCCGACCATGTCGAGCTCCGTGATGGGCCTGCGGATCTCGGGATCCACGACCCGCGCGAGGGCCGCGCGGACGGCATCCGCCGTCGCCGCGTCCGTCACGGCCTCGACTCGGGCCCGGCGTCCCCGGCGTCCGACTCGGCTCGCCGCTGCTCCTCGATGTCGTCGAGCAGGCTCTTCAGCTCGGCGCGGATGAAGTCCTTCGTCGCCATGTCCTTGATCGCGAGGCGCAGCGCCACGACCTCGCGGGCGAGGTACTCGGTGTCGTTGAGGTTGCGCTCGGCGCGGACGCGGTCCTGCTCGATCTGCACGCGGTCGCGGTCATCCTGCCGGTTCTGCGCGAGCAGGATCATCGGGGCGGCGTAGGAGGCCTGCAGCGACAGCGCGAGCGTGAGCAGCGGGAAGCCCTGGTCCTGGGGGTCGAACTGCGAGTCGTGCGGCGCGATCGAGTTGTAGCCGAGCCAGAAGGTCACGAAGATCGTCATCCCGACGAGGAACCACGGCGTGCCCATGCCGCGCGCCATCGCCTCGCTGAAGCCGCCGAACCGGTCCTTCGACTCGCGTCGGCCGCGTCGGCGACCGAAGAGGCCCCGGCCGGCGCCCTTCGGGGTCGCGAGCCGATCCTGGCGCTCCTCGCGCTCGTCCCGACGGTCAGCCACGGCGCACCTCCGCGTCGTCGCGGCGCCAGTCGTCGGGGAGGATGTGGTCGAGCACGTCGTCGACCGTCACGACGCCGACGAGCCGCGACTGGTCGTCGACGACGGGCACGGACACGAGGTTGTAGGTCGCCATGCGGCGCGTGAGCTCGGCTGCCGTCTCGTCGACGCGCACGGGCTCGAGGGCGGGGTCGAGCAGCGTGCCGAGGCGCTCGTTCGGCGGGTATCGCAGCAGTCGCTGGAAGTGCACGACGCCGAGGAAGGCGCCCGTGGGCGGCTCGTACGGCGGCAGCGTCACGAAGACGGCCGCGGCGAGCGCCGGCGCGATCTCGTGCCGCCGGATCGTCGCGAGCGCCTCGGCGACCGTCGCATCCGAGGCGAGGATGACGGGCTCGGTCGTCATGAGGCCGCCCGCGGTGTCCTGGCCGTAGGCGAGCAGCATGCGTACGTCCTCGGCCTCCTCCGGCTCCATGAGCTCGAGGAGCGCCTCGCCGCGCTCGGCGGGCAGCTGCGCGATGAGGTCCGCGGCGTCGTCGGGCTGCATCTGGTCGAGGACGTCGGCGGCGCGGTCGTCGCCGAGCGCGTCGAGGATCGCGACCTGGTCGTCCTCGCCCATCTCCTCGAGCACGTCCGCGAGGCGGTCGTCGGAGAGGTCGCCGGCGACCTCGAGCATGCGCTGCGAGGGCAGGTCGAGCAGCGCCGTCGCGACGTCGGCGGCGGGCAGGTCCTGCAGCTGCGCGAGGATGTGGTCCGACTCCTGCTCGCCGGCGTCGTCGTGCACGACGTCCATCCACCGAGCGAGGGTCGTAGGCCCCTTGCCGAACGGCGACGTGCGGGGCTTGCGGAGGAAGACCTGGTCGACGACCCATTCGCCGGGCGCGGTCTCGACGATCGACAGGTCCTCGAGCCGCGCCTCGGTGCCGTCGCGGAGGGTCACCGAGCGGCCGAGCACCTCGGCGAGCACGAGCTGCTCGCCGCCGCGCTGCTCGAACCGGCGCAGGTTGATGAGGCCCGTCGTGATGAGCTGCCCGCCGCCGATCGCCATGACGCGGCCGACGGACAGGAACACGCGACGCTTGCCCGTCACCTCGACGACGAAGCCCACGATGCGAGGCGCCGCGGTCTCGCGCGGCACCATGACGACGTCGCGGACGCGCCCGACCTTGTCGCCCTGGGGGTCGAAGACGGGGCAGCCCGCGAGCCGTGCGACGAACGCCTTGCTGCTCACGGTGCAACGCTACCTGTGGGCTTCGCGGGTCGCGAACGCCCCACGCCAGCGCCGCGCGACGTGGGACCATGGAGGCGTGACCATCCTCCAGCCCTCCGACCGCGGCGAGCAGCGACTGCCCGACGGCATCGTCGTCGCGTCGTTCCCCACCTACGCCGAGGCGCAGGCGGCGGTGAACAGGCTGTCGGAGTCGGACGCGGACATCCGCGGCCTCGCGATCGTCGGCAACGACCTCAAGCTCGTCGAACGGGTCATGGGTCGGCTCACCTGGGGTCGCGTCGCGCTGAACGGCCTGCTGCGCGGGCTCATGTTCGGCGTGTTCTTCGGGCTCGCGATCTACCTGCTCATGCCCGAGTCGCTGCAGTCGGCGTTCATCCTGCCGCTGCTCGGCGCGGCCATGGGCATCCTGCTGGCGATCGTCACGCATGCCATGACACGCAAGCGCCGCGAGTTCTCGAGCGTGCAGCAGGTGATGGCTGCCCGCTACGACGTCGTCGCGCCGCAGGGCATCGCGGGTCGAGCGATGCACGTCATCGGGCAGCGCTCGGCACCCGCGCCGGTCACGACGCCGGCCGAGGCGCCGGTCGCGCCGGCCCCCGAGACGCCGCAGGCGTAGCGACGATGTCGGCCGCCTCCGCGGCAGCCGCGACCACGGCGTCCGTGATGGCGTCGAGCAGCGTCGACGCCAGGTTCCAGCGCTGCCAGTGCAGCGGCACGTCGATCGGGTCGCCGTCGAGCGCGACGAACGCGCCGGTGGCGAGCTGCGAGGGCAGCAGCATGCCCCAGCCGAGGCCCAGCTCGATCGCGTGGCCGAACTCCGCGGACGCCGACACGAGGTGGCGCGGCGGCGAGCCCTCGACGCCGCGCGCGCCGAGGTGGCGCGACTGCAGCACGTCGGAGTCGTCGAAGTCGACATAGGGCGCGCGGGCGAGCTCGGCGGCGGTGCCCCCTTCCGGCAGCCATCGCGCGGCGAAGTCGCGGCTCGCCGCCGCGACGTAGCGCATCGCGCCGATCGGCGAGGAGACGCACCCGGGGACCGGCTCGCGCTGCGCGGTGACGGCACCCATGACCGTGCCGGCCTCGAGCAGCGCCGCCGTGCGCTCCTGATCCTCGCGGTGCAGCTCGACGACGACGTCGTGCCGCTGCGCCACGGCGGCGACCGCGGGCAGGAACCAGCTCGCGAGGGAGTCGGCGTTGACGCCCAGGCGCATCGTCGCGGTGCCCTGGTCGGCGCCGAGCGCCCGGAGCGCCTCGTGCTCGAGCAGCGCGAGCTGCCGACCCAGGCGCAGCAGCATCGTGCCGTCGGGCGTGGGGCGCACGGGTCGCGTCCGCGCGAGCAGCACGCGTCCGAGCTGCCGCTCGAGGGCCCGGATGCGCTGGCTCACGGCGGAGGGGGTGAGGGAGAGCGCCTGCGCCGCGCCGTCGAGGGTGCCGGCGTCGACCGCGGCGACGAGGGTGCGCAGCAGGTCGCGGGGGAGGTCCATGCCGTGAGGCTACCTGCAGCGCTGCTTCAGGTGCTGCAGATCCCTGCGCTGGTGCTGCAGGTCGTACGGTCGTAGCGTCGACGCGTGCTCTCGCTCGCCGCCTTCCTCGCCGGACTCGCCATCTGCCTCGGCCTCATCGTCTCGATCGGCGCGCAGAACTCCTACGTGCTGCGTCAGGGCATCCGCCGCGAGCACGTCGGCGCGATCGTGCTCGCGTGCATCGCGAGCGAGGTCGTGCTGCAGACCGCTGGCGTCGCAGGCGTGGCGGTGCTCGTCGAGCACGTGCCGTGGCTCGACGGCGTCGCGCGGTGGGCGGGCGCGATCTTCCTCGTCGGCTACGCGTTCGTGTGCGCGCGACGCGCATGGCGCGGAGGCGGCTCGCTCGTCGCGGCGCCCGACGAGACGGGAGCGGGCGAGGGCGGCGTCGCCGTGCGGCAGCGCACGTCGCGGCGCACGGCCGTGCTCACGATCCTCGCGCTCACGTGGCTCAACCCGCACGCGCTCATCGAGACCACGCTCGTCATGGGCTCGATCGCCGCGACGCACGGCGAGGCGCGCTGGTCGTTCCTCGTCGGCGGGCTCGTCGCCGCCGCCGTCTGGTTCGTGGGCTTCGGCTACGGCGCTCGTCTGCTCGCGCCCGTCATGCGCACCGAGCGCGCGTGGCGCATCCTCGACGCCGGCATCGCCGTCGTCATGCTCGGCATCGCCGTCGGCCTCGTGACGCTCTGAGCGCCGGAGCGCCGGAGCGCCGGAGCGCCGGAGCGCCGGAGCGCCGGAGCGCCGGAGCGCCGGAGCGCCGGAGCGCTCAGGCGCGCAGCCGCGCCATCCACGCCTCGACGTCGTCGACCGTGCGCGGGATGGCGCCGCAGAGGTTGCGCACGCCGTCGGCCGTGACGACGACGTCGTCCTCGATGCGCACGCCGATGCCGCGCAGCTCCTCGGGCACCGTGAGGTCGTCGGGCTGGAAGTAGAGGCCGGGCTCGATCGTGAAGACCATCCCCTCCTCGACGATGCCGTCGTGGTAGAAGTCGCGCCGCGCCTGCGCGCAGTCGTGCACGTCGAGGCCGAGGTGATGGCTCGTGCCGTGCACCATCCACCGCCGGTGCAGCTGGTTCTCGGGCTCGAGGGACTCCTCCGCCGACATCGGCAGCAGCCCCCACTCGGCGGTGCGTCGCGCGATGACCTCCATCGCGGCCGCGTGGATCTCCTTGAACACGATGCCGGGCCGCACGACCGCGAACGCGGCGTCGGCCGCCTCGAGCACGGCCTCGTAGACCTTCCGCTGCACGGGGGAGAAGGTGCCGGAGATCGGCAGCGTGCGCGTGACGTCGGCGGTGTAGAGGGAGTCGACCTCGACGCCGGCGTCGAGCAGCATGAGGTCGCCGTCGCGCACGACGCCGTCGTTGCGCGTCCAGTGCAGGATGCACGCGTGCGCACCCGAGGCCGCGATCGTGTCGTAGCCGACGGCGTTGCCGTCCATGCGCGCGCGGCGGTGGAAGGTGCCCTCGACGACGCGCTCGCCGCGGGCGTGCGCGCGAGCGGCGTCGAGGTCGCGGATGACGTCCTCGAAGCCCGCCTGCGTCGCGTCGACGGCGCGCTGCACCTCGGCGATCTCCCACGCGCTCTTGACGAGGCGCAGCTCTGCGAGGTCGCGGCCGACGACGTCGGCGCCCTCGGCGCTCGCGTTGGCGCGCTCGCTCAGCCGAGCGACGATCGCCGGATCGCCCTCGGTCGTGACGAGCACGGGCACCGAGGCGTCGTCGAGCACCGCGTCCACCTCGGCGAGGTCCTTCGTCGCGACGTCGAGGTCGGCGGCGACGTGCGCGAGCGAGGGGCGCGGACCGATCCAGAACTCGCCGATCTCGGCGTTCGCGAAGAACTCCGTCGTGTCGCGGCCGGCGGGCTGGCGGAAGTAGAGCGTCGCGTCGTGCCCGTCGTCGGTGGGCTCGAGGACGAGCACGGAGTCGGGCTCGGCGTCGGCCCCCCAGCCCGTGAGGATCGCGAAGTCGGGGGCCGCGCGGTACGGGTAGTCCGTGTCGTTCGAGCGCTGCTTGCGCGGTCCGGCGGGCACGACGATGCGGGCGCCGGGATGCTTCGCCGACAGCGCGGCGCGTCGCGCGGCCGCCTCGGCGGCAGCGGCGCGCGGCTCGGGCAGCACCTCCTCGCGGTCCGCCCAGCCCTGCTGCACGTGCTCGACGAAGCGGCTCGACAGCGGCGTCGTCGACCGACCGGCGTTGCGCTCGTTCGCCTGGGGCTCGGCGGTGGTCTCGGCTGCGCTCGTCGTCGTGTCGCTCATGGCATCCATCCTCGCACCGTCGCCCAGGCTCGCGGTCCTACGATCGGACGATGGGCGGTCGACTGCGCGCGGGCAGACGCGCCTGGCGCGCCGAGAATCGCGGTCGGCTGGGTGCGACGCGGTCGGAGCATCGGCGCGGCGAGGACGTCGTCGTCGCCTGGCACTGGCGCGGCGGCCATGCGCGCACGCTCGTCCTCGTGCACGGCATCGGCATGGGCCAGCAGTACTTCGGGCTGCTGCGCGAGGAGCTCTGCCGCCCGTACGACGTCGTCGCGATCGACCTGCCCGGCTTCGGGGAGTCGCCGGAGCCGACGAGGCAGGCGTCGATGCCGGAGTGCGCCGACCACGTCGCGGCGGTGCTGCGCGACCTGGGCATCGCCCCGGTCGTCGCCATCGGCCACTCGATGGGCACGCAGGTCGTCGCCGAGCTCGCCGCACGGCACCCGGACCTCGTCGAGCGACTCGTGCTCATCGGCCCGACGGTCGACGCGAGGCATCGCTCGAAGCGGTCGCAGACGGCGCGGCTGCTGCTCGATCTCGTCAACGATCCGCCGATCGTCGCCGCCGTCGGCCTGCGGATGTACGCGCAGGCCGGTCCGCGCTGGTTCCTCACGCAGTTCGACGCGATGCTCGCCCACCGCATCGAGGACGTCGCACCGCGCATCGACTGCCCGACGCTCGTCGTGCGCGGCTCGAGCGACGTCGTCTGCCCCCGGGGCTGGACGCGGCACGTGGCCTCCCTCATCCCCGACGCCACGTTCCGCGAGGCGCGAGGCAAGGGGCACGAGGCGATGATCACGGGCGCCGAGCCCGTCGCCCGCATGGTGACGAGGTTCCTCGAGGACACGGGCGCATGATCCCGGACCTCGTTCGGCGCGGCGCGACGTGGGCGCTGGACTACGTCGATGCGACGCGCGGCCAGCTGCGCGCCTTCGTGCGTCGCACGACGCCCTACGACGTGCCGCCGCCCGCCGGCGCCGCGACCGTCGTGCTCCTGCCGGGGGTGTGGGAGCGCTGGCGGTACCTCGAGCCGCTCGCGCGGCGGCTGGCGGCGCGGGGGCTCGGGGTCCGCGCCGTGCCCGCGCTCGGGTGGAACCTCGCGCCGTTCGTCGACGCCGTGCCGCTCGTGCGCGCGGCGATCGACGACCTCCACGGCGACGTCGTGCTCGTCGCGCACTCGAAGGGCGGGCTGACGGGCAAGCGCGTGCTCGTCGACTGGGCGCGCGACCGCATCGCCCAGGCGACGCCCGAGGGCGTGCGGCTCGTGGGCCTCGTCGCCGTCGCGACGCCGTTCGGCGGATCCGCGCGCGCTCGGCTGCTGCCATGGTGGCGCTCGCTCGCAGAGCTCCGCGACGACTCGCCCGCGCTGCGGGAGCTCGCGGCCGAGACGGAGGCGAATGCGCGCATCGTCGAGCTCGTGCCCGCGTGGGACCCGCACGTGCCCGCCACGCCGCCGCTCGTCGGCGGCGAGGTCGTGCGCCTGCGCGCCGCCGGGCACTTCTCGAGCCTCGAGAGCCGCGAGGTGCTCGAGGCGATCGTCGCGGCCATCGACCGCCTGCGCGCCCGGGAGCCATCATGACGTCGCTCGCAGCCCGACTCCTCGCCGGCCCGCGCGGTCGCCGCCTCTGCCTCGACGTCGCGATGCACGACGACCGCGTGCGGGAGGCGGTCTTCTGGGCTGCATGGGCGATCGAGCGCGACGACCCCGCGGTCGGCACGACGTGGATCGCGCTCGACGGGCCGGGGAGCGCTGCAGCCGACGCCGTGCCGCACCGCTCGGTGGACGACGTGGTTCAGGCGATCCTGGCGTCGCACGTCGACGTCGACGCAGCGGTCGTCGACGCTGCGCTCTCCAGCGCGGTGTCCTCAGCCCGGTACTGGCAGGAGCCGGACGCCGACGATCGCATCGCGAGCGACCGGGTCGTGAGCGACGTCCTCGCTCCGATCGCCGAGGCCGTCGCCGCGAGCGACCACTGGCTGCGCGACGGCCGGGCGCGCGGCTCCTGGCTCGTGCGATGGGACGAGACGCCGCCGCGTACGGCCGTCGACCTCACCGCGGCGCGGGCGGCCGAGCTCGCCGACGACGAGGCGATGCGCGCCCACCCGCTCGACGCAGGAGGCGTGCCGGTCGGCGGCGCGTGGTGGTCGACGCCGCAGACGCCCGAGACCGTCGGTCGCCTGCCCATCGCGCTCGCTCTCGTCGAGGACGAGCTCGGCTGGCAGGGCGCGACCGCGATCGCGATGCGCGAGCCCGACCGGCTGCTCCGGATCGCGTCGATCGACGACTGGCTGGCGCTGTGCCGAGCCCATCCGCTCGAGGTCACCTTCGCCCGTCGCCACGACTGGACGCGGACGACGGGGGAGCGGCACGCGTCATGGATCGTGCCCGACTGGGTCGCGGTCGCGGCGCACCACGACGCCGTGCACCTCGACGTGCGCTGCTGGCTCGAGGGCGCGGGACGAGCGCTGCGCGTCGACGACGACGCAGCGACCGTCATCGCGGGATGGTCGCCGGACGCGACGTGCTGGCTGCGCGACCCGCAGCCCGTCGACGGCGTCCCGTCGCGACGCTTCGCGCGCGACGACGCCGCCGGCTGGGTCGAGCTCGACGCCTGACCCAGCGCGACGGCGGCGTCAGTCGGCGACGATCGCGCCCGGGTTGAGGATGCGCTGCGGGTCGGACGCGGCGAACAGTCCGCGCATGACCGTGACGCCCTCGGCCGAGATGTCCTGCTCGAGCCACGGCGCGTGCTCGAAGCCGACGCCGTGGTGGTGCGAGATCGAGCCGCCGTGGTCGACGAACGACTGCTGGATGGCCGACTTCACGGTCTCGTACTCGGCGATCTCGTCGCCGCCCGCGACCCACGCGAACGTGAAGTAGAGGCACGCGCCCGAGTGGTACGAGTGCGACAGATGGCACATGATCCAGCCGGGCTGCCCGATCCGCTCGTAGGCGGCGTTCGCCGAGGCGACGGTCGCGTCGTACAGCTCGAGCAGGCGCGACCACGGCGCGACGGTCTCGGACACGTCGGCGACGGCGCCGCGGTCGAGGAGGAAGTCGCGCAGGTAGGGGGTGTCGAACTTCTTCTGGTCGTACAGCACGCCGGGGCCGGTGCCCACGCCCATGCCGCCGTACGCCTTCACGATCCTCTCGACCGCTGCGCGCTGCCGGCGCACGTGCGCGGGCGAGCCCTCGTAGCCGATGAACGACATGCAGATCTCGTCGAGGTCCCAGCCCTTCGACCGCATGAGACGGGGGAGCACCTCCTCGGCGAGGATGCGCGACGTGCCCGTGCGCAGCTTGCTCGTCGACATCGAGAACGCCGTCTCGCGCGCATCCGACACGCGTGTGATCGACGGTGCGGCATCCGACGCCGCGATCGCCTGCATCGCGCCGAGCGCGACGTTCCAGCGCGGGAAGAAGTACGCGTGGATGACGCGCTCCTCGGGGACGCGGTGCACCTGCACCGAGACCTCGGTGATGATGCCGAGACGGCCCTCCGACCCGAGCACCATCTCGCGCACGCTCGGCCCGGTCGACGCGTTCGGCATCGCGCGGATGACGAGCGTGCCGTCGGGGCGCACGACCCGCATGCCTCGGGTGATCTCGGCGATGTCGCCGTACTTGTCCGACTGCATGCCGCTCGAGCGCGTCGCGACCCAGCCGCCGAGCGTCGAGTGCGTGAACGAGTCGGGGAAGTGGCCGAGCGTCCAGCCCTTCGCGTTCAGCTGCGCCTCGAGGTCGGGCCCGAGCGCGCCCGCCTGGATGCGCGCGATCTGCGACGGCTCGTCGATGTCGACGAGCAGGCGCATGCGACCCATGTCGACCGACACGATCGGTCGCGTCTCGGTCGCGGTCGGCTCGAGGGAGCCTGCGATGTTCGAGCCGCCGCCGAAGGGGATGAGCACGGCGTTCGCGGCGACCGCGACCTGCACGATGCGGGCCACGTCGTCCTCGTCGCCGGGGTAGGCGACGACGTCGGGGATGCGCGGCAGGATGCCGGCGCGCACCCGGATGAGGTCGCGGATCGACTTGCCGTACGTGTGCACGACGCGATCGAGGTCCTCGGTCACGACGTGCTCGGCCCCGATGGCGCCGCGCAGCTCGTCGAGGAGTGCGGACGGCGCCTGCGACGCGGGCACGTCGAGCGCGTCGAACGACGGCGTGTCGACGGCGGGGGCGGCGTGCAGGTCGAGCCCGACGGCCTGCTGCACGAAGGGCGCGAACGCGGGCTTGTCCTCGAAGTGGAACCCGACGCCCTCGCGGCCCCAGCCCCACCACTTCATGTGCTCGACGGTCATGCCGGCAGCTCCTTCGCGTCAGGACCGCCGTGGACGGTCACGAGTCGGACGACCTCCGCCTGCACGCGGGCGGTGAGGTCGCGGGCGGTCTCGCCCTCGATCGGTGCGATCGGGTCGCCGAAGACGACCGTCACGGGCAGTCGCCCAGGCTTCGGCCACGACGACCCTCGCGGATGGGCCTCGTGCGCGCCGATGAGCGCGACGGGCAGGATCGGCACGCCCAGGCTCGTGGCGAGCGCCGCCGATCCGGGGCGGAAGGGCCCCATCCTGCCGGTCTTCGAGCGCGTGCCCTCGGGGAACAGCAGCACGGGGATGCCGCGCTCGAGCAGGCTGCGCGCCGACACCACCTGCTTGCGCCGTCCGGAGCGCTGCACGGGGAAGGCGTTGAAGAACAGCGCGGTGAGTCCGCGGCGCCACCACACGTCGAAGAAGTAGTCGGCGGCGGCGCCGATCGCGAGGGTCTTCGCGATGCGCCACGGCAGGGCCGAGAGGATCGACGGCGCGTCGAGGTGGCTCGAGTGGTTCGCGACGAGGATGAACGGCTTCCCCTCGAGGGCTGCCGCCTTCTCGGCGTCGACGGCGTGCAGCGTGACGGTGGCGTGGACGGCCGACTTCAGCACGCCGCGTTGCGCGCCGAAGCGAGCGACCTCATGCGCCTTCGAGTCGAAGCGGTCGCGGGGATGCGAGGCGTCTGCCACCAGGACAACCTATCGATCGCGACGCGATCGCAGCGCACGCGAGAGCGCTCGCACGCCCGAGCGCGGCATGACGCGCAGCAATCCCGCGAACGCCTTGTACCGAACGCTCGGTATGGACAGGACCTTGCCGCGATCGACGTCGCGCAGGCATGCCGCGACCACGGCGTCGGGCTCGAGCCACAGCACGTCGGGCAGCCCGGACGCTGCCATGCCCGCCCGCTCGTGGAACTCGGTGCGCACCCAGCCGGGCAGCAGCGCCGTGACGGTGACGCCCGAGCCGTGCAGCTCGTTCGCGAGCCCCTCGGTCAGCGTCGTCACCCACGCCTTGATCGCCGCGTACGCGCCCATGGCAGTGAGCCCGGCGGTGGAGGACACCGTGACGATCGCGCCCTCGCCGCGTGGGCGCATCGCACGCGCCGCCGCGGCGGCGAGGCGCTGCGTCGAGCGCCCCATGACCTCCCACGCACGGTCGTGCTCGGCGGGGTCCGCGCTCATGATGGGCGCGTGCATCCCGAACCCGGCGCACGTCACGAGCATGCCGATGGGGGAGTCCTCGGACTCGAGCCGCGCGGCGACGCGCTCCTGCTCGTCGCGGACCGCGAGGTCCGCGGGCAGCACCTCGACGTCGACCGGCAGCTCCGCCGCCATCGCCTCGAGCCGCGCGCGATCGCGGGCCACGAGGACCAGGTCGTGACCGCGGGCGGCGAGGGCGCGCGCGAAGGCCGCTCCGATGCCGGAGGACGCACCGGTGACGAGCGCACGCATGCGCCCCACCCTAGCGAGCGCCCCGGTCGAGGGGCTCGACCGTCGATCGACCGATCGGCGAGCCATGCTCGGGCCGGTATCGTCGAGACGATGACCAGCACCACCGCGCCCGAGCGCGGCTTCGACGTGCGCGCGTTCGCCCGCGACGCGCGCGGCAGCCACCGCGACGCGCTCGACCTCGATGCGTTCGTCGCGAGCCCGCTCGACGACGTCTCGCTGCGCCTCGTCGCCGTGCTGCACCACGTCGAGGCCGCCACGATGGGGCGTCTGCGCGACATGCTCGTGACCGCGACGCACAAGGACGCGCGCATGACGGCGTTCCTCGTGACGTGGGCGTACGAGCGCTTCTGGATCGCCGACGCGCTGCGCGCGATCCTCGAGGCGCACGGTCACCCCACCGAGCTGCACGGCCGGCCGCGGCTCCGCCCGCGCGAGCTCGCCGAGCGTCGAGGACCCGTGCGCCGTGCGATCCTCGCCAACGTGACGGGAAACGACGTCGTCGCCATCCACGCCGCGACCGGGCTCGTCGACGAGTGGATCATCGGCGAGGCCTTCGGTGCCCTCGCGCGCCACGCGCGCCACACGACGATCGACGTGCTCGCCCGCATCGTCGACGAGGTCCAGGCGCGCCACCTCGACTTCCTCGGCCAGGAGGCGCACGCGAGGCTCGCCCGCTCGACGCGCGCCCGCCGGCTCACGCGCCGAGCGCTGCTCGGCGCCGCATGGCCCATCGGCGCCATCCACGTGCCCGCGAGGGCGCGGCACCTGCTCGAGCGGCTCACGTTCGCAGGTGCGCAGGGCCGCGAGGCCATCGTGCGCGTGCGCGACCGCGTCGCGGCGCTGCCGGGCATGGATGCGACAGCGGACCGTCTGGCTGCCAGGCTGGTGGCATGAGTCCCACGACGCCGCACGACCTCGGGTCCGCTCACGTCCTCCTCACCGGAGCGACCGGATTCGTCGGTCAGGCCATCCTCGAGCGCCTGCTCGCGACGTTCCCCGACACGACGATCTCGATCCTCGTGCGCGGCAAGGGCGACGAGAGCGCCGAGCAGCGCGCGGCGGCGCTGCTGCGCAAGCCGGTCTTCGACGCCTGGCGCGCCGCGGTCGGCGACGAGGTCGCCGATGCCGCGATCGGCACGCGCATCACGGTCATCGACTCCGGGCTCGACGAGGTCGCGCCGCTGCCTGCCGGCATCGACGTCGTCTTCCACTCCGCGGCGAGCGTGTCGTTCGACCCGCCCATCGACGAGTCGTTCGACACGAACCTCGGGGGTGCGGTCGGCCTGTACGAGGCGGTGCGCGCCACGGGCGCCGACCCGCACGTCGTGCACATCTCCACCTGCTACGTCGGCGGCCTGCGCAAGGGCGTCGCGCTCGAGCAGAGCCTCGAGCACTCGGTCGACTGGCGCCTCGAGCACCGTGCCGCCCGGCAGGCGCGCGAGCGCGTCGAGATGCAGTCGCGCATGCCAGAGCTGCTCACGGGATTCCTCGACGCAGCGCGCGCCGAGCACGGCAAGGCCGGACCGCTCGCGGTCGCGTCCGCGAGCGAGGAGGCACGCCGCGCCTGGGTGACCGAGCAGCTCGTCGAGGCCGGCCGCACGCGGGCGCAGAGCCTCGGCTGGACCGACGTCTACACGCTCACGAAGGCGTTCGCCGAGCGCGCCGCCGAGGAGCTGTGGGGCGCCGAGCGACGCCTGTCGATCGTGCGCCCGTCGATCATCGAGTCGGCCGCGCAGCACCCGTACCCGGGCTGGATCGACGGCTTCAAGGTCGCAGACCCCCTCATCGTCGCCTACGGCAAGGGCCAGCTGCCCGAGTTCCCCGGCTCGCCGGATTCCGTGCTCGACGTCATCCCCGTCGACCACGTCGTGAACGCGGCGATCGCGGCCGCGACGCAGCCGCCGCCCGCCGGCAGCCCCGCGTACTACCAGGTGGCGTCGGGGCGCTCGAACCCGCTGCCGTACCACGAGATCTTCGAGGCGGTGCGGACGTACTTCACGAAGCACCCCATGCAGCAGGGCGACGCGCCCGTCATCGTGCCCGAGTGGACCTTCCCCGGCGGCATGCGCGTCGACCGGCGCCTCGCGCAGCAGCAGCGCGCCGTGACGCTCGCGCAGAAGGCGCTCGGCGTCATGCCGACGACGTCGCGCACGCGCCGCTGGCGCACGTCGACGGACAAGGCCGTGCGCGACATCGGCCGCCTGCGCCAGTTCATCGCGCTCTACAAGGTGTACGTGCAGTCGGAGATCATCTTCGACGACGCGAACACGAAGGCGCTGCACGCGTCGCTGCCGCCCGAGATCGCCGCCGACCGCGGCTTCGACATCACGGCCATCGACTGGGAGCACTACCTGCAGGACGTGCACCTGCCCGCTGTGACCGAGCTCGCCACGTCGTTCTCCGCGCGGCGTCGCGCGAAGGCGAAGGCGGCGATCGCCGAGTCCGCCGCGGGCCTGCCGCAGCGCTCCGACGTGCTCGCGGTCTTCGACCTCGAGGGCACGCTCGTGGACTCGAACATCGTCGAGCAGTACCTGTGGGTGCGCACGAACGGCGTGCGCCGCACGGCGTATCCCGCCGAGGTCGTGCGGATGCTCGCCGACGTGCCGCGCTACCTCGCCGCCGAGCGTCGCGACCGCGGCGAGTTCATCCGCGAGTTCATGCGCCGCTACGAGGGCATGGCCGTCGACCGGCTCGAGCGCATCGTCCAGGGCAGCGGCTACCGCGAGCGGATGCTGTCCCACGCGAGCGCCGACGCGATCGAGCGCGTCCTGCAGCACCGCGCCGCCGGGCATCGCACCGTGCTCGTCACCGGATCCTTCGACCGCCTCGCCGCTCCGGTCGCCGCGCTCTTCGACGAGGTCGTCGCCGGCAGCATGCACGAGCGCGACGGTCGTCTCACGGGCTATCTCGCGACCCCGCCGCTCGTCGACGAGGCGCGCGCGTCGTGGCTCGCGCAGTACGCCGACGAGCACGGCGCCGACCTGTCGGCGTCGTACGGCTACGGCGACAGCCACGCCGACCTCGGCTGGCTGCGACTCGTCGGCACGCCGACGGCCGTGAACGCCGACTCGCGGCTCGCGGCCGAGGCGGACCGGCGCGGATGGACGTCGGTACGCTGGCGACGTGGTCCGGCAGTCCGATCCCGGGCGCTGCTCCGAACCATCCCGGAGACCGCCGCATGAGCGCGGTCCGGAGCATCACGGCGTAGAGCAGGACGGGCGAGCGGGCACATGGCCTTCGACATCGACAAGTACACGAAGCAGTCCGAGGGCGTCGAGTGGGGCGACCTCGACCTCGACGCCTTCGACGAGCAGCCGCTCGACGAGCCGACGCTGCGCACGCTGCGCTACATGTGCGACGTCGAGTACCACACGGTCTGCTACCTGCGGGACCTGCTGACGACGCCGTCGCACAAGGAGCCCGAGGTCGGCGCCTTCATGACCATGTGGAACCGCGAGGAGTTCTGGCACGGAGAGGCGCTCGCCGCGGTCCTCGCGAAGCACGACATCACCGTCGACTACGACGTGCTGAAGGCGCGCCGCATCAAGCTCGGCTGGAAGGATCGGCTCGATCCGATCAAGCAGTCGCTGCTCGGCAACGTCGTCGGCCACGACTTCGTCGCCGTGCACATGACGTACGGCGCCGCGAACGAGTACTCGGCGAACGCCGCCTACCACCGCCTCGCGAAGATGGTCACGCATCCCGTGCTCACGCCGCTGCTGAAGCGCATCGCCATCCAGGAGTCGAAGCACATCGCCTTCTACGCGACGCAGGCGCGCAAGCGACTCGAGGCGTCGAAGAAGGCTCGCGTCATCACCCGCTTCGTCATGTCGAAGGTGTGGCAGCCCGTCGGCTCCGGCATCAACACCGACGAGGAGGTCACCCACGTGATGACCCACCTCTTCCAGGGCCCCGACGGCCGCAAGCTCATCCGCGACCTCGACACGAAGATCTCCGCACTGCCCGGGCTCGAGGGGCTGCGGATCGTGGAGAAGGCCATGGACAACCGGGGCGTGCCGGCCTGACGCGCCTGCTGCGCGTCAGGCCGGCGCGCGCCGGTTGGCGACGCGGAACGCAGAGAGGTGTCGTCGGTCGCACCACCCGGCCTTCCTTCGTGCTGCCGGATGCTCGTCGTGTGCTGCGTGCGCGTCTCTCCATGACCGCCCCTTGAGGTGCGAGCGCAGCGAGCCTCGAAAGGGGCTCCCGGGCTCGTTCGCCGATCAGCGGAGCGGGGTCGTCGGGCACCCTTCGAGGCTCGCTGCGCTCGCACCTCAGGGAGCGGGGAGGCTCGCTGCGCTCGCACCTCAGGGAGCGGGGAGGCTCGCTGCGCTCGCACCTCAGGGAGCGGCGGGGAGGATGCTGCTTGCACGCGGGTCTCCACGACCGCACCTCGGAGCTCTCCATGACCGCCCTCAGGGAGCGGGAACAGGTGCTGCGCTCGCGCCACAGAAGCGAGGACGTCTGCTGCGCTCGCACCTCGGGCGAACGGGGGAGCGAGCGTTCACCGAAGCGCCCGCGGGACTGCCCGCTAGCCCTGGCGCAGCACCGCCACCACGGGGCGGTGGTCGGTGCCGAGGTCGTCGTAGCCCGTGAGCACCTGCGCGGCGATCGGGCGCCAGTCCGCCGAGGCGACGACGTGGTCGATCTGCGCGCCGAGCCACGCGGGCGCCCACGTCGGCCACGTGCCGATCGCGCCCGCACCCGTCGCGCCGGCAGCGTCCACGCACGTGCCGATGTCGCCGCTGCCGACGCCGAGCGACGTCCAGTGGTCGAGCGTCGAGTTGAAGTCGCCGCCGACGATGATCGAACGTCCCTGCGCGCAGAGGCTCGCGACGTAGGCGAGATCGTCGCGCCAGTTGCGCATCTGCTGCGGGATCGGCGCCACGGGATGCGTCGCCACCAGCACGGGACCCGAGCCGTCGTCAGGCGTGGCGACGACGGTCGGCAGCGTGTTCGTCTGCCCGACGTCGACCGACGGCTGCGCCGTGTACGAGCCGAGCGCGGCCGACACCAGCAGCGTCGTGTTGAGCGCCCCGTACTCGGAGTTCGCGAAGTCGGTCGTGATCGCCCAGAACGGATTGCCCTCCGCGCCGAGGATCTCGGCCACGCGCGTGCCCGTCTCGATCGTCGTCTCCGGCAGCATCGCCACGTCGGCGCCCGTGTCGCGCAGCAGGCCCGCGATCTCGTCCGCGCCCGGCGCGTCGCCGAGCGTGTTCCACGTCACGACGACGAGGTCGCCCTCGGCGGCCTGCACCGGCGCGTCGTCGACGCCGCGGCTCAGGTGGATGCCCGACGACGCGACCATGAAGACGAGCAGCATCACGACGACGGCGCCCGCGAACCGGCGGATGCGCCTCGCCGTCATGAGCAGCAGGAAGAGCACCGTCAGACCCGCCGCGATCGCCACGACGCCCATCCGCAGCGACACGACCTGCGCGACGATCGGCGCCTGCTCGAGGCCGAACGTCTGCGGCCACGCGGCGACGAGCAGCGCGGCGGCGACCGCGATGCCGAGCAGCCAGCCGAGCACCTTCATCCGTCCAGGGTAGGCGGCGCACCTGTAGATCGTGCGGCTCCTACGATGGAGGGATGACCCCCTCCAGCACGCCCGGCTCGGGCACGCCGTGGGGTCGCATCGACCTGCACGCGCACTCGACCGAGTCCGACGGCACCGAGTCGCCGCGCGAGCTCGTGCTGCAGGCGCACGCCGCGGGCATCGACACCGTCGCGATCACCGACCACGACACGACGTCGGGGTGGGAGGAAGCGGCGGCGACGGCGCGCGAGCTCGGCATGGGGCTCGTGCCCGGCGTCGAGTTCTCCGCGCAGCAGCAGTGGGCGAGCGTCCACGTCCTCGGCTACCTCCTCGACCCCGCGGCACCCGCGTTCCTCGCGGAGCGCGAGCGCATCCGCGTCGAGCGCGTCGAGCGCGCCCGACGCATGGTCGAGCGCATCGGGGCCGACCATCCGCTCACGTGGCAGGACGTGCAGGACCACGCGGCGCCGGGCGCGACGATCGGACGGCCGCACATCGCCGACGCGCTCGTGACGCTCGGGATCGTGCCCGACCGCTCCGCTGCGTTCGACGGCATCCTCCACTGGCGCGGCGGCTACTACCAGCCGCACCGGGCGCCGGCGCCGTCGCAGGCCGTGCGCATCATCCGTGCCGCCGGCGGCGTGCCCGTCATCGCGCATCCCGCCGCCCGCGGCCAGGCGACCATGGACGAGCGCGTCATCGCCGAGCTCGTCGACGCGGGCCTCCTGGGCCTCGAGGTCGAGCACCGCGACAACCCGCCCGAGGCGCGCGCGTGGCTGCGCGAGCAGGCGCGCATCCACGGCCTCATCACGACCGGCTCGAGCGACTGGCACGGCCGCGGCAAGCCCAACGCGTTCGGCGAGCACACGACGAGCGCCGAGGCGCTCGACGCGATCGTCGAGGCCGCGACCGGCGCCGAGCCCACCCGCCCGCGCTGACGCGCCCGCCGTCGGCACGGCGGCCGTGCGCCGATAGCCTGGCGATCGGCACGTGCCGTCGACGAGCGAGAGGACCGCATCCGCCCATGGACGACCTGAGAGCTGGAGACCTGCACGCGCAGTCCCTCATGCAGCACCTCGCGGCGCACCTGGGGGAGCCGTCGACGGTGCTCGCCGAGCGCATCCCCGACGAGCTGCGCATCGACCTCGCGGTCTTCCCGCCCGCCGCCGGTCGGCCGTTCGTGACCCTCGCGACGGTCGGGATGTCGCATCTGCCGATGTTCGTCCCCTCCGAGCTCGCCGATCGCGCGCACCAGGAGCTGCTGCTCGGCGTGCCCGCCGACTGGCCGGGGCTCGTGAACGGCGTCGCCGACGTCGAGGGTGCGCTGCGCGACGATGCGGCCTACTGGCCCATCCGGCTGCTCAAGGGTCTCGCCCGCTACCCGCGCCGCAGCAGCACATGGGTGTCGTGGGGTCACACGATCCCCAGCGGCGCCCGATTCCACGACGACGTGCCGTTCTCGACCGCGCTCGTGGCGCCGCCGCTCGGCCTGCCCGCGGAGATCATGACCGCCCGCACGCCGCTGGGTCGCGTCTCGTACCTGGCCGTCGTGCCGATCACGGATGCGGAGACGCAGCTCGCGAAGTCGACGCCGCGGGGCTCGGACGAGCTCATCGACCGGCTCGAGGCGGCCGGCGTCACGATCGCGATCGACCCGTACCGCGCGTCCGTCGCCTGAGGCGCTCGCGGGCGCTGCGGCGCACCACGACGTCGGCCCCTCGACCGGATGGTCGAGGGGCCGAGCGCGGGATCGTGGCCTCAGGCCTGGGGCGCGGCGGGCGCGCCTGCGCCGCCGCCGGAGCGGCGACGACGACGCCTGCGACGCGCCGGCGCCGCGTTGCCGTCGTGGTGCTCCGCACCGCCGCCGTCGTGCGTGCCGCGACCCTCGGCGGGCTGCGCCTCGCGCGCGGGCGCCTCGGCGCGCGCCGACTGGTCGCGACGCTGCCCGCCGCGCCCGCCGCGGCTCGAGCCGCCGCGTCCGCGGCCCCCGTCGCGGGCGGCGCGGTCGCGCTCCCGCTCGAGCTCGCGCTTGGCGACGCGGTCCGGCGGCGTCGCGCGCAGGCGACCCTTCGAGCCGGCGGGGATCGCGAGGTCCTCGAAGAGGTGGGGCGACGACGAGTACGTCTCGGCCGGCTCGGGGATGCCGAGCTCGAGCGCGCGATCGATGAAGACCCACTTGTGCAGGTCCTCCCAGTCGACGAACGTCACGGCGATGCCGGTGCGGCCCGCGCGACCCGTGCGGCCGACGCGGTGCAGGTACGTCTTCTCGTCGTCCGGGATCGTGTGGTTGATGACGTGCGTCACATCGTCGACGTCGATGCCGCGCGCGGCGACGTCGGTCGCGATGAGCACGTCCTTCTTGCCAGCCTTGAAGGCCGCCATGGCGCGCTCGCGCGCCTCCTGGCTCATGTCGCCGTGCACGGCAGCCGCCTCGAAGCCGCGGTCGATGAGCTCCTCGCATAGGCGCGACGCCGCGCGCTTCGTGCGCGTGAAGACGACGGTCTTGCCGCGGCCCTCGGCCTGCAGGATGCGGCCGATGACCTCGTCCTTGTCGAGCGCGTGCGCCCGGTAGACGAGGTGGCGGATGTTCGCCTGCGCGATCGTGTCGTCCGGATCGGTCGCACGGATGTGGATGGGGCGCGACATGAAGCGGCGCGCGAGCGCCACGATCGGGCCGGGCATCGTGGCGGAGAACAGCATCGTGTGCCGCACGGGCGGCACGAGCGAGAAGATGCGCTCGATGTCGGGCAGGAAGCCCAGGTCGAGCATCTTGTCGGCCTCGTCGAGCACGATCTCCTGGACCTTCGACAGGTCGAGGATGCGCTGGTTGGCGAGGTCGAGCAGGCGACCGGGCGTGCCGACGACGATCTGCGCGCCCGCCTTCAGCTGCTCCACCTGGCCCTCGTACGCCTTGCCGCCGTAGATCGACGCGATCTGCGTGGGTCGGTTGCCGGTGATGAGGACCATGTCCTCGGTCACCTGCACGGCGAGCTCGCGCGTCGGCACGACGATGAGCGCCTTCACGCCGGGGCCCGGGTCGGCGCCGAGCCGCTGCGCGACGGGGAGCCCGAACGCGAAGGTCTTGCCGGTGCCGGTCTTGGCCTGGCCGATGATGTCCTGACCCGAGAGACCGAGCGGGATCGTCTGCTGCTGGATCGGGAAGGGGTCGTGGATGCCGTGGGAGGCGAGGGCCTCGACCATGTCGGCATCGATGTTCAGTTCTGCGAACGTCAAGTCTGGTCCGTCTCTGGAGTGCGTGTGTCGCGAGCGAGTCTACCGGCGGCGCATCCCGATGCCCGCTGGCGCTCTCGCGGATGGCTAGGCTCGTCGCCGTGGTCCGATGGTTCGATCGCACGCCGCGCGAGGTGACGAGGTCGCTGCTGCGACCCCGCAAGGTGGTGCCCGAGGGCGATCGCGTGCTGCTGCAGGACCTCGAGCCGAGCCTCGAGCAGTACCTCGGCCAGCTGCTCGCGCTGCAGCTCGTCGTGCTGCAGCAGGCGGGGCAGGCGGTGGCCGAGGCGCCCACGCTCGCCGCGAAGGCGAACCTCGTCGAGGCGCTGCGCATCGTGTCCACCCGCTACCGCGACCTCGTGCTGCTGCTGCCGCGCGACGTCGAGCCGCTGACCGCCATGGAGCCGTTCTTCGCCTCGAGCGAGCGCTTCGCGAAGGAGGTCGCGGGCGCCGACTGGTACGAGCAGGTGCTCTCGCTGCACGTGACGACGGGCCTGCTGTCGGACTTCTTCGTCGCGTACGGCGCGGGCCTGCCCGACGACGACCGCGACGCGGTGCTGCGGGTGCTGACGCGCGAGACGGGGCAGCCGCTCCTCGCGCGCGAGCTGCAGCGCGCCATCGCGCAGAACCCGCGCCTGGCGGCGCGCATGGCGCTATGGGGTCGACGCCTCGTCGGCGACACGCTGCTGCAGATGTACCTGGCGGTGCACGGCCCCGAGGACGCGTCGCCCGCGCCGTCGCAGCGGCTCGAGCCGGCGTTCAACGACATCGTCGCGTCGCACACGCGACGCATGGATGCGCTCGGCCTCACGGCCTAGTCGCGCCGCCCCCGACGAGACGGGCCGCAGCGCGTCAGCGCGCCGACAGCAGCTGCTGCAGGCGCTGCGCGTCGCGTGCGGGCCGCACGCGGGCGAGGACGAGCGCCGCGATCGTGCAGACGACGGCGGGTGCGACGAGCGCGAGCGTCCAGATCCACGGGTCGTCGAGGCTCCAGCCGGTGACGACCATGACGACCCACGCCGTCGCGGTCGTCGCGGCGCCGAGGCCGGGCAGCAGGAGCAGGCCGTGCGTGTCGCGGCCCGGGATGACGTAGCGCAGGATCGCTCCGATCGCGGCCCCGAGCACCGGCATCCAGATGAGCTCCACCAGGCCACGAATCCCACGCGGCGCGTCGACTCCGAGCCGATCTCGACGTAGGCGATCTGCGCGCTCGGCACGAGGTATCGACGCCCCTTGGCGTCGTCGAGGGAGAGGAGTCCGCCGTCGAGCGCCGACGTGACCGCGGACTCGACCTCGGCAGGCGACTGCGCCGAGTCGAACGCGATCTCGCGGGCGGTGTCCTTGATGCCGATGCGGATGTCCATGCCGCAAGGATATGGGATCGGCTCCGGGCCATCGTGCGCGTTCGCCGACAGCGGCCGGGGTGCGCCGCGGTGTCGGCGGAGCACCCTACGGTCGAGGGGTGCCCACGATCCTCGACGCCTCCCAGCGCGCCGTCCTCGACCTGCCCGAGGATGCGAGCGCGACGGTGCTCGGCGTCGCCGGCGCTGGCAAGACGACGACGATCGTCGAGCTCGTGGCCGATCGGCTCGCGCGGCCGGGCTGGGCGGGCGGCGACGTGCTCGTGCTCGCCGGGTCGCGAGCCGCGGCCACGCGGCTGCGCGATCGGCTCGCGGCGCGCGTCGACGTCGTGACGCCCGGTCCGCTCGCGCGCACGGCGGCGTCCTTCGCGTACGCGCTGCTGGGGGAGCAGGCGCTCGCGGACGGCGTCGAGCGCCCGCAGCTGCTCTCGGGCGCCGAGCAGGACGGCATGCTCGCCGACCTCCTCGCCGGCCACGTCGCGATGGAGGCTGGGCCTGCGTGGCCGCAGCACCTCGGCCCCGAGGTGCGCGAGCAGCAGGGATTCCGCACGGAGCTGCGCGACGTGCTGGCGCGGGCGCGCGAGCAGGGTCTGGATCGCGCGGCGCTCGAGGCGCTCGCGCGCGAGCAGGATCGGCCGGAGTGGGCGGCGGCCGGCGCCATCCAGCACGAGCTCGACCAGGTGCTCGCGCTCGCGCATCGCGACGGCGTCGGCGCCGTCGACGCCGCGAGCCTCCTCGCACGCGCCGCGGCCATCGTCGAGCGCGGCGGTCGACGACTGCGGCTGCTCGTCGTCGACGACGCCCAGGAGCTCACGGAGGGCGCGGCGCGTCTCGTCGCGGCGCTGCACGCGACGGGCACCGCCGTCGTCGCGTTCGGCGACCCCGACACGGCGACCGACATGTTCCGCGGTGCCGATCCGTCGATCGTCGGCGGGCTGGGCGCGCGGCTCGGGTTCGTCACGAGGATCGACCTCGCGATCGACCATCGGCACGGACCCGCGCTGCGCGCGGCGATCGGCGACCTCTCGGCGCGCATCGGCACGGCGCTCGGCGGCACGCACCGCGCCGCCGAGGCGGCGGGCGGCGAGGGAGCGATCGCCGTGCACCGCGTCGACGGCGCCGTCGAGCAGGCCCGCCGCGTCGCGCGCATCTTGCGTCGCAGGCACCTCGTCGACGGCGTCGCGTGGGGCGAGATGGCGGTCGTGACGCGATCGGGCAGGCTCGCCGCCGAGCTCGAGCGCGCGCTCGCCGACCTCGAGGTGCCGACGCTGCGCGAGGGCGGGTCGGCGGTGCGCGCCTCGAGCGTCGCCGACGACCTCGTCGCGATGCTCGCCGTCGTCACGGGCGTCGAGCCCATCGGCCCCGAGTCGTCGCGCCGCATCCTCTCCTCGCCGCTCGTCGGGCTCGACGGCGTGGGTCTGCGGCGGCTGCGCCGCGCCGTGCGTCACCGGGCGATCGCCGCGGAGCGGCCACCGGGATCGGGCGACGAGCTGCTCGCCGAGGCGCTCGCCGACGAGACCGCGCTCGACGGCGTCGGCGGACCCGAGGCGCGCATCGCCCGCGACGTCGCCTCGCGGCTGCGGCACGCGGCGACGCGCGCGCAGGGCGACGACCCCGACACCGCCGTCGAGCTGCTGTGGCGGCTGTGGGACGGCGCGGGCGTCGCCGACGCCTGGCGCGACGCCGCGCTCGCGGGCGGCGCCGACGCGGCCTGGGCGCATCGCCGGCTCGACGCCGTCGTCGCGCTGCTCGACCACGCCGCCCGGCACGCCGAGCGGCACCCCGACGTGCGCGCCGACGAGTTCGTGCGCTCGTGGCGCTCGGCGGCGCTCGAGCTCGACTCGCTCGCCGGGCGGCAGGTGGCCGACTCCGTGCGCATCGGCACGCCCTCGCAGCTCGTCTCGGTCGAGCTCGACACCGTCGTCGTCGCCGGGGTGCAGGAGGGCGCGTGGCCGAACCTGCGCCCGCGGGGCTCCCTGCTCGGCGCGCAGCTGCTCGGCGCGCACGCGGTCGGTGGCGTCACGACCGTCACCGACGTCGCCGACGACGAGCTGCGCATGCTCGTCCACGCGATCGCACGGGCACGCGCCGCCGTGCACGTCGTCGCCATCGACACGGAGGAGGAGCGCCCCGCGCGGTGGCTCGCGCTGCTGCCCGACGCGCCGGAGGAGTCGGATGCGCGCGGTCGCACGCTGCGCGAGCTCGTCGGCACGCTGCGCCGGCTGCTCGTCGACGAGCAGACGTCGACGGGCGTGCGCGCCGAGGCCGCGACGGCGCTCGCGCGGCTGGCCGCCGAGGGCGTGCCCGGCGCCGCGCCCGAGCAGTGGGCGGGTCTCGCCGCGGCCACGAGCGACGCCCCGCTCGTCGACGAGGGCGAGCCCGTGCGCGTGTCGCCCTCCGCGCTCGAGGGCTTCGAGGCGTGCCCGGTCGACTGGGCGGTCGGGCGGCTGGCGCCGACGGGGTCGGCGACGCCGCAGGCGATCGGCACGATCGTGCACGCCGCGGTCGAGCATGCCGACGCCGCCGACCCGGCAGCGCTGCTCGCCGCCGTCGAGGAGCGTTGGGCCGAGCTCGCCTTCCGGTCGCCGTGGGAGTCCGCGCGCGAGCGCGCGATCGTCGAGCAGATCGTCGGCGCGATCGCCGACTACGTGCGCACCGAGCGCGCCCTCGGCTGGCGCATCGACGTCGGCGACCACGAGCGCAGGTTCGAGCTGCAGATCGGCGACGTCGTGCTGTCGGGCTCCATCGACTGGATCGAGCGTCGAGGCGGCGAGGTGCGCATCGTCGACCTCAAGACGGGGAGGGCGAAGCCGAGCGGCCCGGCGATCGCCGAGCATGCGCAGCTGCGCGCCTACCAGCTCGCGGCCGCCCGCGGCGCAATCGCGAGCGTGCCGGCGGGCACGACGTCCGCCGGGGCCCGACTGCTCTACCCGCGCGACCCGAAGCCCATCGGCGATCAGGAGGCGCTCGCCCCCGACGAGCTCGGGGCGTTCGAGGAGCGCGTCGTCGACGTCGCCGCGCGGATGGCGGCCGCGACGTTCACGGCGCTGCCCCTCGAGCACTGCCTGAACGAGTTCGCGCACGGGCAGTGCGAGATCCACGTGCGACGGCAGGTGACGCAGTGACGACGATCGACCCTGATCCCGCGTCGGCGACGATCGGACCCGCCGAGATCGCCGAGCGCCTGCACGCCGCCTCGGGCGCCGAGGGGCCGCCGCGCATCCCCACCGACGAGCAGGCCGCCGTCATCACCGCACCCCTCGAGCCGGCGCTCGTCGTCGCGGGCGCGGGCTCGGGCAAGACCGAGACGATGTCGATGCGCGTGCTGTGGCTGCTCGCGAACGGGCTCGTGGAGCCGGAGCGCATCCTGGGGCTCACGTTCACCCGCAAGGCGGCCAGCGAGCTGCGCGCACGGCTCATCGAGCGCATCCAGCAGCTCGTGCGCGCCGGACTCGTCGACGCGGCCGCGGCGGTCGCCGAGCCCACCGTCTCGACGTACAACGCCTTCGCGAGCCAGCTCTACCGCGAGCACGCGCTCGTGCTCGGCCGCGACCCCGACGCCGACCTGCTCGGCGACATCGCGGCGTGGCTGCTCGCGCGCGACGTCGCGCTCGCGAGCGACGACCTGCGGCTCGCGGCGCTGCGCTCGAGCGACGTGGTCGTCGACGGGCTGCGCCGCCTCGCATCCGAGCTCGGCGACAACGCGCTCGATCCCAGCGTGCTCGACGGCTTCGCCGACGCGTTCGAGCGCATCGCGGCGCTCGAGGTCGGACGAGGGCAGGTCGGCATCGGTCGGGAGCGCGACAAGGACGTGCTGGCGATGCGTGCGCTCGAGCCGCTCGCCGCCCTCGCCCGCGCCTACGACGCGCGCAAGCGCGAGCTCGGGGTCATCGAGTTCAGCGACCAGGTGCGCCTCGCGCTGCAGGCGCTCGAGGCGGCGCCGCGGCTCGTCGACGAGGTCCGCGCGCGGCACGGCGTCGTGCTGCTCGACGAGTACCAGGACACGTCCGTGTCCCAGGTGCGCCTCCTCACGACGCTGTTCCGCGGCGATCCCGTCATGGCGGTCGGCGATCCGAACCAGTCGATCTACGGCTGGCGCGGCGCGAGCGCAGGCACGCTCGCACGCTTCCACGAGGACTTCGGCGGCTCGGCGCGATTCGCCCTGTCGACGAGCTGGCGCAACGCCGCCGGCGTGCTCGACGTCGCGAACCGCATCGCGGCGCCGCTGCCCGCGCACGGGGTCGAGCGCCTCGAGGCCCGACCCGGCGCCGCGGCGGGCGAGGTCGCGCTCGAGCTCTTCGAGACGCAGGCCGACGAGGCGGAGGCGCTCGCGACCTGGTTCGCCGAGCGGGGCGCGGGTCGGGCGCCGACCACCGCGGCCGTGCTCCTGCGCGTGCGGGGACGCATGTGGACGTTCGCCGACGCGCTCACGCGGCGCGGCATCCCCTGCCACGTCGTCGGCACCGGCGGGCTCCTCGCCGAGCCCGAGATCGTCGACATGCGCGCCGCGCTGTCCGTGCTCGCGGACCCGCGCGCCGGCGGCCACCTGCTGCGCCTGCTCGCCGGGGCGCACTGGCGCGTCGGACCGCGCGACCTCGCGGCGCTGCGCGACCACGCCCGCAGCGTCGCGACCCGCTACGTCCCCGAGCGCGCCCGCGCGGCGGATCGCGCGTCGACCGACGACGACGCGGCCGCATCGCTCGTCGACGCGCTCGACGACCTGCTCGACGTCGGCGCCGACGCGCCGGTGTGGTCGGCGCTCTCGCCCGCGGGGGCGGAGCGGCTGCGCGACGCGGCGCGCACCTTCCGCAGGCTCCGCGGGCAGCGCGCCCTGCCGCTGCCCGAGCTCGTCCGGCTCGTCGAGCGCCAGCTGCGGCTCGACGTCGAGGTGCTCGCGAACCCCGCACGGGCGCCGCGCCGCGCACTCGACGCGTTCGTCGCCGAGGTGCAGCAGTTCTCGCTCACCGATCCGTCGGCGACGCTCGAGTCGCTCGTGGGCTGGCTCGAGCGCGCTGCGCGCGACGACACGCTCGACGCGCCCGCGCCCGAGCCCGAGCCCGGCGTCGTGCAGCTGCTCACCATCCACGCCTCGAAGGGCCTCGAGTGGGACCTCGTCGCCGTGCCCTCGCTCACCGAGGGCACGCTGCCGATGCAGCGGCAGGATGCGCGCGGCTGGCTCGCGGTGGGCGCCGTGCCGTACGCGCTGCGCGGCGACGCCGCGGAGCTGCCGACCTTCGACCCGCGCGGCGTCGCGGACCTTCGCGAGTACGGCATCCAGCGCGCCGCCTACGTCGACGGCCTCGCCGATCAGTTCCACGCTGAGGAGCGGCGCCTGGCGTACGTCGCGGTGACGCGTTCGAGGGCATCGCTGTGGATGTCGGGTGCGTGGTGGATCGGACGCAACAAGCGTGTCGCGAAGCCCTCCCGCTTCCTGCGCGACGGCGCCGCCGTGCTCGGCGTCGCGCTGCCGGACGCGCCGGCGCAGCCCGAGAATCCGACGGTGCTCGAGGCGGAGCAGGTCGTGTGGCCGCCCGATCCCCTCGGCGCCCGCCGCAGCGCCGTCGCGCAGGCGGCGGACGCCGTGCGGGCCGCCGACCCGAGCGCCGCGACGCGCTTCGACGACGAGATCGCGCTGCTGCTCGCCGAGCGCGACGCTCCCGCGCGCGCGGTCGCGCCGAGCCGGATCTCGGCGTCGACCGCGAAGGACTGGCTCGCAGACCCCGCAGGGCAGGCGCTCGCGCGCGTGCGGCCCATGCCGCGCCGGCCCTTCCGCGCCACGCGGCTCGGCACGCTCTTCCACCAGTGGGTGGAGCGGCGCGGCACCACGGGCCTCGCCGACCTCGTCGATGGCGATCTCGACGAGCGCGAGCTCGGCGGCGACCTCGTCGCGGTCGACGTCGAGCGGCTCGAGCGACTCCGGCGGACGTTCCTCGCCTCGCCCTACGCCCGCATGGAGCACGTGGCGACGGAGCTCGAGGTGCACCTGCCGCTCGGCTCGACCTCGGTGGTATGCCGCATCGACGCCGTGCTGCGCGACGGCGACGAGCTCGTGCTCGTCGACTGGAAGACCGGCGCTTTGCCGAGGTCGCGCGCCGACGTCGCCGAGCGCGGCCTGCAGCTCGCGCTCTACCGCGCCGCGTACGCGCTCCATGCCGGCGTCGACCCCGAGAGCGTGCGCGCGGAGCTGTACTTCGTCGAGCACGACGAGGTCGTGCGGCCCGAGCACGTGCTGAGCCTCGACGAGCTCCGCGACGCGTGGGAGCGCGCACGCGGCGTGCTGACGCGGGACGGTGCCGCGACGGACGGCGCCTAGCGGGGCGAGCGGGCCGCGTCGACGCCGTCGAGCTCGACCGTCTCCTGCTCGCGCGCCTGCGAACGTCGGTGAGCGTCGTCGCGCGGGGTCGACGTGCCGCGCTCGTCGAGCATGTGCTGCACGTCGGCGAGGTCCATCGTGTGGAGGCGCTCGGGCTGCAGCGCCGTCGTGGCGTCGTCGTCCGCGACCCGCTCGGCGAGCCGTGCGAGCATCCCCTCGGCGTCGGCGACGATCGCCGCGTCGCCGGCGTCGACGCCGTGCAGCAGCCAGCGGGCCACGTCGAGCTCGGCGTGCAGCATGGCGCGTCGACGCAGGTGGCGGTCGGCGCCGCGGATGCCCGCGTAGGCGACGAACGCCTCGTCGACCGACGAGCCGTGCTCGCTGCCGAGCAGCCACGCGAGGTCGATCGCGGGATCCCCGAGCCCGAGGGCGTGCCAGCCGTCGATGCCGGTGATCGTGGAGTGCTCGCGTCGGAAGGCGGGCGCCTGCAGGTCGCCGTGCACGACGCGCGGCTGGAACTGCCACAGCGCGGCGTCGTCGAGCGCGGTCTCCCAGCGCGCGAGCAGCGCCGCCGGCACCCGACCGGTCTCGGCCCCGCGGTCGAAGACGGCGACGAGCGCGTCGCGGATCTCGGCGGTCGTGCGGTGCGGCAGCCCCGCGTCGACGACGACGCTCGTGGGCAGGTCGTGGAGCGCCGCGATGGCCTCGCCGATCGAGGCGGCGATGCCCAGGTGGGCGGGGGAGACGTCGGCCAGCCGCATCGTCGCACCGCCGAGCCGGGTCGAGACGACGACCGCGGTGCGCTGCAGCGGTGCGGTGCCGAGCGTCTCGGGCACCTCGAACGGGAGGCGGTCGCGCACGGCGCGCGAGAAGACCGAGAGCGTGACCGCCTGGTCGCGCAGGCGCCGCAGCGCCTCGGGCGTGCGCGGCACGACGACCCGCACGACGCGGCCGTCGGCGACGCGCGCGGCGACCGCCTCGAGGTCCTCGTCCGAGCCGTCGTCGACGGCTCCCACGACCTCGATGCCGGGCACGGCGGACGTCGCCAGCGCGGCTAGAGTGAACGGGTTCGCAGCCATGATGCGAGGGTACGGCGGGCATCGGCCGACCCCGCGCCGCCACGCGCTGCGACGGGAAGGACGTCCGTGACCGACTCGCCCGCGATCCCGCCGCTCTCTCGAGCCTCGCTCGACCGGGACCACGCCTCCCGCATGCGGGAAGGGTCGCTCGAGGCGGCGCTCGCGGATCCGTCCACGCGCGTCGTGCTCGTGGACGGCGATCGCACGCTCGTCGCCGACGGCGCGATCGTGCGGGTGCCCGTCGATCGCGTGCCCTACGGCGCTCGCCTGTCGTGGCTCGGTCGCTCGGCCGGGCACCTCGAGCAGGAGCAGGGCGCCGTCGTGCTCGCGGCCACCGTCGACGGCGGGATCGTCGACGGCGCGGGCGACGGGCAGGAGCTCGGCGCGTGGCGCAGCCTGCGCGAGATCGGCGCGGAGCTCGACGACGAGGATGCCGGCATCCTCACGCAGGCGGTCGCGCTGGCCAGGTGGCAGGCGCAGACCGCGTACTCGGGCGTCGACGGCTCGCCGGTGTCGTTCGTGCAAGGCGGCTGGGTGGGCGTCGACGGGGCGGGCGCGCAGCACTTCCCGCGCATGGACCCCGCCGTCATCGTCCTCGTCACCGACGCGTCGGACGAGCGCATCCTGCTCGGCCGCAACGCCGCCTGGACCGACCGCTTCTCGCTCTTCGCGGGCTTCGTCGACCTCGGCGAGTCGTTCGAGGCGACGGTCGTGCGGGAGGTCGCGGAGGAATCGGGCGTCACGGTCGAGCACCCGCGCTACGTCGCGAGCCAGCCCTGGCCCTTCCCGCGCAGCATCATGATCGGCTTCGAGGCGGTCGCGCTCGACCCGGAGGCCGCGCGGCCCGACGGCGAGGAGATCGTCGAGGTGCGCTGGCTCACGCGCGACGAGGTGCGGGCGGGCGTCGTGGGGCTGCCCGGCAGCGCCTCGATCGCCTCCTACCTCATCCAGCGCTGGCTGGATCGGTGACGCCCGAGCAGATCCTGGAGCGCCTCGACGAGCAGCAGCGCGAGGTGGCCCTCGCCGTGCAGGGTCCGGTGTGTGTGCTCGCGGGTGCGGGCACGGGCAAGACGCGCGCCATCACGCACCGCATCGCGTACGGCGTCGCCGTGGGCGTCTACGACCCGCGCCGCGTGCTCGCCGTCACGTTCACGACGAAGGCGGCGGGGGAGATGCGCACCCGGCTGCGCGCGCTCGGCGCCGAGGTGCAGGCGCGCACCTTCCACTCCGCCGCGCTCGCGCAGCTCGCGCACTTCTGGCCCCGCCTCGCGGGCGGGCGGATGCCGGAGGTGCTGCCGACGAAGGCCCGCACGATCGCCGACGCCGCGCTGCAGCTGCGGCTCAAGGTCGACACGGCGCAGCTGCGCGACCTCGCCGCGGAGGTCGAGTGGCGCAAGGCGCGCGCCCTGACGATCGAGCAGTACGCGGCGGGCGCGCACGGTCGCGCGCTGCCCGGCGACATGTCGGTGTCGACGATGGTCGAGCTCCACGAGACCTACGAGCGGCTGAAGGACGATCGCCGCCAGATCGACTTCGAGGACGTCATCCTCGCCACCACGGGCATGCTCGAGCGCGAGCCGATCGCGGCGGACACCGTGCGCGGGCAGTACCGCCACCTCACGGTCGACGAGTACCAGGACGTCTCGCCGCTGCAGCAGCGCCTGCTCGACGCGTGGCTCGGCGACCGCGAGGAGGTGTGCGTCGTCGGCGACCCGAGCCAGACGATCTTCGCCTTCGCCGGCGCGAATGCGCGCAGCCTCCCCGAGTTCGTCGGTCGTCACCCCGAGGCCACCGTGGTGCGGCTCGAGCACTCCCATCGCTCGACGACGCAGATCGTCGACGCGGCGAACCGCCTCATGCGCGGCCGCGACGCCATCCACCTGCGCGCCGATCGGTCGGGATCCGAGGTCGAGGTCACGATGCATCCGTCGGATTCGGCGGAGGCGCGCGCGGTCGCCGAGCGGTGCCGCACGCTCGTCGAGCGCGGCGCGCGGGCGTCGGACATCGCTGTGCTCGTGCGCTTCCACGCGCAGTCGGCGGGCATCGAGCAGGCGCTCGCCGACGCCGGTCTCTCGGTGCGCCTCGCGGGCGCGCAGCGCTTCTTCGAGCTGCCGGCCGTGCGGCAGGCGATGCTGCTGCTGCAGCAGACCCCGGACGACGGTCGCCCCCTGTTCCAGGCCGTCGTCGACGTCGTGCATCCGCTCGGATACAGTCACGAGCCGCCCGCGACCCAGGGCGAGGAGCGAGCGCGCTGGGATGCGCTCCACGCGCTCGTGACCCTCGCCGAGGAGGCGCCGGAGGGGGCGACGGCAGCGGGGTTCGCCGCCGAGCTCGCCCGTCGCGCCGCGACCGACCACGAGCCGAGCGTCGAGGCCGTCACGATCGCGACGCTGCACGCGGCGAAGGGCCTCGAGTGGGAGCACGTGCACATGGTGGGGCTCTCGGAGGGGCTGCTGCCGATCTCGTACGCGACGAGCCTCGACGCGATCGACGAGGAGCGGCGACTGTGCTACGTCGGCATCACGCGCGCGCGGACGACGCTGCACCTCTCGCACGCCGCGGCGTCGGGGCGGATGCCGCGGACGCCGTCGCGGTTCCTGGCAGAGCTCGACACCCGCAGGACGGGTGCTGGCGCCAGCGCCGCGCGCTGAGCGCCCCAGTGTCGAGCGCCACGCTCGCGCCCGAGCCCGGCTCCGCACGGCCGAGCGCATGGAGGTTCACGAGCGTCGCGACGTGGGCGACGGTCTGCGCGACCGCGGCCGCCGGCACGCCGTCGATCGGCGGCAGCCCGTGCGGCACGGCGGCCTGCGTCTCGGCGAGGTCGGCGCACCGCGGGCACGCGCCCTCGCCCGGCACCGTCCACGGCCCGATGACGATGCGCTGATCGCCGACGATCACGGGCAGGTGGGGTCGCTCGCGCCGCAGCAGCCGCTGCCGTTCGAGGTCGGGCAGCCGCCAGTCGGCGACGGCGATAGACACGTCGACGCCGCGCTGCGCGACGCGGTGCCCGTCCTCCTCGAGCACCCGCCGCACCGTGGCGGCTACCGCGCCGAGCCCTCGGACCTCGATGCGCAGCCGCGGTCGCTCGTGCCGATCGAGCGCCGGGGCGAGGGCGGCGAGCAGCGTCGCCGCGCGCTCGTCGCCGAGCACGACCGCGGGCTCGGTCGGCACGACGCCCCGCCGCATCCGGTCCAGCAGCGCGGCGACGTCGTCGTCGACGTCGTCGAGCGTGACGACGGCGCGTTGCGCGCCGAGCCGCAGGCTCCTCGGCGACGTCCAGATGATCGGGAGGGCGGGATCCAGGCGCAGCATGCCCGAGAGGATGCCCAGGCAGGCGGGCGCGGGCGCGCGGCTGTCCACAGCCGCCGCCGGAGCGCTCAGTCGGCCGTGCCGTCCTCGCGCTCGTGCGGGCGATCGTCGCGGTCGTCGGCGAGCAGGTCCTCGAGCGCGCGGTCGACGTCGTCCGGCTCGGGCGCGCCGCCCTGCAGGCTCGCGATGAGGCGCGAGGGGTCGTCGACGTCCTCCGAGGTGGGCAGGAGGTCGGGATGCGCCCACAGCGCGTCGCGCCGCTCGGCGCCGACCGACTCCGTCACCTGTCGCCAGAACGCCGACGCCTCGCGCAGCCGGCGCGGGCGGATCTCGAGGCCGACGAGCGTGCCGAAGGCGCGCTCGGCCGGGCCGCCGGTCGCGCGGCGGCGACGCACGGCCTCCGCGATCGCGTCGCGGCGGGGAAGCCTCGCAGTCGCCTCCGTCGTCACGGCGTCGACCCATCCCTCGACGAGCGCGATCGTCGTCTCGAGGCGTGCGAGGCTCAGCAGCTGCTCCTCGGACTTCGGCGGGATGAGCGAGCCCGACGAGAGCGCCTCGCGCAGCTGCTCGGGGTTCTGCAGGTTCGACAAGTCGAGCTCGCTCGCGAGCTCCTCGAGCCGCTCGACGTCGATGCGGATGCCCTCGGCGTACTCGCGCACCTGCGACAGCACATGGAGGCGCAGCCACTTCGCATGGTGGAAGAGCCGCGCGTGCGCGAGCTCGCGCGTCGCGAGCCAGATGTGCACCTGGTCGGCGGGGATCTCGAGGCTCTCGGGCAGGCCCTGCAGGTTGACGGGCAGGATCGCCGCCTGCTCGTCGAGCAGCGGGAAGCCCACGTCGCCGCCGGAGAGCACCTCGCTCGCGAGGCGGCCGACGACCTGCCCGAGCTGCATGGCGAAGAGCGTGCCGCCGACGTTGCGCAGGAGCCTGCCGGCGCCGGCGATCATCGCCTGCGCCTCCTCGGGCGCCTGCTGGCGCATCGCGTCGGTGAGCGCGTCGGCGATGGAGGAGGCGACGGGCTCGCTCATCTCCTGCCAGACGGGCATCGTCGCCTCCGCCCACTGCTGGCGGGACAGGAGGGTGATCTCGGAGATGGTGCCGATGTCGGTGACGACGTCGAGCCACGTGGCTGCGAGGCGCGCCGCCTGCTGCACGGCCTCGCGCTCCTCGCTCGAGACCGAGCCGGGATCGCGGCTGACGACCTGCAGCGCCTGCTGGCGCGCGACCGACCAGTCGATGCCGTCGCCCGTGCGCTGCAACGCGCTCTGCAGCTGCGCCATGAGCTGCTGGAGCAGCGCGGGGTCGGCGGGGATGCCGGCTGCCGCGCCGAGCTGCTGGGGATCGATCTGCCCGCCGAGGAACTGCTGCAGCATGTCGCGCAGCTCGTCCTCCGGATCGCGATCCGGGTCCTGGTCGGGGGACTGATCGGCCATGCCACTACGCTAGCGCCGGGCTCGCGCCGGGCGGGCCGAGCGCGGCCACGCGAGCCTGCGCCGATGGCGAACAGGAGGCCGGGATGCTGTTCCCCCGACGCCGCGATCGCTCGGCCATCGCCGGCTGGGCGGCGGTCTTCGCCTCCCTCGGGGCGCTCCTGGGCATGGCCTTCCTGCCGTCGCCGTACGTCGTCGAGCAGCCCGGCCCGACGTTCGACACGCTCGGGGAGACCGATGCCGGCCCCCTCATCACCGTGCCCGCGGACCTCGACCATCCGGACTCCGAGGGCTCGCTCACGCTGCTCACCGTCTCCATCGCGGGGAACCCGCAGCGGCCCCTGACGTGGGTGGAGGTCGCCGGTGCCTTCCTCGACCCCGCGGACGAGATCCTGCCGATGGATGCCGTGTACGCGCCGGACGAGACGATCGAGCAGTCGAACGAGGCCGGCCGCGTCGAGATGCAGTCGTCGCAGGCCGCGGCGATCGCCGCGGCGCTCCTCCACGAGGGGTACGAGATCGACGCGGAGGTGACGATCGCGGAGGTGCTCGCGGGCAGCCCCGCCGAGGGGCGGCTCGAGGTGGGCGACCGCATCCTCTCCGTGAACGGCGAGACCGCCTACGACGTGTACTCGATCCGCGAGGCGATCGCCGCGGTCGACGGCGCCTCGACGTTCGACGTCGAGCGCGACGGCGAGCGGCTGACCGTGACGATCGAGCCGATCGAGGAGCAGGGCCAGCGGCTCGTGGGCATCGTGCCGCAGAACGCGTTCACCTTCCCCATCGACGTCTCCATCGAGCTGCCGAACGTCGGCGGGCCGAGCGCGGGCATGATGTTCGCCCTCGGCATCGTGGACCGCCTCACGCCGGGATCCCTCACGGGCGGCGTCGACTGGGCGGGCACGGGCACGATCTCCGCGACGGGCGACGTCGGTCCGATCGGCGGCATCGAGCAGAAGATGCACGGCGCCCTCGACTCGGGCGCGGACTGGTTCCTCGCACCCGTCGAGAACTGCGGCGAGGTCGTCGGCAACGTGCCGGACGGCTTGCGGGTCGTCGCCGTGGACACGCTCGACGACGCGATGACGGCGATCGAGACCGTCGCGGCAGGCGGCGACGTCGACGCGCTGCCCACCTGCACCGCCGGCTGACGCGGGGCGCGGATGCGCGGGCTGCGCCCTCGGCGGACGCGCCGACGGGGGCCATAGGCTCCGCGGATAGGATGCGGGAACCCCTCGTCGACCCTGGAGACTCGTGTCCGACACCGCTCGTCCTGCGCAGCCAGCCCTGCGCCGCTCGCCCCTCATCATCACGCTCGCGGTCGTCGCGGCGATCGTGGTGGGCTTCATGCTCTTCTCCGGCTTCTACGCCGACGTCCTCTGGTTCGACCAGCTCGGCTTCGTGCAGGTGCTGCAGGTGCGCTGGCTCGCGATGGCGACGATGTTCGCCATCGGGTTCCTCGGCATGGCCGTGCCGCTCGCGATCGCGATGCAGGTCGCCTTCCGCTCGCGCCCCATGTACGCGCAGCTCTCGAGCCAGCTCGACCGCTACCAGGAGCTCGTCGCACCGCTGCGCCGGCTCGCCATGTGGGTCGTGCCCGCCGTCTTCGGCCTGTTCGCCGGCCTCGCGGCCGCGTCGCGCTGGGACACGGCGCTGCTGTGGCTCAACCGCCAGCCGTTCGGTCAGACCGACGCGCAGTTCGGCCTCGACGCCGGCTTCTACGTCTTCGAGCTCCCCCTGTACCAGGAGATCGTCTCGTTCGTGCTCGCCGTGCTCTTCGCGTGCGGGCTCGCGACGATCGCGACCGCGTACCTCTACGGCGCCGTTCGCGTCACGGGTCGCGAGCTGCGCATCTCGCGCAGCGCCCGCATCCAGATCGGCGTCATCGTCGCGCTGTGGATGGCGGCGTTCGCGGTGAGCCAGTGGCTCAGCCAGTATCAGACGCTCACGTCGTCCTCGCTCGGCGGCGAGGTCTCCACGGGCCCCGGCTTCACCGAGGCCAACGCCGGCATCCCCGGCATGCAGATCATCGCCGGGATCGCGGCGCTCGTCGCGGTCTTCTTCGTCATCACGGCGATCATCGGCCGCTGGCGCCTGTCGATCGTGGGCACGGCGCTGCTCGTGGTCGCCTCGATCATCATCGGCTTCGGCTACCCGGCGATCATCCAGCGCATCCAGGTCGACCCGTCGGCCGGCACGCTCGAGCAGCCGTACATCCAGGCGAGCATCGATGCGACGCGCGCCGCCTACGGCGTCGACGACATGACCGAGGTCGACGTCGACATCGCCACGAACCCCGAGGCGGGCGCGCTCGCGGCCGACCAGGCGACGACGGCGAACATCCGCCTGCAGGACCCTGAGGTCGTGGGCGTCGCGTTCTCGGCGCTGCAGGGCCTCCGCCAGTACTACGCGTTCGAGGAGTCGCTCGACGTCGACCGCTACCAGATCGACGGGCAGACGCAGGATGCCGTCGTGGCACTGCGCGAGCTGAACCCCGAGTTCCTCGCGCAGCAGGACTGGTACAACCAGCACATCGTCTACACCTACGGCTACGGCCTCGTGGGTGCGTACGGCAACCAGCGCGCGGCGGACGGCCGGCCGGTCTTCCTGCAGTCGGGCATCCCGCAGACGGGGCAGCTGGGCGACTTCGAGCCGCGCATCTACTTCGGCGAGAACAGCCCCGAGTACTCGATCGTCGGCGGCGGCACGCAGGAGGACGAGTCGGCAGAGCCGGCGGTCATCCCGTCGGACGACGCGACCGCGTCGGACGCCCCGACCGCGTCGGACGACCCGGCTGCCAGCGAGGACCCCGCAGCCTCGACGGATCCCTCCGCCTCCGCGGATCCCGACGCGTCGCAGGATCCCGACGCGCCCGAGCCGCCCGCCGACGGCGCCGACGGCAACATCGGCGCGGGTACCGTCACTCCGTACCAGGGCGACGGCGGCCCGGAGGTCGGCGGGTTCCTCTCGCGCCTCGTCTACGCGATCAAGTTCCAGTCCGAGCAGATCCTCTTCTCGAACGCCGTCGCGGACGACTCGCAGATCCTCTACAACCGCAACCCGCTCGACCGCGTGCAGCAGGTCGCGCCGTACCTGACGCTCGACCAGGACCCGTACCCCACGGTCGTCGACGGCGAGCTCGTGTGGATCGTCGACGGCTACACCACGTCGTCGCAGTATCCGTACTCGGCGCAGACGTCGCTCGCGGCGGCGATCCAGGACTCGTCGAACCCGAACCCGACGGTGACGGCGAACGACACGATCAACTACATCCGCAACTCGGTGAAGGTCGTCGTCAACGCGTTCGACGGCTCGGTCACCATGTACGCGTGGGACCCCGAGGACCCCATCCTGCAGGCGTACCAGCAGATCTACCCCGGCACCCTGCAGCCCGTGAGCGCGATGTCGGGCGACCTGCTCGCCCACGTGCGCTATCCGGCGGATCTCTTCAAGGTGCAGCGCGCCATCCTCGGCGAGTACCACGTCACGAACGCGAGCGCGTTCTACTCCGGCAACGACGTCTGGACGACGCCGGAGAACCCGACGAACGCCGACGGCAACGACACCGACCAGCCGCCGTACTACCTGACGATGGCCATCAACGGGGAGGCGCCGGCGTACTCGCTCTACACGACGTTCATCCCGCCGTCGAGCGACCGCGAGCTGCTCTACGGGTACCTGTCCGTCAACTCCGACGCGGGATCGACCGACGGCGAGGTGTCCGACACGTACGGGCAGCTCACGCTGCAGAACATCCCGGAGGATCAGCAGATCCCGGGCCCGGGCCAGGCGCAGAACAACTTCGACACCGACGCCACGGTCGGCAACCTGCTGAACATCCTCCAGCAGGGGCAGTCGCGGGTGGTCTACGGCAACCTGCTGACGCTGCCCGTCGGCGGCGGCATGCTCTACGTGCAGCCCGTCTACCTGCAGTCGACCGGCTCGACCTCGTATCCCGTGCTCCAGCGCGTGCTCGTGTCCTTCGGCAACGAGATCGCCTTCGAGGAGACCCTCGACGCAGCGCTCGACGCGCTGTTCGGCGGCGACTCGGGTGCCGTGGCCCCCGACGCGGGCGTCGATCCCGTCGAGCCGGGCCAGGGCGACGGCGAGGGCGATGGCAGCACCGGCGGGACCGGCGGCGAGGCCAGCGGCGACCTCCAGGCGCAGCTCCAGGCGGCGCTGCAGGAGGCTGCGACGGCGCTCGACGACCGGCAGGCGGCCTACGCGGACAACGACCTCGTCGCGGCCGCAGAGGCCGACGAGCGGCTGCAGCAGGCCGTGACCGAGGCGAACTCGCTCATCGAGCAGCTCTCCGGGCTGCCGGCGGAGGATGCCGCCACAACGCCGTAGGCGAACGCATCCACCCCGTGGTTCGAGACGGGCTCGAAGCCGTGCTAGAGTCGTATCTCGTGCCGCGGGGTGGAGCAGTTCGGTAGCTCGCCGGGCTCATAACCCGGAGGTCGCAGGTTCAAATCCTGTCCCCGCAACCATGTGACGCAGAAGGCCCGCCTGATGGCGGGCCTTCTGCATTGGCACGATGGCCGACGGAGGGGAGCGGATGCAGCAGTCCCGACCTCCCGTGCTCGGCCCCGTGATCGACGACGAGACCCGCTGCGTCCACTGGTCGTCGCCCCTCGACGTCGTCGCCATCCGCTTCGCGTGCTGCGACGCGTTCTACCCGTGCGACGCCTGCCATGCGGAGGCAGCGGATCACCCGGCGACGACGTGGCCGGCGGATGCACGCGCCGAGGTCGGGGCGATGTGCGGCGTCTGCGGGCACCTGCTGACGATCGACGCCTACGGCCTCGCCGACGCGTGCCCGGCGTGCGCAGCGCCGTTCAACCCCGGCTGCGCGCTGCACTGGCACCGGTACTTCGACGGCCCGCCTCCCAGCGCCTGAGCGCGGGGGAGACGGGCCGACGGATGCGGTGCCGCGGCTAGCCGAACAGGCTCACGCCGCTCGAGCCGCCGCCGTTCTGGCCCGTCGTCTGCGGGCGCCCCTCGGAGGGCTGCACGACGACGAAGCCGGGGCCGTGGAAGGCGAGCTGGAACGCCTCGCCGGTGCCGCCGCGCAGCAGGGAGCGCATGTTCATCGAGTTCACGACCTGCGGCTGCAGGTTCGCCGACCAGCACACCGCGGCCTGCGGGTCGACGAACGTCGGCTGCTGCGAGCAGTCGAGCAGCAGCGGCTCGCCGTCGCACGTCACCGCGACGGTGCCGAAGCCGCCGATCTCGAGGTTGAAGAGGCCGCCGGCCATGAATCCGCCGCCGCGCAGCATCTTGATGTCCCACTGCAGCGAGTGGTCGAAGGCGAGGAGGCTCTCGCCGTTGACCGTGAGCCCCTCGTTCTCGAGCGTGACCGTGAAGATGTTCTGCGCGTCGCGCGCGAGGAAGACCTCGCCCTGGCCCTGCATGCGCATGAGCGGCGCGCCCTCGCCGGTGAGCGCCTTCTTCAGGAACTTCTCGACCGAGCCGGCACCCTCGTGGTGGAACTGGATCTGCCCCTGGTAGGCGACCATCGAGCCCTTGGCGGCGATGACGTCGGTGCCCGTGACGTTGACGCGCATCATCCGCTCGGACTGCTTGACCCAGCGCTCCTGGGTCTGCTTCTCGTGGTACGCCTGCGAGAACAGCTCGCTCTTCATCGATCCTCCTCGGCCCCTGGACCCTCGAGCGCCCGCTCGAGCCGCTCGACCTTGCCGCCGAGCTCGCCGGACCATCCTGGCCGGATGTCGGCCTTCAGCACCAGGGATGCGCGCGGCGAGATCTCGAGGATGGCGTCGGTCGCGGCCCTCACGACGGCCATGACCTCGTCCCACTCGCCCTCGATGGTCGTGAACATGGCGTCGGTCCGGTTCGGCAGGCCCGACTCGCGCACGATGCGCACGGCCTTCGCGACGGCGTCGTGCACGGAGCCGTCGGGTCCCGCCGTCCCTGGCGCGACCGAGAATGCGACGAGCATGTCGCTCCCTTCGTTCGGTTCGCGCTCATCCTCTCGTGCCTGCGGCCCGAGGCCGCTGCATAGGCTGGGGCGCATGGCCACGCCGTCGACCCTCCTCGCCGCCGCCGTCCAGTGGGCGCCGGGCGCCGACCCCGCCGAGAACCGTGCGGCGGTGACGCGGCTCGTGGCCGCTGCCGCGCAGCGCGGCGCGCGCCTCGTCGTGCTGCCGGAGTACTCGCAGGCGTTCGCCGCCGACATGGCCGCGCTCGCGCCGACGGTCGCCGAGCCGCTCGACGGCCCGTTCGTGGCGACGCTGCAGCAGGCTGCGGCCGCGGCAGGTGCCGTGGTCGTCGCCGGGCTGGTCGAGCGCATCGACCACGGCACGCGCGTCGCGAACACCGTCGTCGCCGTCGACGGCGAGCGACTGCTCGCCGCGTACCGCAAGGTGCACCTCTACGACGCGTTCGGCGCGCGGGAGTCCGACTGGCTCACGCCCGGCGACCCCGCCCAGCGGCCCGTGATCGACGTCGACGGCCACGGCATCGGCATCCAGACCTGCTACGACGTGCGGTTCCCCGAGCAGTCGCGCCTGCTCGTGGATGCGGGCGCCGACGTGCTCGTCGTGCCGGCCGAGTGGGTGCGCGGTCCGCTCAAGGAGCACCACTGGGTCACGCTCGTCACGGCGCGTGCGATCGAGAGCACCGTCCACGTCGTCGCGGCCGACCACGCGCCGCCGATCGGCGCGGGACGCTCGCTCGTCGTCGACCCCATGGGCGTCGCGCTCGCACAGCTCGGCGAGGCCGAGGGCATCGCGCTCGCGCCCATCGATCCCGCGCGCACGGCGAGCGTGCGCGAGCGCAACCCGTCGCTCGCGAACCGCCGCCATCGCGTCGTCGGCGGCTGAAGCGCGAGCTGCCGCGTCAGGCGGGCGTCGCCTCCGCGAGCCCGCGCAGCGCGCCGAGCCGGTCGACCGCGTCGCGCAGCACCTCGTCGCGCTTGCAGAACGCGAACCGCATCCAGGGCCGCAGGTCGCGCCGGGAGGCGCGGGCGAAGGGTGCGAGCGGCACGCCGACGACGCCCGCGAGCTCCGGCAGGCGCCTGGCGAGGTCGGTGGCGTCGGCGAACCCGAGGTCGGAGCCGGCGGCGAGCACGAAGTAGCCCGCCTGCGCATCCGGCACCGTGAACCCGACCGAGCGCAGCCCGCGGGTGAGCAGGTCGCGCTTGCGGGCGAACGTGGCCGCGAGGGTGTCGAAGGCCTCGTCGTCCATGCGCAGCCCTGCGGCGATCGCAGGCTGGAACGGCGCGCCGTTCACGAACGTCAGGTACTGCTTCACCGAGACGATCTGCGTGACGCGCTCGGGCGTCGACACGAGCCAGCCGACCTTCCAGCCGGTCGTCGAGAACGTCTTGCCACCGGAGCCGATCGACACGAGCCGATCGCGGGCGCCGTCGATGGATGCGATGGGCACGTGCCGTCCGTCGTAGACGAGGTGCTCGTACACCTCGTCGGTGACGATGAGGGCGTCGCGGCGCTCGGCGCAGCGCACGATCTCGCGCAGCACGTCCTCGTCGAAGACGATGCCCGTCGGGTTGTGCGGCGAGTTCACGATCACCATGCGCGTGCGCGACGTGAAGGCGCGCTCGATGCGCTCGAGGTCGGGCTCGAACGTCGGCGGCGTGAGCGGGATGGGCACGATGCGCGCCCCCGCGAGGCCCGCGACCGCCGCGTACGCGTCGTAGTAGGGCTCGAAGACGACCACCTCGTCGCCCGGCTCGAGGTAGGCGAGCATCGTGGCGGCGAGCGCCTCCGTCGCGCCGGCGGTCACGAGCACCTCGGCGGTCGTCGTGCCGAGGCCGTACCAGCGGCGATGATGCTCGGCGACGGCTTCGAGCAGGTCGGGGTGACCGCGGCCGGGGCCGTACTGGTTGACGCCGTCGCGGATGGCGCGCTGCGCCGCCTCGAGCACGACCGCGGGGCCGTCGAAGTCGGGGAAGCCCTGCCCCAGGTTGACGGCGCCCGTGCGCGTGGCGAGGGCGGTCATCTCTGCGAAGATCGTCGACGCGAGCGTCCCGTCCCTGCCCAGGAGCCCGGCCGCCGCCGCCGTCCGCTGCCACGGTGCATCGCTCATGCCCCCACGGTAGTCGACGTGCAGCGCGCGCCCAGGAACCGAATCCGCGGCATGGACGACGCATAGGGATCGCACTGGTGGGAGGCGTCCCATGGTGGTCATGACGAACGAGGAGCGCGGCCAGGAGCCGCAGGACCACGCGACCGGCTGGCCGCACGAGCCGCAGCAGGACGCCGCCTGGGGGCAGCCCTCGCGCGAGGTGCCGCCGCCGCCGATGGCGCACGAGCAGCAGTCCGCCACGGACGCCGACGCGGCCGCCGCACCGGCGGCGCCGTCGAGCCCCGAGCACGGGCACCGGCCCCACCTGTGGCATCGGGCGCCGTCGGCGCCGCAGCAGCAGGACCCGGCGCAGGCGCAGGCCGCCGAGCACCACCCGCGCCTGTGGCACCGCGCCGCCGCGACGCCCGAGCACCACGGTGGCCCGCAGCACCACGCAGCGCCGCCGGCATCGACGTGGCAGCAGCCCGCCGCGTCGTCGCTGCACCAGCAGGCGCCCGGATCGTACGCGCACGCCCCCGGCACGCCGTCCGGGCCCGGTGCGGGCTTCGGCGCCGCGGCCGCGCCCGAGCCGCGGCGTCGACGCTCGCGCCCCGTCGCGATGCTCGCCCTCGCGGGCCTGCTCGGCGGCACGGTGCTCGGCGGCGCGGCCGGCGCGACGGCGGCGACGCTCGTGGCGCAGCAGGGCGGCTCGTCGACGTCGGCCACGAGCGAGGCGACGATCACCGGTGCGAGCGCCACGGACCCCACGACGATCGCCGACGTCGCGCAGCAGGCCTCGCCCTCGGTCGTGACCGTCCAGGCGACGTCGTCGGCCGGCTCGGGCACGGGATCGGGCGTCGTCGTCGGGGCGGGCGGCATCATCGTCACGAACAACCACGTCGTCACGCTCGACGGCCAGGCCTCGGACGCGACCATCACGGTCGAGACGAGCGACGGGCGGCTGCTGGACGCGACCGTCGTCGGCACCGACCCGACCGTCGACCTCGCAGTGCTCCGCGTCGACGCCGACCTGCCGGTCATCACGTTCGCGGACTCGAGCTCGGTCGCCGTCGGCGACACGGCGATCGCGATCGGCGCGCCGCTCGGGCTGTCGAACTCCGTCACCGACGGCATCGTGTCGGCCGTGAACCGCGGCCTGCAGATCTCGTCGAGCGCGACCGACCAGCAGCAGTCGCCGCAGGCGCAGCAGTCGCCGTTCGGCTTCTGGAGCCAGCAGGGCACGCAGGCGGCGCAGGAGACGATCTCGATCCCCGTCATCCAGACCGACGCGTCGATCAACCCAGGCAACTCCGGTGGCGCGCTGCTGAACGCGGCCGGCCAGCTCATGGGCGTCAACGTCGCGATCGCCTCGATGGGATCCTCCGACTCGTCGTCGCAGGCCGGCTCCATCGGCATCGGCTTCGCGATCGAGGGCTCGCTCGTGCAGCGCGTCGTCGACGAGATCGTCGCGACGGGCACGGCGACGCACGGCCTCCTGGGCGCGTCGGTCTCCGACGTGACGGACGCGAGCGTCGGTCGCACGGGAGCGCAGCTCGCGGACATCACCGCGGGCGGCCCCGCGGCGGCGGCCGGCCTCCAGTCGGGCGACGTCGTGACCGCCGTCGACGGCACCCCCGTCGGCAGCGCGACCGACCTCACGGCGCAGATCCGCGCCGAGGCCGGCGGCTCGACCGTCACGCTCACGATCCTTCGCGGCGGCTCCGAGCAGGACGTGTCGGTCACGCTCGGCACGCTCTGACGACGACACGAGACGCGGCGCGGCATCGCTTCGAGGCGATGCCGCGCCGCGTCCTCGTATGCTGGCGGCATCGCACTCCAGGTCTCGCGGCGCACCCTGCGCACGCTGCTCGCCCTGCCGGCCGTCGCGCTCGGCGCAGCGGCGTCGCTCGTCGTCCCGCGCGACCGTCGCCGCTGGGTCGTGGGCTGCGGCTCGGGCGTCGGCGAAGGGGCGCTGCCGCTCGCGCTCGCCGCGCAGGCGCGCGGCGACGAGGTCGTGTGGATCGCGCGCAGCGACCGCGAGGTCGCCGACGCCGCCGCGCACGGGCTCGCCAGCGCGCGCGGCTGGCGCGCGTTCGTCGCGACGCTGCGGGCCGGCGTCGTGGTCGTGACGCACGGCTTCGGCGACGTGTCGCGCGCGGGCGTGCACGGTGCGTTCGTCGTGCACCTCTGGCACGGCATCCCGCTCAAGCACCTGCATCGGGACGCGCCGGGCTGGCTGCGCATCGCGGGTGTGCCCGACGTCGCCCCCGTGCGGCGGCTGCTGCGCGAGGCGCATCGGCGCTCGGCGTCGCGCATCCGCCTGCTCCCGGTCGCCTCGGAGCGCGCCGCGAGCCGCATGCGCTCGGCGCTCGGGATCGGCGACGACGTCGTGCGCGTGCTCGGCGACGCGCGCGTCGACGTGCTCGCACGCGGCGACGAGCCCGCGGCGCGCGCGGCCGCGGCGGCGCTGCTCGACCGCTCGGGAGCGCGCGGCCGCGCGACGGTGCTCTACGCGCCGACGTGGCGCGACGGCGCCGCGGATCCCGCCGTGCCGACCGCCGACGAGTGGCGACGGATCGCCGCGTGGCTCGACGCGCACGACGCGCGCCTCGTGGTGCGCTCGCATCCCCACGGCCTCGGCGACTACGCCGCCGGCGCCGCGGCGAGCGAGCGCATCGGGCTGCTGGGCCACGACCTCCTCGCCGACGTGACGCCCGCGCTGCCCGGCGTCGACCTGCTCGTGACCGACTTCTCGTCGATCGCCTACGACGCCGCGACGCTCGCGATCCCCACGCTGCTGCTCGCGCCCGACCTCGCGTCGTACGCCGCGTCGCGCGGGCTCTACGACCTCTACGCCACGTTCTCGGGCGGTCGGCACGCGCGGACGTGGGACGGGCTGCTCGCGTGGGCGAGCGAGGTCGCCGAGCCCGGGCCGGCGCGCGACGAGCGGCTCGCGCACGCCCGACGACTCGTCGCCGACCACGTGACGGCGTTCGGCGGCTCGACCCAGCGCGTGCTGCGGGCGATCGACGCCGGCCGCGGGCTCAGCGAGGCGCCCGCCGAGCCGCAGGCGCCCGCCTCCGTGCGCGCCGTGTGGCGCGAGGGCGAGCGGATGCGCCTGCGGATCGATCCGGGCGCGACCCGGCCGGCAGCGGTGCGGCTGCGCAGCGGGCGCGAGACCATCGCCGGCGAGCTGGCTGCGGGCGACGGGCTCGAGGCGTCGCTGCCGCTCACGCGCTCGCGCTGGGGCGGCCCGCGGCTCGTGCTGCCGAGCGACGCGTACGTCGTCGAGCTGCTCGACGACGCGGGCGCTCGCATCGCGCTCGCGCCGCCGACGACCCTGCCGCGGACCGAGCTCGCGCTCGACGCGCGCATCGCGATCGAGGCGCGCGAGGCGTCGATCGCCATCGTGCTCGCGCCGCCCCTCACCGACGCCGAGCGCGCCCCTGGCGCGCAGCGCGCGATGCAGCGCCGCCACCTCGGCAGCCCTCGGCCGCAGCGCGCCGTGATGCTCGAGGCGTTCTACGGCACGGCCGCCGCGTGCAATCCGGCCGGCATCGATCGCGCCCTCGCGGCCATCGCGCCCGACGTCGCGCGCGCCTGGTCCACCGTCGACGGCTCCGTGCCGATCCCGGAGGGCGCCGTGCGCGTCGTCGAGGGCACCGAGGCCTGGTGGCGGCTGCGCGGCGGCGCGCGTGCGCTCGTCGTCAACGACTGGCTGCGGAAGCGGCATCGCCGGATGCGGCATCAGCGGGTCGTGCAGACCTGGCACGGCACGCCGCTCAAGCGACTCGCGCTCGAGCGCGACGGGCAGAGCCTGCGCACCCGCGTCGCCTCCGTGCTCGAGGGGCGTCGATGGGACGTGCTGCTCGCGCAGAACGCCTTCGCCGCCGAGCACCTGCGCGCCGCCTACGCGTTCCGGGGGCCCGTGTGGCAGCTCGGCTACCCGCGCGGCGACGCCGTGCGCGCCGGCGACCGCGACGGCATCCGCGCGCGGCTCGGCGTGCCTCGCCACGCGCGCGTCGCGCTCTACGCGCCCACCTGGCGCGACGACCGCGTCGCCGAGGTCGACCACGTCGACGTCGCGGCGCTCGCGGCTCGGCTCGGCGAGGGCTGGCGGGTCGTCGTGCGCGGCCACGCGAGGTCCCGCACGGGCGGGGGACTCGACCTCTCCAGCGAGGGGGTCGTCGACGCCACGACCTACCCCGACGTCGCCGAGCTGCTCGCCGCGGCCGACGTGCTCGTCACCGACTACTCGTCGGTCATGTTCGACGCCGCGGCCATCGAGCTGCCGACCGTCTTCGCCGTGCCCGACCTCGACGACTACCGCGATCGCCTGCGCGGCTTCACGTTCGACCTGGCCGAGGCGGCGCCCGGCCCCTTCGCGCGCACGCTCGACGACCTCGTCGACGCCGTGCTCGCCGCGGGGCCCGGGGACGGTTGGGACGAGCGTCGCGCGGCCTGGCACGAGCGCTTCGCTCCGCTCGACGACGGGCACGCGGGGGAGCGCGTCGTGCGCAGGATGCTCGACGAGGGCATCCTCTAGCGCGTCGGCCCGCCCTCGCTGCGCGACGTGTCACGATTCGTGCCGGCGCCGCGCACGACGCCCTGCAGGAAGCCGGTGCCCCAGGCGAGGTGCATGACGGCGATCACGCCCGCGAACCGCAGCCGATCGCCGAGCGATCCTGGCGTCGTCACGACCGCGAGCGCGAGCAGCAGCAGGTACGCGAGCGGCGCGAGGCCGAGCAGCGTCGCGACGACCGCCAGCCACGCCGGCACCGCGGCGACGAGCGCGACGATCGCGGTCGCGAGGCCGACGAGCACGGACAGCGCCACGGCGACCACGAGCGCAGGCGGCACGAAGAACCGCACGCCGTTGCTCGCGCCGATCCGTCGCACGAGCTCGCCGCGCCACACCCCGGTCGAGTGGAACTGCCTGGCGAGCTTCGCCCACGTCTCGCGGGGCCAGTACGTCACCTGCAGCGCGGGGTCGAACCACACGAGATGCCCCGCCTGCCGCAGGCGGTAGTTGAGCTCCCAGTCCTCGCCGCGCCGCAGCGTCTCGTCGTACCCGCCGACGGCCTCGAGCGCATCGCGGCGGAAGACCCCGAGGTAGGCGGACTCCGTCGGTCCCGCCTCGCCGCCGACGTGGTACGAGCCGCCGCCGAGCCCGATGCGCGACCGGTAGCCGCGCGCGACGGCGCGCTGCAGCGGGGTCTCGCCCGTCGCGAGCATGAGGCCGCCGACGTTCGCCGCTCCCGACTCCTCGAGGGCGCGCACGGCGATGCGCGTGTATTCGGTCGGGATCTGCGTGTGCGCGTCGACGCGCATCACGACGTCGTGCCGGCTCGCGGCGATCGCGAGGTTGAGGCCGATCGGGATGTCCATGCCGGGGTTCGGCACGAGCCGGATGCGAGGATCCTCGGCGGCGAGGCGCTCGGCGACCGCGTCGGTGCCGTCGCTCGAGGGACCGAGGGCGAGCACGAGCTCGCGCTCGCCGGGGTAGTCCTGCGCCATGACCGTCTCGACCGCCGCGGCGAGGTAGCGCGCCTCGTTGAGCACGGGCATCACGTACGAGACGCCCGGCCACGCACGCTCTCCAGTCACCGAGCCAGCATGGCAGAGGTCCCCGGTGCCGAGCCGCACGCGCCGCTCTCGTAGGCTGGAGACCATGCCGCTGCGACGCGACCTCGCCGCCGCCCGCCGACTGCTTCGGAACGGGCTGCGTTCGCGACGCAACCGCGCGGAGGTCGCCCGGGTCCGCGCTCGCCACGAGACCGTGCATCCGCGCGACGTCGAGATCGTCGTCTACTACGCGGACGGGCCGGTGAACCTCTACCAGCTGCGCCAGTGGTACGCGCCGCTCGCCGAGCTCGCGCGCACGCATCCCGTCGGCATCCTCGCCCGCAGCCCGGGCGCCGCGCTGCAGCTGTGGCAGGAGACCGACCTGCCGGTGTTCTCGGTGACGCAGGTCGCCGACATCGAGGCGTTCCTCGAGCACCGCGGACCGCGGCTCGTGCTGTACGTGAACCAGAACGCCAAGAACTTCCAGATGATGCGCTACGGGCGCATGTGGCACGTGTTCATCAACCACGGCGAGTCCGACAAGATGTACATGACCACGAACCAGTTCAAGGCGTACGACTACGCGCTCGTCGCCGGGCAGGCGGCGCGCGACCGGCTCGGGGCGCGACTGTGGGACTACGACCTCGAGCGGCGCACGCTCGAGATCGGCAGGCCGCAGGCCGATCACTTCGCCGGTCCCGTGCCGTATCCGGCCGACGGGCGCCGCGTCGTGCTCTACGCGCCGACGTGGGAGGGCGACCGCCCCGCCGCCGCCTACGGCTCGATCGCCTCGCACGGCGTCGACCTGGCGGAGGCGGTGCTCGCGAGCGACCGGCACCGCCTCGTGTACCGGCCGCATCCGCGCTCGGGCGTGCTCGACGCGGGCTACCGCGCGGCGCACGAGCGCATCGTCGCGATGATCGCCGCCGCGAACCGTCGCGACCCCGCGGCGCAGCACGTGCACGACGACGGCCCGCAGCTCGGCTGGCAGCTCGCCGACGCCGACGTCGCGATCACCGACGTCTCCGCCATGGTCTACGACCGCCTCGCGGTCGGCCGCCCCATCCTCATCACGCGTCCGGTCTCCGCGGAGGCGGACGTCGACGAGCGCGGCTACCTCGGCGCCTGCGAGTGGCTCGAGGCCGGCATCGCCGATCCGCTCGCCGAGATCGATCGCGTCGCGGAGGACGCCGAGGCCCTCGAGCGCCTCGAGCGCTGGAGCACGCACTACTTCGGCGACACCTCCCACGGCAGCGCCACCGCCCGCTTCCACGCGGCGATCGAACGGCTGCTCGCGATCTGGGCGGAGCACGCCGAGCGGCACCGCACCGATGCGTTCGAGGTCGAGGTCGACGACGACGCGCCGGAGGACGACGGCCCGACGCCCTAGGACGTCGGAGGAGCGTCCGAGTCCGCGCCGGGCGCCTCGTCGTCGCCGCGACGCCGCAGCCGATCGAGCGCGCGTCCGCCGAAGCCCGGCCTCCGGTTCGCCTCGTACCCGTGCTGGATGCGCTCGCTCGCCGACCCCGGCTTCAGCCGCTTGGGCCGCTGCGCCTTCGGCAGCGGCTCGAGGTCGGGGTCGAACCACGCCGGCGGCGGCCCGAAGGCGTCGCGCGCGTTGCGCACGATGTGGCGGCCGAGGATGTGGTTGCCGACGCCGCCCACGACCGCGCCGATGCCGAACGGCAGCGCGCGGCCGAGCATCGAGCGACCCGTCTGCGCCGTCATGCGCTTGAGGAACGCGCGCTTCAGGTAGTCGACGATCGTGTTCGCCACGAAGCCCGACGGCAGCGTCGTCGTGATGAGCTGGCCCCAGAACGCGTCGCCGCCCGCGCCGCGGCCGAGCGACTGCTCGGTGACGCGCCGCACGAGCGACGAGCCCTCCGAGCCGAGCATGAGCGACATCACGAGCGCCTTCGCGCGCTCGGGATCCTGCACGTGCAGGCCGTGCACCTCGGTGACGGCCTGCGCGAAGAAGGCGCTCGCCTCGAGGAACGCGACGGTCTCGGCGACCGTGAGGCCGAGGGATGCCGCGGTGCCGACGCCCGGTGCCACGGCGGTCGCGCCGACGGCGGCGCCCGACGTCGACACGGCGGCGAGGTACTGCTTCTCGAGCCGCGCGATGAGCTGCTCGGGCGTGAGCTGCGGATTCTTCCTGCGCACCTCGCGCAGATGGTTCACGACGAGCGGTCGCTGCTTCTGCACCACCGCGTCGATCGTCTTCACGAGCCAGCCCATGTCCTGCTGGATCTGCGGCTCCCGGCGTGCGTCGCTCATGCCTTCCCCCCGTGGTCTCGTCCGTATCGCTCCAGCACATCCTCGATGGGACCGTCCATGACGAGCGAGCCCTTGTCGAGGTAGAGGCCCCTGGTGCAGAAGCGCTTGAGATCACGTTCGTTGTGCGAGACGAGGAAGAGCGTGCGGCCCTCGGCCAGCATCGCCTCGATGCGCTGGTAGCACTGCTCGCGGAACGCCTTGTCGCCCACGGCGAGCACCTCGTCGACGAGCAGGATCGGCTCGTCGAGCCGCGACACGACGGAGAACGCGAGCCGCACCTTCATGCCGCTCGAGAGGTGCTTGTACGGCGTGCCGACGAAGTCCTCGATGCCCGCGAAGCCGATGATCTCGTCGAAGGCGGCATCGATCTCGGCCTTCGTCATCCCGTGCAGCCCCGCGGTCAGGTAGACGTTGTCGCGCACCGTGAGGTCGGCGACGAAGCCTCCCGTGATCTCGATGAGCGGGGCGACGCCGCCGTGCACCGCCACCGAGCCCTCGTCGGGCAGGACGACGCCCGCGACGAGCTTCAGCAGCGTCGACTTGCCCTGGCCGTTGCGGCCGACGACGCCGATCGCCTCGCCCGCCTCCACGCGGAAGGACACGTCGCGCAGCGCCCAGAACTCACCCGGCCGCGTGCGCCTGGCGCCCCCGGCGAAGAGGTCCTTGAAGGAGCGGCGCGACGAGCGCGTGCGCTTGAAGCGGATGCCGAGGCTCGACGCCTCGATGACGGCGGCCATCACACCTCCTTCAGCACGGCGCCGATGCTGCGGCGGAAGACGAGGATGCCGACGAGCAGCACGAGCGCGGTGATGCCGGCGGAGATGCCGACGGCCGTCCAGTCGAGCGCCTCCGGGAAGAACGTCGAGCGGTAGATCGACAGGATGCCGGCGAGCGGGTTGAGGGCGCCGAGCGTCTGCAGGCTCGCGGGCAGGTCGCCGAGGTCGTAGATGATGGGCGTCGCGTAGAACGCGAACCGCAGCACGAGCTTGACGGCGCGCTCGAGGTCGCGGAAGAAGACCGTGAGCGGCGCGACGATGAGGCCGATGCCGAGCACGAGCGCCGCCTGCAGCACGATGCCGAGGGGGAAGAGCACGATCTCCCAGCCCACGTGCACGAGGTCCCAGCCGAGCGTCGCGCCCGCGATCACCGCGAACAGGGCGAGCACGGGCAACGACGCGACGAACTCGATGCCCTTCGCGAGCGTCAGTCGCGCGACCCAGATCGTCGGCGGCACCTTCGTTGAGCGGATGAGCCGGGCCTCCTTGATGAAGGCGCGCGTCGAGTCCGACACGGCGCCGCTCATCCACATCCACGGCAGCAGACCGCTCAGCAGGAACACGATGTACGGCTCGTAGCCGACGTCGCGCTGGAAGACGACGGTGAAGACGAAGTAGTAGATCGCGCTCATCGCGAGCGGATCGAGCACCGACCAGAGGTAGCCGAGGAACGACGTGGAGTACCGCACCCGAAGGTCGCGGGACGTGAGCAGCCACAGGCTGTGCCGATAGCGACGAGCGGGCGACCAGGAGTCGCGAGCGTGCGTCGGGGCGGTCACCCTCGTCATCCTAGGTCGCCGGACACGCAGCGACGCCGGTCGCCACGAGGCGACCGGCGTCGAGTGCGATCAGACGTAGAGGTTCGCTCGGTCGAGGTCCTCGGCGAAGTCGACCTCCACCGCGAACAGGTCCGAGATGTCGAGCGGCTGCACCCGGATGCCGGACTCGGCGATCGCGGTCTCGATGCCACGCTCGAAGTAGTCCTGCGCGTCGCAGCGCTGCAGGTGGCGGATGAGCGTGGCCTTGTCGGTCGACGAGATGAAGTTGATGCCGATGGCCTCGCCGAGGCCGCCCTTCACGGTCTTCGACAGCTCCGCGATGTCGCCACGCGCGTCGAGGGTGTACTTGACCTCCTCGTCGGAGACCTTCGAGGTGTCGACGGCGACCGTCGACTGGTCGGCGGCGACCCGCTCGGCGACGCGTGCCAGGAGCGAGGGGTGGAAGACGACGTCGCCGTTCATCCACAGGACGCCGCCCGGCTTCGACGCGCGCAGCGCGCGCAGGAGCGACTTCGACGTGTTGGTCACGTCGTACTCGTCGTTGTAGACGTACGTGTTCTCGGGGAACGCGTCGATGATGTGGTCGGCCTTGTAGCCCACGACGGTCGTGATGCGCGCGTCGTCGAAGGCGGCGTGGATGTTCTCCACCTGCTGCTGCATGATGGTGCGGCCGTCGTTCAGCACCGTCAGGCTCTTGGGCAGCGAACGGCCCAGGCGCGAGCCCATGCCGGCTGCCAGGATCACGATCTGCGTGGTCATTGCCTTCTCCAATGCGGTGGTGCGGGACGGCCCGATCATGGCCTGTTCCCCTGACGTTCACCCAGGTCGCACCTGGGAGACACCTCACTGTGCCGTCCTCCAGGGTACCAGCCGGTCGCGTCGAGCAGCCAGAGGGGTTGCGCGCGCGTCGGAGCCGTGGATGGATGCGTACGCTCTGGCCATGGAGCCCGACGTCCCGCGCGGACACGGCGAGCCACCGCGAGCGGTCGCGCGTCGGTGGTGGTGGACGTCTGCGACGCCCGGCGTCGGCGCGGCGGCGAACCTCCAGGCCGTACCCCATACGGTGGATGCCGTGGGTGCCGGAGATCAGAGACGACCGTTCGCGGAGCTGACTCCCGAGGAGCAGGCCGAGCGGCGGCGCGAGGCCGCGCGCAAGGCGGCCGCCACGCGCGCTCGCAACCGGGCGAGGCAGGCGGCGCAGGCGAAGGCGCAGGCGCAGGCTGCTGCGGGGTCGGCGCCCGAGGCGGCTCCCGCGACCCCCGAGCCGGCTGCCGCGACGCCCGAGCCTGCAGCCGACGCGCCCGTCGACGACGACCAGGACGTCGTCGTCGAGGAGGTGCAGTCCGCCGAGCGCGAGGCGCAGGCGCCCACGTCGACGGACGACGTCGAGCCCGAGGCGACGCCCGCGTCGATCGACGAGCAGGACCTGACCGAGGAGCCTGCGCCAGAGCCCGCCAGCGAGCCCGAGCCGGACGGCGACCCCGAGCCGGCGGACGAGGCGCAGCCCGTCCACGAGCCCGAGCCAGAGCCCGAGCCCGTCCGCATCGCCGATCCCGTGGTCGAGGGCGCCGCCGAGGAACCCGCGCCTGAGCCCGAGCCCGCGCCCGTCGGCATCGCCGACCCCGTGGTCGAGCACGTCGCGGACCCCGTGGTCGAGCGTGTCGGCGAGGAGCCCGAGCCCGAGTCCCAGCTCGCCAGGCCCACGGAGGACGAGGGCGATCCCGACGACGAGCCCGTCGAGGTCGTGGGCGTGCAGTCGGCGATCGACGAGTCGCCGGTCGCCGCGCCGAGCGACTCCACGGCGTCGCACGCCGACGCCCGGCCCGCCGTCGTGCTGCGGCTGGAGGGCGTCACCCGGCGCTTCGGCACGACGCTCGCGGTCGACGACGTGCTTCTCGAGGTGCGTGCGGGGGAGTGCCACGGCATCGTGGGCCCGAACGGCGCGGGCAAGTCGACGACGGTGTCCATCGCGAGCGGTCTCATGCGCCCGACGACGGGCACCGTGCAGGTGGGCGGCCGGGACGTGCGCGCGCGCGGCGTGCAGTCGCTGCTCGGCGTCGTGCCCGATCGCATGCGGCTCTTCGACCGGCTCACGGGACGGCAGCTGCTCGTCCACGCGGCGATGCTGCGGCGGGTACCCCGTGCGGAGGCCATCACGAGGGCCGCGACGCTGCTCGAGCGGTTCGAGCTCACGCCCGACGCCGATCGCCTCGTGTCGGACTACTCCATCGGCATGCAGCAGCTGATCGGCATCGCCGCTGCCCTCATCCACGCGCCGCGCGTCGTCGTGCTCGACGAGCCGTTCGAGTCGATCGATCCGGTCGCGACCGACACGATCCTGTCGATCCTCGCCGACCTGCGTCGGCGCGGCGGTGCCGTCGTGCTCACGAGCCACGACATGGCGCTCGTCGAGCGCGCCTGCGACCACGTCGTCGTGCTGCAGGACGGCGTGGTGCGCGCCTCCGGCCCCATCGACGAGGTCCGCGACGGCATGCGCCTCGAGGATCGCTTCGCCCGTCTCGTCGGCTCGTCGCCGCATCAGGAGCTGCCGTGGCTCTCGCCATCGCTCGACTGAGGCTCGCGGCCCTCGCGTCGCTGCGTCGCGACCCGCGCGGCATCGCCCGCGCGGCGCTGCCGTGGATCGTCGCGGTCGTGCTCGCGGCGGCGATCATCGCGATCGCCGTGCGCGGCATGCTGCCGTCGGTGCTCGCGACGACCGCGGTCGTCGTCGTGGCCGCGGGCGTCGGGCTGCTCGGCGCCCGAGACGCCGCACTCGATCCGCGCGCCTTCCGTGGCATCGCGACGCCCGCGCCCGTCGCCCTCGGCACGGCGATCGGCGCGCTCGTCTCGCCGATCACGATCGTGGCGCTCGGCGTCGGCATCGCATGCGGCATCGACGAGGGGTCGCCGCTCGGAGCACTCGCCGCGCTCCTGCTCGCCGTCACCGCCGCGCTCGTGCGCCTCGTGGTCGACGTCGGCTCGGCGCGCGAGACGCGACCCTGGACGGCGGCGGCCGTGCTCGTCGTGCTCGCTGCCCTCGCGCTCGCACCGCTCGTGGCCGGGCTCGAGGCGGGCATCGCGACGCTGGCGGGCTCGCCCTTCGCGGCCTCCACCGGCTGGCTGCTCGTCCCCGCTCGCATCCTCGTCGCCATCGCATCGATCGTCGTGCTCGCCGGCCTCTGGCTCGCCATCGTCGCGTGGCGGATGGCGCGCGTCGGACGCCCGCGCCTGCGCGCGCACCTCGGGCTCCTCCGAGTGGTGCCGGCGCGTCCCTGGGCCGTCGTCGCTGCGCGCACGCTCACCGGCTGGGCGCGAGACCGCCGCTACCACGCGATCGCGATCGCGGTCGTCGCGCTGCCCGTGCTGCTCGCGACGCCGCTGTGGCTCGCCGGCATGCCGCGCGAGACGTGGACGCTGCTGCCGGTCGGGGTGCTCGCGCTCTTCGTCGGCTGGTCGATCCACGACGACACCGCCTACGACGGCTCCGCCTGGTGGATGCACCTGGCCGCCCGCGTGCCCGGCTGGCAGGACCGCCTGGGGCGCGTGCTGCCGCTCGCCGTCGTCGCGACGGCGCTCGTGGTCGCGGCAGCCGTCATCGGCGTGCGCGTGCACGGCGACGAGTCCCTCGTCGCGCCGGTGCTCGGTGCGGCGATCGCCTTGCTCGGCTCGGGCCTCGCGGTCTCGTCCGTCGTCAGCGCCGCCTGGCCGTACGCGGTCTCGGGCCCCGAGGCGAGCGTCTTCCAGGCGCCGGCGTCGCAGTCGTGGACGGCGGCGTTCACGCAGGCCGGCGCGCTCCTCGCGTCCGCCGGCGTCGCAGCGCCCATCGTCGTGCCCGTCGTGCTCGAGGCGATCGACCTTCGTGCGCCGGACGCCATGTGGGGCTGGCTGGGCGCCGGCTACGCGTTCGTCGTCGTCGTGCTCGGCATCATCATCGGCGGCTGGATCCTCGACCGTCGTGGCCCCGAGGTGCTCTCGAGCGCGATGCGGGACTGAGCGTCGCGACCGCCCGCGGGCCGGCATCCTCGAGCGCCGTCGCAAGGCCCCGCGACGCGTGGGGCGACCGTGGGAGACTGGGCGCATGAGCGATCCCTCCACGCCAGGCACGCCCGGCGGCACCGACGTGCTCGACCGCGAGCTCGAGGAGCTGCTGCGGCAGGAGCAGGTCGACGACGGCGACCACGACCGCTTCTCGCACTACGTGAAGAAGGAGAAGATCCTGCAGTCGGCGATCACCGGCAAGCCGGTGCGCGCCCTGTGCGGCAAGAAGTGGACGCCGGGGCGCGACCCCGAGAAGTTCCCGATCTGCCCCACCTGCAAGGAGATCTACGAGGGCCTCAAGGACGAGTGAGGCTCGGCCCGTCGCGTCGGGCCGAGCGCGTCACCGGAAGACGGTCGGGATGACGGGCTCGCCGCGGGCGAGCCTCGTCGCGTCGCTCGGCAGCTCGGCGATCGCCGCTGCGCAGCGCTCCCGCGCCGCGGCGACGCCCGCGGGGCCGCGGTGCTCGTCGACGACGACGCCCTGCTGCACAAGCGGCACCTGCAGCGTGCGACCGATCGTCGTGTCCGGCTCGCCGCCGACGAAGACGGTCTCCTCCGTCGCCACGCCGTCGACGAGCGTGCGCACCGCCGTCTTCTCGCCACCGTGCGAGGCCTTGCCGTCGGAGCGCTTCGCGACGTCGACCCAGGAGCCGTCGTCCGCCTGGTGCGCGACGAGCTTGTAGACCATGCCGGCGGCGGGGGAGCCGGAGCCGGTGACGACGCTCGTGCCGACGCCGTACGCGTCGACGGGGCTCGCGCGGAGGCCGGCGATCGCGTGCTCGTCGAGGTCGCTCGTCACGGTGATGCGCGTGCCCGTCGCGCCGAGCGCGTCGAGCTGCGCGCGCACGCGCTGCGCCGTCTCGACGAGGTCGCCGGAGTCGATGCGCACGCCGCCGAGGCCCGTGCCCGCCACCCGCACCGCCGTCTCGACGCCCTGCTCGATGTCGTACGTGTCGACGAGCAGCGTCGTGCCCGTGCCGAGCGCGGCGACCTGCGCGGCGAACGCCTCCTCCTCGCTGTCGTGCAGCAGCGTGAACGAGTGCGCCGCCGTGCCCATCGTGGGGATGCCCCACGTCGCGCCCGCCGCGAGGTTCGAGGTGGCGGAGAAGCCCGCGATGTACGCGGCGCGCGCGGCCGCGACCGCCGCATCCTCGTTGGCTCGGCGCGAGCCCATCTCGGCGACGGGGCGCCCCTTCGCCGCCTGCACCATGCGCGTCGCGGCGTTCGCGACCGCGGAGTCGTAGTTGAGCACCGAGAGCGCGAGCGTCTCGAGCACGACGCACTCGGCGAAGGTGCCCTCGACGACGAGCAGCGGGCTGCCGGGGAAGTACGCCTCGCCCTCGCCGTAGCCGCGCACGTCGCCGGAGAAGCGGTAGTCGGCGAGCCAGTCGAGCGTCGCGTCGCTCACGACGCGCTCGCGCCGCAGGAAGGCGAGGTCGGCGTGGTCGAAGCGGAAGCGCTCGATGGCGTCGAGGAGGCGGCCCGTGCCCGCGACGACGCCGTAGCGTCGCGCACCCGGCAGCCGCCTCGCGAACGCCTCGAAGACGCTCGGCCGCAGCCCGCGGCCGTTCGCGAGCGTCGCGTCGATCATCGTCAGCTCGTACCGGTCGGTCTGCAGCGCCGTGGTCGCGGTGGTCACCCGGCCAGCCTATGCATGCCTAGGCTGGTTCGGTCATGCATGCAGCACCCCGCGTCGAGCCCCTGTCGATCGCCGACGCCGAGGCGTGGGCGCGGTTCGTCGCCATCGAGCGCGCCCGCACCTACGCGGGACTCGTGCAGGACGGCTTCGAGGCGGCGCAGCTCGCGCGGATGCCCGAGCTCGTCGACGAGATCCACGACGAGCTCGCGACGGGCATCGGCCGCTACGCCGTCGCCTGGCAGGAGGGCGCGGTCGTCGGCGCCGCGTCGACGACGGCGAGCCCCATGCCCTGGGAGGCGATCCTCGACGTCGGGGACGCTCCGGCCGCTCGCGCGCTCGACACCCTGTACGTCGCTCCGGAGCACCACGGCACGGGGCTCGCGGATCGGCTCCTCGCGCTCGTGCTCGACGACGAGCCGACCGTCCTGTGGCTCATCAGCGGCAACGAGCGCGCCCGCAGGTTCTACGAGCGACGCGGGTTCGCGCTGTGGGGCGAGGAGACGACGACCGGTCCGACGTGGAACCACGTGCCGATGCGACGCATGCTGCGGACCGGGCCGTCCGCGGCCCGCGGCTAGGCTGGTCGGCGTGCAGCAGCGCCCGATCGGAGTCTTCGACAGCGGGCTCGGCGGACTCACCGTCGCTCGCGCGATCATCGACCAGCTGCCCGGCGAGTCGATCACGTACATCGGCGACACCGCCAACGGTCCCTACGGCCCGCGGTCGCAGGACGACGTGCGCAGGCTCGCGCTCGCAGCCCTCGACACGCTCGTCGAGCAGGGCGTGAAGATGCTCGTCATCGCCTGCAACACCGCCTCGGCCGCGATGTTCGACGTCGCGCACGAGCGCTACGAGCAGGGCATGGGCATCCCCGTCGTCGAGGTCATCCAGCCCGCGGTGCGGGCGGCGATGCGTGCGACGCGCACGGGGTCGATCGGCGTCATCGGCACGGTCGGCACCATCCGCTCGCACGCCTACCAGCGCGCGTTCGCGAGCGCCGGCCTCCACCAGGTCGAGGCCGAGGCCTGTCCGCCGTTCGTCGACTTCGTGGAGGCGGGCGTCACGACGGGCGACGAGGTGCTCGCCGCCGCGCGACTCCACCTCGACCCCATGCGCGCGGCCGGCATCGACACGCTCGTGCTCGGCTGCACGCACTACCCGCTGCTCGCCGGCGCGATCGGCTACGTCATGGGACCGGACGTGCGCCTGATCTCGAGCGCCGAGGAGACCGCATCCGACGTGTACCGCCGGCTGTCCGACTCGGGGCTGCTCGCCCCGCCGTCGAGCCGGCCGACCTACGCCTTCGAGGCCACGACCGAGGCGCAGGCGCCGTTCCTGCGCCTCGCGCGTCGCTTCCTCGGCCCCGAGGTCACGCACGTCGAGTTCACGCAGACGGGGGTCATCGAGCTCCCGGAGAGGATCTGACATGGCACGCAAGGACGGCAGGACGGCGGATGCGCTGCGCCCCGTGACGATCGAGCGCGGCTGGTCGTCGCAGGCGGAGGGGTCGGCCCTCATCGCCGTCGGCGGCACGAAGGTGCTGTGCACCGCATCCGTGCAGCCGACCGTGCCGCGCTGGATGGCGGGCAAGGGCAAGGGCTGGGTGACCGCCGAGTACGCGATGCTGCCGCGCTCGACGAACGAGCGCATGGATCGCGAGTCGGTGAAGGGCCGCGTCGGCGGTCGCACGCACGAGATCTCGCGCCTCGTCGGCCGCTCGCTGCGCGCCGTCGTCGACATGAAGGCGCTCGGCGAGCTGTCGATCGTCGTCGACTGCGACGTCCTGCAGGCGGACGGCGGCACGCGCTGCGCATCCATCACCGGCGCCTACATCGCCCTCGCCGACGCGATCGCGTGGGCGAAGGCGGAGCGCCGCATCCCCGCGTCCGCGAACCCGCTCGTCGACTCCGTGTCGGCCATCTCCGTCGGCATCGTCGGCGGCGAGCCGATGCTGGACCTCGCGTACGTCGAGGACTCGAAGGCGGAGACGGACATGAACGTCGTCGTCACGGGGCGCGGCCTGTTCGTCGAGGTGCAGGGCACCGCCGAGGCGGCGCCGTTCGACCGCACGGAGCTCGGTGCGCTGCTCGACCTCGCCACCGCCGGCTGCGCCGAGCTCGCCGAGATCCAGCGGGAGGTGCTGGCATGAGCGGCACCGTCGGTCGCGTCGTCGTCGCGACGCACAACGCGCACAAGGTCGCCGAGCTGCAGCGCATCCTCGCCGAGGACCTGCCGGACGTGATGCTCGAGGCGTACGAGGGCCCCGAGGCCGTCGAGGACGGCGTCACGTTCGCCGAGAACGCCCTCATCAAGGCGCGCGAGGCGTTCGAGGAGACGGGCGTGCCCGCGATCGCCGACGACTCGGGCATCGCCGTCGACGCGCTCGAGGGCGCGCCAGGCATCTTCTCGGCGCGCTACGCCGGCACGCGCGACGACCGCGACAACCTCGAGCTGCTGCTGCGGAACATGGAGGGGCGCACGGATCGCGGCGCCGCCTTCGTGTGCGCGGCCGCCTACGTCGACGGCGAGCGCGAGCTCGTCGAGATGGGCGTCTGGCGCGGCTCCGTGCTCGAGGCGCCCGCGGGATCGGGCGGCTTCGGGTACGACCCGATCTTCCAGCCCGACGACGCGCCCGTGTCGGCCGCCGAGCTGACGGCGGAGCAGAAGGATGCGCTCAGCCACCGCCGCCGCGCCTTCCGTGCGCTCGCTGCGGCGCTGCAGGCAGCCGAGCCGACGCGGGGATAGCCTCCAGCCATGCAGACCACGGCCGTCGAGGACTACGTGAAGGCGATCTACGCCTACACGGAGTGGCAGCCCGAGCCCGTGACGCCCTCGCGCCTCGCGACCAACCTCGGGCTCGCGGCATCGACGGTCACGGAGATGGTGAAGAAGCTCAGCCAGCAGGGGCTCGTCGACCATCGTCCGTACGGGACGATCGCGCTCACCGACGAGGGGCGGGCGCTCGCGCTGCGGCAGGTGCGCAGGCACCGCATCATCGAGACGTGGCTCGTGCAGGAGCACGGATACGCGTGGGACGAGGTGCACGACGAGGCCGAGGTGCTCGAGCACGGCATGAGCGATCGCCTCGTCGAGTCGATCGCCCACGCGCTCGGCGATCCGGAGCGCGATCCGCACGGCGACCCGATCCCCGCCGCCGACGGCACGACGCGCCAGCCGCGCGCGACGCTGCTCGCGGACGCGCACGAGGGCTACGTCGGCGCGGTCGTGCGCATCTCGGATGCGGATCCCGAGCTGCTGCGCTTCCTCGCCGACCAGGGCCTCGACCTCGACGAGCGCGTGCGCTACGTCGGTCGTGGCCGATTCACGGGCGGGCTGACGATCGAGGTCGACGGCGCGGAGCACACGATCGGCGACGACGTCGCCGCGTCGATCTGGCTCTCGGCGCCGTGCCAGGAGCCCGAGCACCACCACGAGGGCTGAGGTGTTGCGCGACCTCGTCCTCGTACACGGGGCGGGTCCAGCCGGCGTCGGTGCGTGGCGGCAGCCCTGGCCGTCGCACGGGCATGCGCTCGACCTCACGGGCACGCGCGACGTGCAGGAGGTGAGCGCTCCGCCGTCCGGCGGAGGTGCCGGCTGGCTGACGCACCTACCGTCGATGCCATGGACCCCGTCTCGATGATCATGGGCGGCGCGATCGCGTCGATCTTCTGGATCGCGATCTCGGCGAACCGAGCGAAGCCCGCGCCCGAGCCTTGCGCGCGGGAGCACGTCGACGACTGAGCGACGTCCGCGTCAGAAGGGCAGCTCGGAGTCGGGTGGGTCGACCGCCGAATCGAGTGGGGGCTCGTGCACCTCGACGAATCTCGGCCCGTTGGGTGGTGGTCGGTCGACGTAGTCCTCACCCAGCGGTGAGCGCCAGTCGAGCACGCCGGGTTCGGGTTGCGTGACGGTCCAGGCGGTGGCGTGCTTGAGGGTGTGGTGGCGTCGGCAGAGGTGGGCGAGGTTGCCGAGCGCCGTGGTGCCGCCGTGGTCCCAGGCGATGGTGTGGTCGAGGTCGGCGGTGCGTGCGTGGGATGCGCAGCCGGGGAATCGGCAGTGCTGGTCGCGGGCGATGAGGAGCCGACGTTGGGCGGCGGTGGGCTGGTAGGTGTCGACCTCGAGCACGGTGCCGCGGATGGGGTCGGTGAGCAGTCGCTCCCAGGTCGTGGCGACGCCGGCGAGGATGCGGGCGGTCTCCGCGTCGATGGGCTGGGCGCCGTCGAGGGTGCCGGGTGCGTCGTCGCGTCCGGTGAGGGTCGTGACGGGGATCGTGACCTGCACGACCGGGCGGATCGTGGAGAGCAGCCCAGCATGCTCGACCCCGGCGCCGCCGTGCTCGAGTCCTCCGCTGCCGCCTGTGCGCTCGATCGTGGGCGTGCCGGTGCCGGTGCCGGTGCCGGTGCCGGTGAGGAGCAGCTCGCAGAATGCGTCGGCGCGCCATTGGTCGATGGTGCGCGGGTCGTCCTTCGGCTTGGCGCGGGCGCCGGCGCGGAGGCGACGGTCGATGCCGTGCGCGAGGATCGCGGGCACGTACGCGCCGATCCACGCCATCCCATCGTCGGCCGCCTCGATCGTCACCCGTCGGTCGTCGCGGGCGGCGCGGTGGCGGTCGACGAGCGGCTCGGCCAGTTGCGCATCCGCAGCCTTCCGGGCAGCCTTCGCGACGCGGGCGGGCGTGGTCGTCTCGGCGAGGGCGACCATCCGCTCCTCGTAGGCGGCGCGCTGCTCCGCGGTCACGTCGGAAGACGAGAGGACCGAGCCTGCCTCCGTGATCGCGCGCACATGGCCGCGGCTGATGCGTCCGTCGGCGAACGCGTCGAGCACGAGCGGCCACGTGTCGACCAGGTGCATCGCATCGCCGATCTGCCGCTCGACCGTGCGATCCGACACGCGCGCCTGGACGCCGATCTCGGCGGCGATGGATCGCAGCTCCATCGCCGACCGCTCGCTCGACCCACCCCCGGCACGCTCGAGCGCGAGATGCCCGAGGGACGCGAGGAGCCGCAGCTCGTACGCTTCGAGCGCCTGCCTGCCCGAGCGGAGCGCGGCGAGCTGCGAGAGCGCGTTCGCCTCGATCGCGGCCAGCGCGGCAGGGTCAGGACCCGGTGCCGTGCCGTCGATCTCCTGCGCCATGACCCGACTCTGCCAGCAACCACCGACACGGAACCCCGGCGCGCATGGCCGGGTCGGGAGGCTCGGGTGCTCCTTTCGAGGCTCGCTGCGCTCGCACCTCAAGGAGCGGGTGGGCAGGCTGCTCGAGTCGGTCGGCAGGGTTGGGTTGGCCGGGTCGGGAGGCTCGGGTGCTCCTTTCGAGGCTCGCTGCGCTCGCACCTCAAGGAGCGGGTGGGCAGGCTGCTCGAGTCGGTCGGCAGGGTTGAATTGGCCGGGTCGGGTGCTCCTTTCGAGGCTCGCTGCGCTCGCACCTCAAGGAGCGGGTGGGCAGGCTGCTCGAGTCGGTCGGCAGGGTTGGGTTGGCCGGGTCGGGTGCTCCTTTCGAGGCTCGCTGCGCTCGCACCTCAAGGAGCGGGTGGGCAGGCTGCTCGAGTCGGTCCCCAGGGTTGGGTAGGCCGGGTCGGGTGCTCCTTGCGAGGCTCGCTGCGCTCGCACCTCAAGGAGCGGTTCGGGGACGCGCAGCCACGCGGGCGGTGGCGTCGGGCGGGCGGGTCGCGTGGTCTCGTGACGGCTCCTCGCCGAGGGGCTCGGAGCCTCGTCGACCAGCTGGGCGGACGGGCAGACCTCGAAGAGTCCCCCTCCACCAGCCTGTGTCACCGACGCACCAGCCTCGGTCACCGACGCACCAGCCTCGCTCACCTACGCCGGCTGCAGCACCCGCTCGAAGAGGTGGTCGAACACCGCGAGGCGGTCGAATCGCATCGCGTACGCCCGCGCCTTCACGACGTGCGCAGCGAGCTCGGCCGGCGAGTACGACAGCGCCTCGTCGAGCGCCGTCGCGATCGCCGCCGAGGATCCCGCCTCCACGATGATCGCCGTGTCGCCGACGGCCTCGAGCGTGCCGCCGCAGTCGGTCGTGATCACGGGGCCACCGCCTGCGAGCATCGACTCGACGAGCGTGATCCCGAACGTCTCGACGAACTGCTCCGTCGGCTTCGTCGCGAGCACGTACGCGGCCGACGCGGACATGATGTGCGGCTTCTCGGCATCCGAGACGTCGGTGAGGAAGTGGATGCGCGACGCCGCGGGCGACGCGGCCGCGACCGCCCGCAGGTCGGCCTCCGATGGCCCTCGGCCGACGATCGCGAGGTCGAGCCCCGCGGCGGCCTCCGAGGTCGAGAAGCCCGCGATGAGGTCGTCGATGCCCTTCGCGGGCATGAGCCGCGACAGCGAGAGCACGTACCGGCCCTTCGTGAGGCCGTGCCGCGCGAGCACCCGCTCGGTCTCGGCCGGGTCGAGCGCGAGCCAGGAGGCCGTGTCGATCGCCGGGTACGAGATCGAGATGCGCCTGCGGCACTGCTCCGCGAAGTCGGTGCCGTGCCGCTCGTCGACGGCGACGGCCTCCTCGATGATGACGTCGCGCGTGTACTCCGAGACCGCCACGGGGACGTCCTGCGAGAGGTACGACGCGAGCACCTGCGCAGCCGCGCCGAAGCGGTCCTCGGCCACGGCCGCGCGCACGACGTTCGTCACGTCGCTGCCGACGGCCTCGGCGATCGTCGCGAGCCGCACCGGCAGGCCCGTCGACTGCGCGATCCGCACGGCCTCCGCGACGCAGAGCGTGTGCGGCGACAGGTACAGCGACATGCACACGGTCGGCACCCCGTCGGTGAAGAGCTCGACGAGGCGGCCGACGACGCCCGACGTGAAGCGGCCGTCGACGATCTTGTAGTCGCCGATGGGCGCGGGACGCTCGACGGTGATGCCGGGCGAGTAGGGCGAGATCGTGTCGAGCGGCTTGAGCGGCAGCCCCGCCGCCTCGAGCAGGTCGATGGGCCACGTCACGATCCGCACGTCGTCGAAGCCGCGCTGCAGCGCCGCCTCCGCGAGGTTGCGGGCCTCGACGGAGTGGCCGCAGATCACGGGATCGGCGCGCACGACGATGACGAGCCGGCGATGGGTCTGATGCGACATGGATCCCCCTGTGGTCTGGGTGGGCGCTGCGGGTCGGTGGGCGCTGCGGCTCGTGGGCCGGCTGCGGCGGGCGGTCACGCGGTGTCGGGTCTCGACGGCGGCCGGTGGGTCGTGCCCCAGCCGTTCGGCTCGGGCCCGAGCGCGACGCGCAGATGGCCGCCGCGGTGGAGGGTGCGGGTGGTGATGGACGAGCCGCGCACCTCGACGCCGTCGAGGTGCACCGACTGCACGTGCTGCGCGGGGGAGTCCCGCGTCGGCTCGACGAATCCCGTCGTCTCCAGATGCAGGTCGCCGCCCGGCAGCCGCAGGTGCGCCTCGCGCACGGACGGCGTCGACAGCAGCGTGACGTTCTGACCCGCCACGGGCAGCAGCCCGAGCGTCGCCCAGACGTACCAGGAGGAGATGCCGCCCGAGTCGTCGTTGCCGGGCAGGCCGCCGGGGCCCGTGCCGAACTGATGCTCGAGCGCCGCGTGCACGACCTCGGCGGTGCGGTCGGGTCGCCCGGCGTAGTGGTACGCCCACGGCGCGTCCATGTCGGGCTCGTTGTTGAGGCCCTCGAACCTGCCGAGCGCGTAGCCGGCGAGCAGCTCCTCCGCGCCGGGCGCGACGCCCGGCTGCCGCACGGGCTCGGCCCCGAACCCGAAGAACCGATCGAGGAGCCCGACGAACGCGTCGTCGCCGCCGGCGATCGCGATGCGCGCGGCCATGTCGTGCATGAGGCGGAACGAGTAGTTCCACCTGCCGCCCTCGTAGTAGGTCGAGTCGAGCACGAGACCCGTCTGCGGGTCGTACGCGTCGACCCAGCGGGCGGCGACCTCGTCGAGCTCGTTCGCGAGCCTCCGGTCGCCCCGCAGCCGCGCGACGCGGGCGGTGCAGTGGTAGCCGAACGCGAGGTCGAGGTGGTGCGTGACGGGATGCGCGATGCCGCCGCGCAGCAGGTCCTCGCCGTACCCGCGGCGCAGGTCGGCGAGCATGTGCACGATCGCCAGCTCCCAGTCGACGCCCTCCACCCCGAGCTGTGCGAGGTCGGCGATGAAGGTGTGCGCCAGCGCGGATCCCTGCCGCGCGAACCGGTCGGCACCGCGCGCCATGCGGTAGCCGATCGGGAAGTTGCCCTCCTCCTCGGCGGTGACGAGCAGCGAGTTCGCCAGCGCGACGGCACGATCGGGTGCGAGCGCCGTGAGCAGCGGCAGCTGCGTGCGGTAGATGTCCCACATGGTGCACAGGTCGAACACGAAGTCGCCGTCGCGCGGCCAGAACGGGCTCTCGTCCTCGGCGAAGGCCGGCTTCACGAGCGAGTGGTAGAGCGCCGTGCCGAAGATCCGCTCCCGTGCGCTCGTGCCCGCGTCGATCTCGATGCGGCCGAGCGCATCCGCCCACAGCGCCTCGGTGGCCGCGAGGCGGTCGTCGAAGCGCCCGTCGGGGGCGACGCCGCAGTCGGCGTGGAGGTTCGCCCGCGCCTGCTCGGGGCCGCGCAGCGAGAAGCCGATCGCGACCTCGATCTGGTCGCCCTGCTCGGTCGGGCCGGCCCACATCATGCCGAAGGGCCGCAGCGTCGTGGGGCGGATGGAATCGAAGTCGAGCCGCGAGCCGCCCGGCATGAGGCGACGGTCGTACCAGAGCAGCTGCCGCCACCTCGGGCTGCGCACCTCGACGTGCACGGCGAGCGGCGCACCCTCGACGACGATCTCGCCCTGGGCGACGCCGGGTGCGACGAGCTCGAGCCTGGCTCGCAGCGGCACGGTCTCGCCGAAGGGGATCTGCAGGCCGCCGATCGAGCAGTCGATGACGATGCGCGCATCCTTGTGGCGCGGGAACGTGTAGCGGTGCACCACCGACTTCGGACCGGCGGTGAGCTCGGCGAGCACGCCGTTGTCGAGCCGTGCGGCGTACCTGCCGGGGGAGGCCTGCTCGTCGACGAGCTCGAACTGCCGCCCGAGTCCGTCGAGCGGCTCGGTGAGGGGCGTGACGCGGAAGTAGTTGTAGTACTTGCGGATCGCGCCCGTGCCCGACTGCTGGAAGTGCGTGAAGCCGCTCGCGACGTGGTCGGCGCGGATCGCGGGCGGAATGCCCTCGGTCGCGAGGTCGAAGCGGCCGTAGCCGGTGGGATACGCACCCGAGTACGCGCACGCCGAGACCATTCCGAGCGGGGCGGTCGCGCCCGGATGCGTGTTGCCGATCTGCGGCTTCGGCCACCACCACGTGGCGGCGAGGCCCGACGGCGCGGGCAGGTCCGTCGGCGCGGTCCCGAGGAACGGGTCGACGTCGGCGGTGCGCACCATGGAGTCACTGTGACCCGTGGCTGTGTCGCACGTGTTACGCGAGCATGACCATCTGGGACGGGTCGATCGCGGCGGCGTCGAGCGCCCGCCTCGCGCGTCAGGCGGGCTGGTCGCCGCGCTCGTCTCGCGCCCGCCGCACGGCATCGGGCGCGACCTGGTCCGACAGGTCGAGCGTCGCCACGGGGCCCGAGTCGGTGCCGCGCCGGCGCTCCTCGTTCACCTCGCGCCGGGCGTGGATCGCGTGGATCACGATGAAGCAGAGCGCGACGGCGAGGACGCCGAGGATGACGAGGTCGATGTACTGCGTCACGAGGTCCGCGACGCCCGGGATGTGGGCGACGCCCCAGCCGAGCAGCGTCAGCCCGCCGCCCCACAGCAGGCCGCCGAGGATGTCGTAGCGCAGGAAGCGGCGGTACGGCATGCGCCCCACGCCCGCCGCGACGGGCATGAACGTGCGCACGATGCCGATGAACCGGGCCACGATGACGGCCCACGGGCCGTACTTCACGAAGAAGCCGTTCGTGCGCTCGATCGTCTTGTGCGAGAACAGCCCGGACGACCTGCGTTGGAAGATCGGTGGCCCCGCCTTGTAGCCGATGAGGTAGCCGAGCTGGTCGCCGGCGACGGCGCAGATCCAGATCGCGAGCATGCACACCCAGACCGGCTGGTCGATCACCCCCGAGTACGACAGCACGCCCGTGATGATGAGCAGCGTGTCGCCGGGCAGCAGGAAGCCCACGAGCAGGCCGGTCTCGACGAAGACGATGGTGCAGACGAGCACGAGCGCCCAGGCGCCCGCGCCCGTGATGAGTCCCTCGACGTCGAACAGCGCGCTGGCTGGCAGGTGATGCACCCCGACTCCTTCGACGTTCGCTGCCGGCGGGTGGCGCCGTCCCCGGGGAGAGGATGGCGATGCGGCAGTCGTGCGGGAGAGGGGACTCGAACCCCCACGCCCTCGCGGGCACAGGAACCTAAATCCTGCGTGTCTGCCAGTTCCACCACTCCCGCGGCGGGCTCATCGTATCGGCCCTCCCTCTCGCTTCCCTATGGCGGCGCGCGCACGGGACGAGCCTGGTTCGATGGGCGGATGCGTCACACCGCCTTGGTCACGGGAGCGTCGTCGGGCATCGGGCTCGCGATCGCTCGAGAGCTCGCCCGCGTCGGCGTCGACGTCGTGCTCGTCGCGCGCGACGAGTCGCGGCTGCGGCAGGTCGCCGCATCCCTCGACACCGGCACGGAGGTGCTCGCCGCCGACCTGCTCACGCACGACGGGCTCGAGGCGGTCGCCGAGCGCGTCGCGCTGCGCGAGCGGCCGGTCGACATCCTCGTGTCGAACGCGGGATTCGGGCTCGCAGCACCCTTCCACGCGTCCTCGATCGACGACGAGCGACGGCTGCACGAGCTGCTGTCGTTCGTGCCGCTGCGCCTCGCGCACGCTGCGCTGCCGGGCATGCGCGAGCGCCGCCGCGGCTGGATCCTCACGGTCGCGTCGTTCGCGGCGTTCATCCCGTACGGCTCGTACTCGGCGTCGAAGGCGCACGCCGTGAACCTCTCGCGGTCGCTGCGCTCGCGCTACGCGCACGACGGCATCCGCGCGACGGCGCTGTGCCCGGGCTTCGTGCACACCGAGTTCCACGAGCGCATGGGCATCGAGGAGGACGGCCCGGCGTGGATGTGGGCGAGCGCCGACGACATCGCGCGCCGCGGCGTGCGCGGCCTGCGCCGCAACCAGCCGGTCGTGCACTCCAACCTCGCGTTCGCGGCCATCGGGAAGGGCCTGCAGCTCGTGCCCGATCGCTGGCAGGGCGCGCTCATCAACGCGTACCGCGACTGAGGCTCGGCGGCGCTCGCGATCCGTCAAGGCCGCGCGCCGGACGCGGTCGGGGAGAGAGCGTGGAGGCATGACGACTCGATTCGGGGGCCTCCGCGCCCTCTACATCAACGGCACCCTCACGCCGTCGCCCGCTCCCAGCCACACCGACACGCTCATCGACGCGAGCGCGCACGTGCTGCGCGAGCAGGGCGTGGAGGTCGACGTCGTGCGCCTCGTCGACCATCACGTCGCGCCGGGCGTGCAGCCCGACATGACCGAGCACGGTGCCGAGCGCGACGACTGGCCGCAGATCTGGCAGCGGGTGCTCGCCGCCGACATCCTCGTTCTCGCCGGGCCCATCTGGCTCGGCGACAACTCCAGCCAGACGCGCCTCGCGATCGAGCGGCTCTACGCGCACTCGGGCGAGACGAACGAGCGGGGTCAGGCCGTGTTCTACGGCAAGGTCGGCGGCGCGCTCGTCGCCGGCAACGAGGACGGCCTCAAGCACTGCACCGGCGTCATCCTGCACGCGCTCCAGCACCTCGGCCTCACGATCCCGCCGAACGCCGAGGCGGGCTGGATCGGTGAGGCGGGCCCCGGCCCGTCGTACGGCGACGAGCTCGACGACGGCTCCCGCGCGGGCTTCGACAACGACTTCACCAAGAGGAACATCACCTTCATGGCCTGGAACCTCATGCACATGGCGGCGATGCTGCGCGACGCGGGCGGCATCCCCGCGGAGGGCAACCTGCCCGAGGAGTGGGAGCAGGGCTCCCGCTGGGGCTTCCAGAACCCCGAGTACCGCTAGCCGCGCGCCGCTCGCCGCGTCAAGGCCCGCGCCGCGCGCAAACCCCGCATGTGCGCATCACGAACCACCATCGACCCCGATCACGAGCGAAGGAGCCACACCATGGCCGACGTCCGACTCCACATCACCGACTCCGGCGGCGAGGGCCGCCCCGTCGTGCTCATCCACGGCTGGCCGCTGTCCGGCGAGTCGTGGCAGCAGCAGCGTCGCGCGCTCACGGCGGCCGGCTACCGCGTCGTCGACTACGACCGGCGCGGCTTCGGCCAGTCGGACAAGCCCGAGGACGGCTACGACTACGACACGTTCGCCGACGACCTGCAGTCGGTGCTCACGGACCTCGACCTCGTCGACGTGAGCCTCGTGGGCTTCTCGATGGGCGGCGGCGAGGTCGCCCGCTACGTCGCGCGTCACGGCGAGAGCCGCATCCGCTCCGTCGTCTTCGCCGCAGCGGTGACCCCGTCCATGCACAAGACCGACGACAACCCCGACGGCCCGCTCGACGACGAGCTCTACCAGCAGCTGCGCGGTGGGCTCGTGGAGGACCGCGAGGCCTTCTTCGAGGAGTTCGTGCGCGGCTTCTTCTCGGTCGGCGACCAGGTGAAGGTCGGCGACGGCGAGCTGAAGGACGCGTACGAGATGTGCCTGCAGTCGTCGCAGACGGCCGCCGTCGCTGCGATGGACGCGTGGGCGACGACCGACTTCCGCGGCGACCTCGCGGCCGTCACGGTGCCGACCCTCGTCATCCACGGCGACGGCGACGGCACCGTGCCGTTCGAGGGGTCGGGCAAGCGGACCCACGAGGCGATCGCGCACTCGCAGCTCGTCGTCATCGAGGACGCGCCGCACGGGCTCAACGTCAGCCACGCCGACGAGTTCGACGCGGCGCTCCTCGCGTTCCTCGGCGACGAGGCGCCCGGCGTCGACGTCTGACGCTCGCGAGCCAGGGAGGGCGGCGACCGATCGGTCGCCGCCCTCCGTCGCGTGCGGGTCGCTAGCGTCGGAGCATGACGACGACGTGGCGGATCGCGGTGCTGGGGTCGGGGCTCATGGGCGCAGCGATCGCGCGCACGCTCGCCGCGGCGGGGCACGCGGTGCGCGCCTACGACCCCGAGCCCGGTCGCGCCGCGGAGGCGGTTGCAGGGACGCCGGCGATCGCGGTCGACGCGCTCACCACGGCGGTCGAGGGCACCGACCTCGTGCTCGAGGCGGCACCCGAGCGCCTCGACGTCAAGCACGCGCTGCTCGCCGAGGTCGAGCCGCGCACGACGGGCATCCTCGCGTCGAACTCGTCGACGTTCACGCCCTCGCAGCTCGCCGAGCACCTCGCCGACCCGGGTCGGCTGCTCGTGACGCACTGGTTCAACCCGGCCGACCTCGTGCCGCTCGTCGAGGTCGTGCCGCATCCGCGCACGCCCGCAGCATCGGTGGATGCGGTCGTCGCGCTGCTCGAGGGAGCGGGCAAGCATCCCGTCGCGCTCGCGCGCGAGGTCGACGGCTTCGTCGGCAACCGCCTGCAGGCGGCGCTCGTGCGCGAGGCGATGCACCTCGTCGAGACGGGCGTCGCGACGCGCGAGCAGGTCGACGCGGTCGTGCGGCACGGGCTCGGCCCGCGGTGGGCGGCCGTCGGCCCGTTGCGCGTCATGGAGCTCGGCGGCCTCGACGTGTGGGAGGCCGTCGCCGATCGGCTCCTCCCGTCGCTCGGCGATGCGACCGAGGCGCCCGCGATGCTGCGCGAGGCGGCTGCGGCGCGACGTGTCGGCACGCTCGCCGAGGGCGACTTCGGCGCCGTGCCGCGCGAGGTCGCGGATGCGGATCGGGCGCGGATCGCGCGTCGATTCCGCGACGGGTAGTGTCGCGGCCGGCCAGCCGCCCTAGCGGGCGGCGGCGAACTCGACGTCGTCGTCGACGTCGACGGGGCCGATGCCGTCGAAGAGCACCAGGCTCGTCGTCGGCGACGTCGCCTCCTCGAGGACGCCCGTCGTGCCTCGCGGCACGAACGGTCGGTCGAGGCCGCCGATGTCGAGGACCGCGACGACGCGTGTCCCCCGGGCGAGGGCCTGCTTCCTGCTCATGCTCCGCACGATACCCCCATGGGGCATCCACGAGGCCCCGGATGCGCGCTCGGCATCCCTCGTGGTAGTGCGGCTGTGGACAGTCGCAGACGCCTGGTCCGTGCCTGTGCTGTGCTCTCGTGCCATGACTCGAGCCGTCGTCGCGATCACCGAGATGGTGCGCGACCGCGTGCGGCGCGACGGCGTGGACCTCAGAGCGAGCGGCGATCTCGCGGACCGGTACGTGCGCGACGCCGTGCGGCACTACTCTGAGCGGGCGCTCGGCGGCGCGCATCCGTTGCTCGACGACGAGCAGGAGGCGACGCGCTCGGTGCTCGCGGCGATCACGGGCTTCGGCGTCTACTCAGTCCGCTTTTGCGCTTCTGGAGTCGGCCGCAGCGCGTCCTCGAGAGAGCGGATCAGAAGTTGGAACAGGGTCTCGCCGTCTAGGTCAATGAACTCAACACTCAGGGAGAGCGCGGTCTCGGCGCTCGCGACCGTTGCGTGCTCGTTCTTGAGCTTCAAGGCGCGAATAAGCACAGGTGCAATGTCGTGACCTCTGACTGTCGAGAGACCGTCCGGCGGCGCTTGACTGTGGAGCAACGCCTGGCGGTCCGTAAGCCAAGTGGCTGCCCTCGCGTCAGGAGTGGGGGACGTCCGCCGGATGAGGTCCGCAACATCGAATCGCGGTGGATCAAGTAGCAGTGACGATGCTATGTCCCCAGGAAGGCTGCGGTTCTCATCCTGCTCGAGCAGGGCGGCCCGGTAGGTGAAGAGGACTTTCCACGCCGGTGTGAGTGTGCGCAGAAGTTCGTTTTCGTCGATATCGCCTCGATCTACCTGCAAGAGGTATTTACGAAGCGGGCGTGCTCGAAGGGAGTAGTTCTCGACGGCAGGAAAGTCAGTGGTGAATAGGCGCTCGGGGTAAGCGGAGTGGGGCAAAAGCTCATCGAAGTCCAAATCCACAACGCCATGCAGGGAGCCGCTACCGGGGTCGCCAGGTGGAATCGCGCGCAATGTCGCAATAACCCTACCGCGGTTATTGTTAACTTCGCCCGCCTCCTCGACCTGCGTGCGAGGGATATGAACTCGATCACTGACTGCGTAGCAGCGCACCCGGCCCCGCCCGATCCGCTCGTCGATGTATCCCTGAAAGCGCCGCGCATCTGAACGCCCTTCGAAGAGGACGTCATGGATTGCGGGGTGCAGCAGATAAGTCGTGGCCAGTTCGGCCACCGACCTGCGCGTGGAGGTGTCAGTCAATTCGGCCGACACCACGAAGTTGCACAAGTGAGTCAGGGTGACTCGTCACGATTTCGATCGAGTGGGTCGCGACCCAGAACTGTACATCCGTGCCGGATGTGATATCGAGAAGTGCGTCGAGAAGCTTGCGTTGCCATTCAACCCCGAGGCTCAGTTCGGGTTCATCAATGATAAACACACGCGTATCCCACCGAGCCAAGAAAGTTGTGCAGAGCAACATGAACAGTTGCTTCTCCCCTGAAGACAATTGCTCGACAGCAAGGTGATCACCACCCTCGGCTTCGATGTATAGTCCGTAACCCGGGTTGAATCTCGCAGTCTTGCCCTCCAGGAACCTGTTTATGGAGGGAACAAGGGAATCGATCAGGTCAAATGCTTCGCGCAATGCGTTGTATCTTGCGCTTACGCTGACGAGATAGGGGGCGATAACCCTGCGGGCAAGCCCGCCGATTGCTGAGCTCTGCGTGTCGACCTGATCAAGTAGTGATCGGAATTCCTCCGCGTCGAATCCGGGAGCAAGTCCGTATGCAGAAAACCCTGGAGACGCCTCAGCAATGACCGCAAGGTTGTCGTATACAACCATCGCCTCCGCTGAGTCGTCGTTCGCCTCACCGGCAGCAACAAACTGGCGGAGAACAGCCTCGTAGAGCGCGTTCGCATTCTCGGACCCGAGATTCTGGCCACCGAAAGTCAGACCGCGAATGATCTGGTTCACTCGCTGAATGGCGACCTTGATCTCACTCGTCGTCGTCGGCTGGATGTTACGCGGGCGATTGCGCGCGCGCGGGTCTTCTTCGATCTGGAGACGCTCACGAGCTCGATCGAGATCTGGGTCGTCGGAGTGCAGTTCGCGATCGTCGGCGAGGAAAAGTGGCGTTCGGACTTGCCGTTGCAGAAAGTCTAGGTAGATTCGCTCGGCACGATCGAAAGCCGTCTCGACGAACGGGAGCCCATCATCGTCATAGACGATGCGCACGTTCTCATCATCGAGTACGTACTCACGTGCGTTCGAATTACCGATCGTGCGTCGCCGAGACCGCGTGGGTACGGACAATTCCGCGTCCACGGCGTAGTCGACGGCCGTGAGGAATTCGCCCTGCTCTCGCACGGTCAAAACGAAATCGCCCACGAGCCCTCGAGATTTCTCAACTTCGATCTGAGATCCATCAGCAAGCCGAATTAGCAGCCGCTGGAAGGGTGTTCGAGCAAGAAATGTGCGGTGACCTCGAGCATCAGCGGGACTCAACGTATGCCAGATCAGCCGGAGGATAGTGGTCTTGCCTGACCCGTTCTGTCCGTGAAGAAGGACAAGCCGACCACCGCTGAGGCTCTGCAGCGGAGCGTCGAGACGATAGGAGCGCCGGCCGAAGAGGTGGTCGACTTCCACGGACTCGACAAGGGGTACAGCGCGTTCGCTCATGCCGCCACTCTCGCATGAACAGCCGCAAGGTATGACCTACGCGGCCTGTGTCCATGGGCCCTAGCCGCTAGCCGCCTGTGGACAGTCGCAGACGCCTGGTCCGTGCCTGTGCTGTGCTCTCGTGCCATGACTCGAGCCGTCGTCGCGATCACCGAGATGGTGCGCGACCGCGTGCGGCGCGACGGCGTGGACCTCAGAGCGAGCGGCGATCTCGCGGACCGGTACGTGCGCGACGCCGTGCGGCACTACTCTGAGCGGGCGCTCGGCGGCGCGCATCCGTTGCTCGACGACGAGCAGGAGGCGACGCGCTCGGTGCTCGCGGCGATCACGGGCTACGGGGTGCTGCAGCCGTACCTCGACGATCCGGCGATCGAGGAGCTCTGGATCAACCAGGGCGCGCGCGTGTTCGTCGCGCGGGGTGGCGAGAGCGAGGAGCTCGACGTGCGCCTCACCCCGCAGGAGACGCGCGACCTCGTCGAGCGCATGCTGTCGACCACCGGTCGTCGCGTCGACCTGTCGATGCCGTTCGTCGACGCGTCGCTGCCCGACGGCTCCCGCCTGCACGTCGCATCCGGCGACGTCGCCCGCGGCGCGATGAGCATCAACATCCGCAAGTTCTCGCGCCGCCTCGCATCCCTCGACGCACTCGTCGAGCTCGGCACGCTCAGCCACCAGGCCGCGACGTTCCTGCGGCGCTCGGTCGTCGCCGGCGCCAACGTGCTCGTGTCGGGCGCGACGCACGCCGGCAAGACGACGCTGCTGGGCGCGCTCGTGGGCGCGGGTCGTCCGCGCGATCGCGTCGTGACGGTGGAGGAGACCTTCGAGCTCGACCCGCAGGTCGACGACGTCGTCGCCCTGCAGTGCCGCCAGCCGTCGCTCGAGGGCACGGGCGAGATCACGCTGCGCCAGCTGGTCAAGGAGTCGCTGCGCATGCGGCCCGATCGCCTCGTCGTCGGCGAGGTGCGCGGGCCCGAGGCGCTCGACCTGCTCATCGCGCTCAACTCGGGCGTCGCCGGCGCCGGCACCATCCACGCCAACTCGGCGCGGGACGCGTTGCAGAAGCTCACGACGCTGCCGCTGCTCGCCGGGCGCAACATCGACGCGGGATTCGTCGTGCCCACCGTGGCGGCGTGCGTCGACCTCGTCGTGCACTGCGCGATGGATGCCCGCGGCAATCGTCGTGTGACCGAGATCCTCGCGCCCACCGGCACGACGCACGGGCACGTCATCGAGGCGTCGCAGATGTTCCATACCGTCGGAGGGCTGCTGCGCCCGACGGGCGGCCATCCGGCGAGGACGTCGAAGTACGAGGCCGCCGGCATCGACGTGGCCGCGCTGCTCGCGAGGGACGACGCATGACGTGGCTGCTCGGTGCCGTGCTCGGACTCGGTCTCGTGCTCTGCGCGTCGCCGTGGCTGTGGCCGCGGCAGGCGCGCGCGGAGGACGACGCATCGCGCCCGTCGCGCGTGCGCGACCGGCTGACGCAGGCGGGGCTGCACGAGGTGCCGCTCGCCGCGGTCGTCGTCGTCGCCGGGCTCGCAGGCGTCATCGCGGCCGGCGTCGCGCTCGCGATCACGCCCGTGGTGCCCGTCGCGCTCGCCGCAGGCCTCGCGGGGCTCGCGCTGCCGTTCGCCGCCGTCGCCTGGCGCGCGCGCCGCCGTCGCCGCGCACGATCGCTCGTCTGGCCGGACGTCGTCGACCACCTCGTGTCCGGCGTGCGCAGCGGACTCGCGCTGCCCGACGCGGTGGCGGCGCTCGCCACGGCGGGGCCCGCGCAGACGCGCGAGGCGTTCCGAGCCTTCGAGGCCGACCATCGCGCGACGGGCTCGTTCGCCTACGCGCTCGATCGCCTGAAGGATCGCCTCGCCGATCCCGTCGCCGACCGCATCCTCGAGACCCTGCGCATGGCGCGCGACGTCGGCGGCTCGGAGGTCGCGCACGTGCTCCGCGACCTCGCCGCGTACCTGCGCTCCGACCTCGCCGTGCGCAGCGAGCTCGAGGCGCGGCAGTCGTGGGTCGTGAGCGCCGCGCGACTCGGCGTCGTCGCACCGTGGCTCGTCCTGCTGCTGCTGTCCACGCGTCCCGAGGCCGCCGCGGCGTACAACACGCCCGGCGGCGTGGCGATCGTCGCCGGCGGCCTCGTCGTGACGGTCGTCGCCTATCGCGTCATGGTGCGCCTGGGCCGGCTGCCCGAGGAAGGCAGGTGGTTCGCATGACCGGCGAGCTCGGCCTCTCGCTCGTCCTCGGCGCGACGCTCGGCCTCGGGCTGTGGTCGCTCGTGAGCCTCGTGCCGGTGCTGCGCCGGCCGCGCCTCCTGCATCGCGTGGCGCCGTACGTCCTCGACGTCTCGGCCGGCGCCCGCGACCTCGTCGCTCGCCGCACCGTCGATCCGACGCGCGTCGTCGGCGTCGTCGCCGCGCCGGTCAGCGATCGCCTCTCGCCCGTCGTGCATGCGCTGCTCGGCTCGCCCGGCGCGGTCGCGGCCAGGCTGCGTCGTGCGCGCAGCCCGCTGACGCTCGAGCGATTCCGAGCGCGGCAGCTGGTCTGGGGACTGATCGGCGCGATCGTCGGGGCGGCCGTGGGTGCGCTCGCGCTCGTGCGTGGGGCGGCGCCCGCCGTGCCGATCGCGCTGCTCGTCGTCACGGCCGCGAGCGGCGCGCTCCTCGCGGACTGGCTGCTGCAGCGCGCGGTGCGACGACGCATGGCGCGCATCGCGAGCGAGCTGCCGACGGTGCTCGAGTTCCTTGCGCTCAGCCTCGCCGCAGGCGAGGGGCTCGGCGATGCGCTGCGTCGCGTCGCGCGCATCGGCACCGGCGAGCTCGCCGGCGAGATCGCGGGCGTCGTCGCCGACGCCGCGTCGGGCGCTTCGCTCTCGGACGCGCTCGAGCGGCTGGCGACCGAGCTCGAGCATCCCGGCGTCACGCGTTGCGTCGACCAGATGCGCGGTGCGCTCGAGCGCGGCACGCCGCTCGCCCAGACGCTGCAGGCGCAGGCGCAGGATGCGCGCGATGCCTCGCGCCGCGATCTGCTCGAGGCTGCCGGTCGCAAGGAGATCGCCATGCTCGTGCCGCTGGTCTTCGGCCTGCTGCCGACGACGGTCGCGTTCGCGCTGTGGCCGGGCTTCCACGTGCTGCAGGTGGGGTTCTGACGGGCCGTGGGGCTCGCGGATCGACGAGAGAGGAGATGGCGATGCGCCGATGGTGGAGTCGACTGGTGGATGAGGAGCGCGGCGACGTGCCCGGCTGGGTGCTGGTCACGTTGATGACGGCGGGGCTCGTCATCGTGATCTGGGGCGTCGCGGGGCCCGCGCTCACGCAGGTGTTCCAGCAGGCGATGGAGCGTGTGACGGGCTTCTGATGCGACGGCTGCGAGCGCTCGGCGACGATCGCGGCTCGGCGGTGGCCGAGACGGCGATGGTCGTGGGGCTCCTGACGCTCGTCGTGCTCTCCGTCATGCAGCTCGCGCTCGGTCTGCACGTGCGCAACGTGCTGCAGGACGCGGCCGCCGAGGGAGCGCGCTACGGCGCGCTCGCGGGATCGTCGCCGGCAGCGGGCATCGCCCGGGCGCAGGCGCTCGTCGAGACGGCCGTCGGTGCCGACTACGCGCAATCGGTGACGGCGACGACGACGACCGTCGGTGGCCATCCGGCCCTCCGCCTCACGATCGAGGCGCCGCTGCCGATCCTGGGCCTCGTCGGCCCCACGACGCTGGAGGTGCACGGCAGTGCCGCGCTCGAGACGCTGGAGTGACCTCGCGGGCGACGACGGCTCGGCGTCGGTCGAGCTGCTGACGATCGGCATGCTGCTCACCGTGCCGCTCGTCTACCTCGTGCTCGCGATGGCGCAGCTGCAGGCGGCGACGCTCGCGACCGAGGGCGCTGCGAGGCAGGCCGTGCGGGTCGTCGCGACCGCCGAGTCGCATGCGGACGCGCTCGCGGCGGCCCACGCTGCGATCGCGGTCGCGCTCGCCGACCTCGGGCTCGACCCGTCCGCCGTGGAGGTCGCGTGCACGCCGACGCCGTCGGACTGCACGACGCGCGGCGGCGTCGTGCAGGTCGCCGTCGAGACGACGGTCCCGCTGCCGCTCGTGCCGCCCGTGCTCGACCTCGACGTGGGCCTGTCGGTGCCGATCGCGGCGCAGGCGGCGCAGCCCGTGTCGGAGCTGCGGCCGTGACCCGGGGCAGCGCGGTGCGAGACCGGCTGCGCTCGCTCGCGCGGGACGAGCGCGGCTCGACGCTGCTGCTGACGATCTTCTACGGTGCGTTGGCGCTCGCGCTCATCGTCCTCGTCGTCGCCGCGACCGCGCTGCTCGTCGAGCGGCGTCGGCTGTTCACGCTGGCCGACGGCGCCGCGCTCCACGGGGCGGAGGCGTTCGCCCTCTCGCAGGTCGCGTTCGACGGGGAGTCGCCGTCGCCGCGGCTGGCCGACGACGCGGTCGAGGAGGCGGCGGCGGCGTGGCTCGCATCGGCCCCGACGGAGCTCGAGGAGGTGCGGCTCGTCGCGGCGCAGTCGCTCGACGCGCAGACCGCCGAGGTGACCGTCGCCGCCGCGTGGCGCCCGCCGATCGTCTCGCTGCTGCTGCCGGAGGGCATCCCGCTCGACGTCACGGTCACGGCGAGGTCGGTGTTCCTCGACTGAGCGCGGCCGGATCGCGAGCTCCCGTGCGCGATCCCACGCTCGCGGTATCGCGCCCGCGATCGGGCTGCGCATCGATCGCTCTCCTGGCACCCTGGACCCACCGATCGAGAGGACCCGTCATGGCAAGCATCCCCGAGCCCGTCGCGGCTTTCGTCGAGGCCGTCAACCGGCACGACTCGCAGGCGTTCCTCGCCGCGTTCACCGATGACGGGTTCGTCGACGACTGGGGTCGCACCTTCACGGGTCGCGATGCGATCGAGCGGTGGAGCGACGTCGAGTTCATCGGCTCGCAGGGCACCCTGACCCCTGAGCAGGTGACGGTCGCCGGCGACGAGGTCACGATCGTCGGCGACTGGCGCAGCACGCACGCGAACGGCCGTTCGCGCTTCGTCTTCGCGATGCGCGGAGACCGGATCGCGTCGATGACGATCCGCGAGGGCTGAGCCGGCGGGCGGTGACGCGCGACAGACGATGGTCGCGAGCGCTCGGCACTGGCTCCCGTCCCCCGGTCGGCGGAGCTCAGCCGCTCGGGCGATCGCGCGGCAGGAAGCGCACGAGCACGACCGCGCCGATCGCGCAGGCGCCGACGAGCGCGAAGCCCGCAGTCACGATCGACGCTGCCTGGATGAGCGCCGCGATGCCGAGCGGCGCGATCGCGCCGCCTGCGTTGGTCGTCAGGCGCCAGGCGCCGAGGAACGGCGCGGGGTTCGCGCGGTCGGCGAGGTCAGCGCCGACCGTCATGAGGATGCCCGAGGACATGCCGTTCGCGACGGCGAGGAGGCCGGCGCCGACGAGCAGGCCGACGAACGCGGCCGTGCCGTCGTGGGTGAGCGCGAGCGTCGTGAAGCCCGCGCCCATGAGCACGAGGGAGGGCAGCACCGCCCACAGCCGGCCGAAGCGATCCATGACGAGTCCGGAGACGAAGAACAGCAGGAAGTCGACCGCCCCGGCGATGCCGACGACGAGGCCCGTCGTCGTCGCGTCGACGCCGATCGACACCGCCCACAGCGGCACGATGACGTCGCGGCCCTTGCGGGCGAGCGCGAGCATCGCCGCGCCGACCCCGACGGTGCCGAGGGTGCGCGCGTAGCGGCGCAGCGTGTCGCCGAGCCGCACCGTCTCGCGCTCGACGGTCTCGGCGCCCTCGTGCCCGCGGCCCGACTCGAACGTCGTCTGCGGATCGGGCAGGAACAGCAGCACGACGACGGCCGCGAGGCAGCCGCCCACGAAGAGCCAGATCGTGACCTGCACGGGGGCGCCGAGCGCGATGACGCCCGAGGCGAGCAGGGGCCCGATGAAGAGCCCGAGCCGGAAGGTGCCGCCGAGCGCCGACAGCGCCCGTGCGCGGTAGCGGTACGGCACGTACGTCGTCATGAAGGCATGGCGCGCGAGGGCGAAGATCGCCGTCGCGACGCCGGTGACGAGGATCGCGAGCCCGAGCATCCACGGCTCGGTCGCGAACCACGCGAGCGACAGCGCGAGGATCGTCGCGAGGCCCGCGTAGATCATCACGGCCCGCTCGCCGAGCCGCCCGACGAGGATGCCGCCTGGCACGCTGCCGAGCAGCTCGCCCACGACCATCATCGCCGCGACGAGCCCCGCGACCGCGAGGCTCGCGCCGAGGTCGCCAGCGATGACGGGGATGTACGGGATGATCGCGCCCTCGCCGATGGCGAAGAGGACGGTCGGCAGGTAGGCCGCGACCGCGACCTTGCGGAACGGGAAGCGCTCGGCGTCGCTCACGCGGCGACGCCCAGGGAGGTTGCGTGCGCGCAGGAGGCCGCAGGCACCCCGCTCAGCCGACGGCGGGGGAGAGCAGCACGACGAGCCCCACGAGCGCCATGCCCAGGAGGTTCATGCAGATGCCGATGCGGATCGAGTGCTTCTTCTGCCAGTAGGCCTGCTCGACGGTGTACGCCATGACCGGGCAGCCGGCCCACATCAGCAGGCCGAGCCCAGCGGTCGCGACGAGCGTGCCGAGCCAGAACACGAGCTCCACGCCGCCGGTCAGGTCCGCCGGTCGCCATCCCGCCGCCACGAGCGGGCCCAGGCCGATGACCGGCGCGAGCACGCCCGCCGCCGTCCAGATCGTGCCCGTGCGCATGATGCGCTGGACCTCGACGGGCACCGAGTCGACGGACTGGGCCGTCGGGACCTGCTGGAGCTGATCGCTCATGGCATCCACCTTGGGGAAGAGGAACTTGCAGTGACTGCACGATCGTACTCCCGCTGGCTGGATGCTCCACGCCGTCTCGATGCCCCCTTGACGAACGTCAGGTTCGCTCGTAGCGACGCGCGCCGCCGACGACGCCCGACATGCGGAACGGGCCGGTGGTGACGCGCGGCAGCTCTCGGTCCTCGCTCGATGCCGAGTGCTCCGTGTGGAGGCGCTCGTAGGCGGCGACGTCGAGCGGCACGCGTCCATCGATCGCGCGACGCACGCCGGCGTCGTGCACGCCCGCGCCCTCGCGGACGACGCCCGTCATCCACTCGCCGACGGAGCCGGAGCCGTACGAGAACATGCCGAGACGCTGGCCAGAGCGATCGCCCGACTCCAGCAGGCCCGCGAGCGCGCCGGGCAGCGACGCCGAGTACGCGTTGCCGAGCCTCGCGCCGACGTCGAGCGCGGCCTCGTCGAGCGCGGGGATGCCGTCGCCGACGAGCTCGCCGAGGCGCGCGTGCGCCTTGCGCGCCATCTTCGTGAACGGCTGGTGGTACAGGTGCTGGTCGACCTCGGCGAGCGAGCGTCCGCCGCGGGCGTCGAGGTCGCGCCAGGCGCCCTCGAGCGAGTCGAGGTACGCGGAGGTCGACAGATGCCCGTCGACGAGCGCCGTCGTGCGGTCGTTGGGGCGCCAGAAGTCGTCGACGTCGCTCGTGTGCAGGCCGCTGACGGCGTCGAGCTCGACGAGCCGGGGGTCGGCGGAGACGAGCATCGCGACGGCGCCCGCGCCCTGCGTCGGCTCGCCGGGCGACGCGAGGTCGTACCGGGCGACGTCGGTCGCGATGACGAGCGCGAGGTCGTCGGGGCGGCGCGCGACCTGGTCGGCGGCGAGCTGCACGCCGGCGATGCCGCCGTAGCAGGCCTGCTTCAGCTCGACGACGCGCGTCGTCGTGGGGAGGTCGAGCAGGCGGTGCACGAACACGCCGGCCGCCTTCGACTGGTCGACGCCCGACTCCGTCGCGACGAGCACCGAGCGGATGCGGCTCGCGTCGACGCGCTCCACGATCGGCGCGGCGGCCGCGGCGGCCATCGTCACGATGTCCTCGTCGGGCGCGAGCATGCTCATCGCGAGCTGCCCGAGCCCGATCGACAGCTTCGCCGGGTCCACGCCCCGTGCCTCCGCCAGCAGCGACAGGTCGAGCACGTGGTGCCCCGTCGCGATCTGGATGTCGTCGATGCCGACGCTCATGCGTTCCTCCGCTCTCCACGCTCCAGCACGCGATGCGTCGCCATGAGCTCTCCCGGATTGGTCTGGGCTGCCAGCAGCGACAGCTCGCCGCACAGCACGGTCGCGCCGACGAGGGCTGCGAGCCTGCGCGCATCCGCGCCGGGGGCGCCGCCCGAGCGGCAGCCGATGCGCTGCAGCGCGTCCTCGACGACGGGCAGCCCGCCGCCCTTGCCGTTGCCGACGGTGCCGACGATGAGGTTCGGCATCGTGCACGAGAAGTACACGCCCGCCTCCCGCGCCTCGACGTACGTGATGCCCTGCGAGCCCTCGACGATGTTCGCCGCATCCTGCCCCGTCGCGAGGTAGAAGCCCAGCAGCATGTTCGCGTAGTGCGCGTTCGCCGAGCGCAGGGCGCCCGCGATCGTCGAGCCGACGAGGTTCTTGCCGGTGTTCAGCGCCTCGAGCCGCTCGGGCGTCGTGCGCAGCCCGCTGGAGACGAGGTCGCGGGGGATGAGGATGTCGGCGACGACCGAGCGGCCGCGGCCGAGCAGGCCGTTCACGGCCGTCGCCTTCTTGTCCGAGCACCAGTTGCCCGAGATGGAGCCGTACTCGAGCTCGGGCGCGAAGGCGAGGATCGCATCGATGAGCGACTCGGCCGCGGCCGTCGCCATGTTGTGGCCGGAGGCGTCGCCGGTCGAGAAGGCGAAGCGCACGAACAGCAGGCTGCCGACGACCTCGGTGTCGACGTCGATGAGGCGCGCGAAACGGCTCTGCGCCTCGACGACCATCGCGAGGTCGTCCGTGCGGTCGACGATCGTGCGCGACGCGGCGACGGCCGTGGCGGCGTCGTCGGCGCGCAGCAGGATCGAGCGCGTCATGCGCTCGTCGACGACCGTCACCTGGATGCCGCCCTCGACCTGCCGCGAGATCCGCGCGCCCCGCCCGACCGACGGCCACAGCGGCGACTCGTAGGTCGCGAGCGGCACGGTCACCTCGTCGGTCACGGCGTTGCCGGAGATGCGGATGGGCCCGACCCACGAGGTGGGGATGGGCGTGACGTCGTTCATGCGGAGCCTCCGTCGACGGCGCGGCGGCGCGCCAGGGTCGTCACGTCGATGCCGCGCAGCTCGGCGAGCTCGCGCAGGCGGCCGCGCACGAGCACGTCGACATGCACGGCCTCGGCGGGGGATGCGGCGCCCACGAGGGCGAGGATCGCGCGCACGTGGTCGCGCCACTGGCGCATCTCGTCGACGAGCGCCTGCTCGCCGCCCTCGACGGCGACCGCGAGGAAGCGGCTCGCGACGCCGACGGCGCGCGCCCCCAGCGCGAGGCAGCGGACGACGTCGAGCGGATGGCGGACGCCGCCCGAGGCGAGCAGTTGCAGCCCGGCGCCGCCCGCGTCGAGCAGGCACGCGGGCGTCGACAGCCCCCATCCACCCAGGTACGCGTAGTCGCGGGCGGCGCGACGGTCGTTCTCGACGCGCACGAAGTCGGTGCCGCCCGTGCCGCCGACGTCGGCCACGTCGACGCCGAGGTCGCGCAGGCGTGCGACGGTGCGACCCGACAGGCCTGCGCCGACCTCCTTGACGATCACGGGCACGTCGACGACCTCGCAGATCGCGGCGATCGACGGCGCCCAGGTGTCGAAGCGCGTCGAGCCCTCGGGCATCACGAGCTCCTGGGCCGCGTTGAGGTGCACCTGCAGGGCGTCCGCGTCGAGCAGCTCGACCGCCCGCCGCGCGTCGTCGGGCGAGCGGTCGGCGCCGACGTTCGCGAGCACGAACCCGTCCGGGTGCTCGTCGCGCAGCACGCGGAAGTACGACGCGCGCGAGGGATCGTCGAGCGCGATCGACACCGAGCCCGAGGCGATGGGGAGATCCGCCTCGCGCGCGGCGATCGCGAGCGTGCGGTTGACCTCGCCGGTGTGCGCCGTGCCGCCCGTCATGCCGTTGACGTAGACGGGCGACGGCCACGCGAGGCCCGCGACGTCGACGCCGAGCGTCACGCGCGACGGGTCGATGCCGTCGAGGGCGTGGTGCACGAGCTCGACGTCGTCGAGCTCGCTGCGGCTGCCGCGGCGGTCGCGCTCCTGCTCGAGCGCGATGCGCACGTGGTCGTCCTTGCGCTCACCCATCGACGTCGCTCCTCGGGGGCGTGACGGCGAGCGTGAGGTGCCGCACGTCGTCGGCCTCCCATGCGCGATGCATGGCCTGGACGTCGGCGTCGAGCGGCGCGAGCGCGATGCCGCAGTCGCCGCCGCCGGCGCCCGAGGGCTTCGCGGCGGCGCCCGCACGCTCCGCGGCGTCGCACAGGGCTCGCAGGCGATCGGTCTCGATGTCGATGCCGGCGGCGGCGCCGAGCTCGCGCAGCAGGGAGCGGCAGGCGCGGATGGCGTCGAGCGCCGCGGGCACGTCGTCGGACTGCAGCGCCGTCGTGAGCAGGCTCACCTGGTCGCGGCTCGCGGCGAGGAAGTCGCGGTGCACCTGCGCGCCGGTCTCGCGCATCGTGAGCACGCGGTCGACGAGGCGCTCGGTCGATGCGGGCGCGCCCGTCCAGCCCACGAGCAGCCGCGCGGAGGCCGGCGGCTCGATGCGCGCGACGTGGAGGCCCTCCCACGGCTCGGCGAGGACGTCGCCGATCGCCGCGCCCTCGCCGAGGCGGCGCACGAGGGCGTCGCGGTCGGGGGAGGAGTAGCCGATCCAGCCGCCGAACGTCGAGGCGGCGAGGTCGCCGCCCGAGGCGGTCGGCACCACGGAGACGGTCGCGAGCATCGCGAGGCGGAAGCGCTCCATCGCGCTCAGCCGGAGGTCGTAGAACTCGTCGAGCGCCTGCACCGTGGCGACGGTGACGGCCGCCGACGAGCCCAGGCCGAACTTCCGCCCGCCGCGGTCGTCGAGCTCGCTCGCGATGCGCAGGTCGAAGAACGAGTCCTGCCTGCCGAGCTCGGCGCGCAGCCGGTCGACGATCGTGATGGTCGCGAGGACGTAGTCGTAGGGCGTCGTGCGGTCGATGCGCACGCCGGTCGCGTCGCGCGTCCACCGCACGGGGAGGCGGCCGTACGCCTCCGAGTGCACCTGGCCGAACGCATCCGACTCGTCGACCGAGACGGTGAGGAAGCGGTCGACGGCGACGAGCACCGACGGCTGGCCGGGCTCGACGACGGCGTACTCGCCGGCGACGAAGAGCTTGCCGGGAGCGTGCGTCGTGATCACGCGATCGTCTCCACGAGGCGAGCGCCGGGACCGGGGCGCGCGACGAGCGTCGAGGCGACGTCCGCGAGGTCGGCGGCGATGCGCTCGGCGTCGTCGGGCGCGCACAGCACGACGACGTTGGGCCCGGCATCGATCGTCGCGTAGGCGAGCACGCCCTGGGCGCGCAGGGCCTCGACGCGGTCGAGCACGCCGAGGCTCGCGGCCGTGAGGTAGCGGATGGGCGGGTCGCACGACTGGATGAGCGCGTGCATGCGCAGCGCGTTCGTCTCGGCGATGCGCCCCACGAGGTCGAGGTCTCCGGCCGCGCAGGCGTCGACCATGCGCTCGAGGGTCTCGGCCGTGCTCGTGACCCAGGCGGGGAAGAAGGGGGAGGTCTCGGCCGTGCGGACCATCGCGACCCGGCTCGAGACGGGCTTCTCGCGCTCCTCGACCGTCGCGATGACCATGGCCATGTCCGGGGCCGGCGTGCCTTCCGCGAACGACGTCTCGTCGTCGTCGCCCGCGTGCCACACCGCGACGCCCGGGACGATGGAGCGAGAGGCGGAGCCGGACCCGCGGCGAGCGAGCCGCGAGAGCTCGCGCGGCGACAGGTCGAGGTGGTAGGCGGCGGCCGCGGCGACCGCGAGGGCGGCGAAGCCCGAGGCCGAGGAGGCGAGGCCGGCACCCGTCGGCACGGCGTTCGTCGTGACGACGCGCGCGTGCGCCGTGCTGCCCGCCATCGCGCGCACGAGGTCGAGGAATCGAGCGACGCGGTCGAGCGGCGTGCCCGTGCGCTCCTCGCCGTCGAGCTCGAGGGTGTCCGCGTCGAGGGCGGCGTCGACCGTCACGGTCGTCGTCGTGGGGAAGACGTCGAGCGTCATCGACAGGCTGCCCGTCGCCGGCAGGTTCATCGTGGCGTCGCGCTTGCCCCAGTACTTCACGAGCGCGATGTTCGGGTGCGCGACCGCCGTGGCACGCTGCGTCATGTGGGCTCCACCGTCGCGGTCCACGTCGCCCGGGCGCCTGCGGCGCGCAGCGCGTCCGCGATCGCCGGCGCGTCCTGCGCGGTCGGCGCGAGCGCGAGCACGCATCCGCCGCCGCCGCCGCCCGTGAGCTTCGCGCCCGCCGAGCCGGCGGCCATCGCAGCGGCGACGAGCGCGTCGAGCTGCGGCGTGCTCACGCCGAGGCCGCGCAGCTCGCCGTGCGCCGTCGCCATCGCGGCGCCGAGCGCCGCGACGTCGCCCGACGCGAGCGCCGCGGCGAAGTCGTGCACGACCTGCGTGAGCGTCGCGATGGCGGCGTCGAGCCGCTCGGGGTCCGTGCGGCGCAGCGACGCGACGTGCGCCACCATCTCGCGCGTCGAGCCGCGCGATCCGGAGTCCGCGACGACGATCGTCACCGGCGCGCCGACGGGCAGCGGGCGGGATGCGCCCGCCTGGAACCAGATGGGTCCCGGCGCGACGACCGTGCGGGCGTCGAGGCCCGAGGGTCGGCCGTGCGCGACCTGCTCCGCCTGGTGCACGAGCGACTGCAGCGTCGCATCGTCGAGGTCGACGTCCGCGCAGCGCGCGATGGCCCGCACGATGGCCGCGGCGGTCGCCGCGCTGGAGCCGAGCCCGGCCGACAGCGGCACCTCGTTGCGCACGTCGACGTCGAGCGGCGCGGCGTGGACGTGCGCCATCGCGAGCCGCACGGCGGCGACGGTCGGCGCGAGGCCCACGGGTGCGTCGTCGAGCGCGCCCGTGTAGTCGTCGGTCGTGAGCGTCGTGGTGCCGCGGGCGGCGAGGGATGCCGTGGCCGTGATCGTGAGCGCGTCGAGCGGCGTCGCGATGGCGGGGGCGCCGTGCACGACCGAGTGCTCGCCCACGAGGATCGCCTTCGCGTGCGCCGTCGCCGTGGCGGTGTCCCGGATGCCGCTGGAGATGCTCGTCATGCGATGCCGCCCGCGCCGGGCACGCCCGACGTCCTCCGGGGCTCCGGGACGGGGGCGACGGCGTCGCGGCTGAAGTGGTCCATGCGAGTCGAATGCTAGCGCGCGGCGCCATCCGCGTCGCATGCGCGCGCGACGCGCGAGGGCGTGCGATGATGCGAGCGCCGCTCGCTAGGCTGGATCATCATGGCCGACCTCGACATCGCCGGCGAGATCGCCGATCTGCGCAGCACGTACTCCGACATCGCCGCCGTGGCCGACGTCCCTCGCCTCGAGCGCGAGGTCGCCGAGCTCAGCGAGCAGGCGGGCGCTCCCGACATCTGGGACGACCCCGCGAAGGCGCAGCAGGTCACGACAGCGCTGAGCCACCGGCAGTCGCGCCTCAAGCGGCTCGCCGAGGTCGAGCGGCGCATCGACGACCTCGAGGTGCTGGTCGAGCTCGCGAACGAGGAGGACGACGAGGACTCGCGCGCCGAGGCGCGCAAGGAGCTCGCGGCGCTGTCGCGGACGATCTCCGAGATGGAGGTGCAGACGCTGCTCGACGGCGAGTTCGACGAGCTGCCCGCCGTCGTCACGATCCGCGCGGGCGCCGGCGGGGTCGATGCCTCCGACTTCGCGGAGATGCTGCTGCGCATGTACCTGCGGTACGCCGAGCAGCACGGCATGAGCGTGCGCGTCTACGACACCTCCTACGCGGAGGAGGCCGGCATCAAGTCCGCCTCGTTCGAGGTCGACGCGCCCTACGCGTTCGGCAACCTCTCGGTCGAGGCAGGCACGCACCGGCTCGTCCGCATGAGCCCGTTCGGCGCCGCGGGCAAGCGCCAGACGTCGTTCGCCGCCGTCGAGGTCGTGCCGCTGTTCGACCAGGTCGACGAGGTCGAGGTGCCCGAGAGCGACATCCGCGTCGACGTCTTCCGCTCGTCCGGCCCCGGCGGCCAGAGCGTCAACACGACCGACTCCGCCGTGCGCATCACGCACCTCCCGACCGGTCTCGTCGTGTCGATGCAGAACGAGAAGTCGCAGATCCAGAACCGCGCCGCCGCCATGCGCGTGCTGCAGTCCCGCCTCATGCTGCTGCAGCGCGAGGAGGAGGCCGCGCGCAAGAAGGAGCTCGCGGGGAACATCACCGCGTCGTGGGGCGACCAGATGCGCTCGTACGTGCTCGCGCCGTACCAGATGGTGAAGGACCTGCGCACGGAGCACGAGGTGGGCAACCCCTCCGCGGTCTTCGACGGCGACCTCGACGGGTTCATCGCCGCGGGCATCCGCTGGCGCAAGCAGCAGCAGCAGGAGCAGGCCGACTCGTGACCGATCGGCCGCAGACCGGAGCCGAGTACCTCGCGTCGCTCGGAGACGGTCGCACGGTCGTCCTCGACGGCGAGCGCGTCGAATCCGTGCCTGCGCACCCTGCGCTCGCCGGCACCGCCGCGACCATCGCGTCGCTCTACGACGCCATGCACGGCCCCGACGCCGACGTGCTGCTCGCCACGACGCCCGAGGGCGTGCGCACGCACGCGTTCTCGGCGATCCCGCGCTCGCGCGCCGACCTGCGCGCCCAGCGCGAGGCGATCCGCGCGTGGCAGCGCATGACGCACGGCTGGCTGGGCCGCACGCCCGAGACGCTCGCGTCGCATCTGACGTCGATGGCGGCCCACGCATCCTTCTACGGCGCGCAGGCGGATGCGGTGCGCGGCGCGCTCGTGGCCCACCAGCGCGGCGTCGTGCACCACGTGCAGGCGCTCGTCAACCCGCCCGTCGACCGCGACCTGCCGCCCGACGAGGTCGCCGACGTGTTCCTCCACATCGTGCGCGAGCAGTCCGACGGACTCGTGCTGCGCGGTGCGAAGGCCGTCGTCACGGGCGCCGCGACGGCGCAGCGCATCCTCGTGTCGCACTTCGGCGGCGAGGTGCGCGACGACGGCTTCGCCATCGCGTGCACCGTGCCCGTCGGTGCGCCGGGCCTGCGCCTCTACGCCCGCACGGCGCCGGCGCACGCGGACCAGCCCCTCGCGACCCGCTTCGCGGAGCACGATGCGCTCGTCGTCTTCGACGACGTGCTCGTGCCGTGGGAGGACGTGCTCATCCGCGACGCCGACACCATGCTCGGCCACAACCGCGGCGCCGTGGGCTGGAACGCGCGGCTCGCGTTCCAGTCGGCCACGCGCCTCGAGGCGAAGCTCGAGTGGATCGCCGGGCTCGCCGTGCGCGCGACCGAGATCATGGGCACCACATCCATCCGCGGCGTGCAGGCGGCGCTCGGCGAGGTCATCGCCTTCCGCCACGTCGTGAGCGGCATGCGCGACGCCATGATCGAGCAGGCGGCGCCCGTCGGCGACGAGGGCCTCGAGGGCGGCCGCGCATGGGGCCCCGGGGTGGAGCCGGCGCTGGCCTTCTCGGCGTACGCGCCCGACGCCTACAGCCGCATGCGCGTGACGCTCGAGACCGCGGTCGCCTCCGGCCTCGCGCACCTGCCCGTGCCCGCCGACGGCCTGGCAGCGCATCCCGGGCTCGCGCCGCTGCTGCGCGGCTCCGCCGGCGCGGACGCCGGCGAGCGCCTCGCGGTCATGGGTGCGCTGTGGGATGCGATCGGCACGGGATTCGGTGCGCGGCACGAGCTGTACGAGCGCAGCCACTGGGGTCAGCCCGAGCGCACGCACGTCGGCATCCTCGGGCTCGCGCGTGCCACGGGGCGCGTCGCCGAGTGGCAGCGCGGGTCCTGAGCGCATCCGCGCCGCGCCGAGGGCGTGCCCGGGCGGTGCGCGCCGCCGGTCGTAGCCTCGTCGGGTGATCCGGTTCGACGCGGTCTCCAAGACCTACCCCCGCTCAGCGCGGGCGGCGCTCACCGACGTCTCCCTCGAGGTGGCCAAGGGCGAGTTCGTGTTCCTCGTCGGCGCCTCCGGCTCCGGCAAGTCGACGCTCATCCGCATGGTGCTGCGCGAGGAGCAGCCCTCGAAGGGCGAGATCCACGTGCTCGGCCAGCGCCTGCGCTCGATCCCGAGCCGCAAGGTGCCGTACTTCCGCCGCAACCTCGGCGTCGTCTTCCAGGACTTCCGCCTGCTGCGGTCGAAGACGGTGTTCGAGAACGTCGCCTTCACGCTGCAGGTGCTCGGCAAGAGCCGCGGCTTCATCTCGGAGGCCGTGCCCGACGTGCTGAAGATCGTCGGGCTCGCGGGCAAGGCGAGCCGCCTGCCGCACGAGCTCTCCGGCGGTGAGCAGCAACGCGTCGCCATCGCGCGCGCCGTCGTCAACAAGCCGCCGATCCTGCTCGCCGACGAGCCGACGGGCAACCTCGACCCCGCCACGAGCGCCGGCATCATGGCGCTGCTCGCCCGCATCAACGAGGGCGGCACGACCGTCGTCATGGCGACGCACGACTCGTCGATCGTCGACGCGATGCAGAAGCGCGTCGTCGAGCTCGACGCCGGCCGTGTCATGCGCGACGAGCTCGTCGGCTCGTACGCGACGACGTCGCCCGTGCCCATCGCGACCGAGCCAGCGAGCCTGGGGGCGGCGCGATGAGGGTCGCCCTCGTGCTGCAGGAGGTCTGGACGGGCCTGCGCCGCAACCTCTCGATGGCCGTCGCCGTCGTGCTCGTGACCTTCATCTCGCTCACGTTCGTCGGCGCCGCCGTGCTGCTGCAGATGCAGATCACGCAGATGAAGGGCTTCTGGTACGACCGCGCGCAGGTGGCCGTCTACTTCTGCAACGACATCGATCAGACGGAGACCTGCTCGCAGGCGGCCGCGACGCCCGAGCAGATCCAGGCGGTGCGCGACGCGCTCGCGTCGCCCGCCGTCGCGCAGTACGTCGACGGCGTCGAGTTCGAGGACCGCGACGCCGCGTACGCCAGGTTCATGGAGCAGTTCGGCGGCACGACCACCGCGGAGTTCGCGACGGCCGACACGATGAACGAGGCGCTGTGGGTGAGCCCCGTGACGCCCGCCGACGCCGACGTCATCGGCGAGGCGACCGCGGGCATGCCCGGCGTGCTCGAGGTGCGCGACCAGCGCGCGCTGCTCGAGCCGATCTTCTCGGTGCTCAACACCGCGAGCCTCGCCGCCGTCGGCATCGCCGTGCTCATGCTCGTCGCCGCCGTGCTCCTCATCGCGACGACCATCCGGCTCTCCGCGTTCTCCCGGCGCCGCGAGCTCGGCATCATGCGCCTCGTCGGCGCGTCGAACCGCTTCATCCAGACGCCGTTCATCCTCGAGGGCGTCACGGCCGCGTTCGTCGGATCGCTGCTCGCGGCGGGCGCGATCGTCGCGCTCGTGCAGGGCGTGCTGCAGGGCTACGTCGCGCAGACGCTGCGCACCGTCGCGGTCGTCTCGCTCGACGACGCCCTCGTCGTCGCGCCCGGGCTCGTGGCCTTCGGCGTGCTCTTCGCGGGCCTCGCCGCGGCGGTCGCGATCCGCAGGTACCTCAAGGTCTGAGCCGCGGCGTCGCGACGCCTGCGTGCTACGCTGACGGGCTGCCCACGAGGTCCGAGCACAGGAGGCGATCATGGCACGCGAGCAGGGTCAGAAGGTCGTCGCACAGAACAAGAAGGCCCGGCACGACTACACGATCGAGGACCGCTACGAGGCGGGCCTCGTGCTCACCGGCACCGAGGTGAAGTCGCTGCGCGCCGGTCGCGCGTCGCTCGTCGACGGCTACGCGTACGTCGATCGCGGCGAGGCCTGGCTCGACGCCGTGCACATCCCCGAGTACGGGCAGGGCACGTGGACGAACCATCCGCCGCGTCGCAAGCGCAAGCTGCTGCTGCACAAGCACCAGATCGAGAAGCTGCAGGCGGCGGTGTCGCAGGGCGGCTACACGCTCGTGCCGCTGTCGCTCTACTTCTCGGACGGACGCGCGAAGGTCGAGCTCGCGGTCGCGAAGGGCAAGCGCGAGTACGACAAGCGGCAGGCGCTGCGCGAGCGGCAGGACAAGCGCGAGGCCGAGCGCGCGATCCGCACGCGGAACCGCCTGGGCGAGTAGCCCGCGCTCGTCAGGCCCGCACGGCCGATGCCGCGTCGCGGATCGCCTGGCCCTCGGTGCGCACGAGCGTGCTGATGGCGCCGAGCATCGTCGTGGCACCCGTCGCCGACGACGTCGTCGCCGATGCCGACGCGAAGGCGGCCTCGTCGCCGGCGACGAACGCGTCGAGCGCGGCCGCGGCGTCGGGCGCGGGAATGGCGTCGCCGCCGTAGGCGGCACCACCCGTGACGTCCTCGTCGCGGTACGCGGCGCTCACGGCGGCGGCGAGCTGCACGCCCTGGTCGTGCATCGCAGCCCAGGCGTCGCAGGCGGCCTGCAGGTCGGCGGTGGGGCAGTGGTCGCGGTACGACTGCGCCATCGCCTGGTTGTAGCGGACGAACGCGGCATCCCACGCGTCGGCCGACGCGGCGCGGGCGGCGCGATCGACGAACGAGGCGCAGCCGATCGACGCGTTGCAGGTGAACTCGATCCAGCGCGTCGCGTCGACGTCGAAGCGCTCCGTGCCGCCCTGCGGCACCGTGAGGGTCGCGAGGTAGGCGGCGTAGTCGGTCGCGAGCTGCGCGTCCGCGGCGGCCTGCGCGAGCAGGAGGCCGCAGGCGCGGTCGATGGCGTCGAAGGGCGCCGCGACCTGGTCGGCGAGCGCGGCGGCGGCGTCGTACCGCGCGCCGGCCGCGGTCTGATCGGCGAGCGCCTGCGCGTACGCGTCGTTGCGCTCGCCGCCCTCGACGACGCGCAGCGACGGCGCGGGCGCCGTGAGCATCGCGGCGTGGCCCGACAGGCCGGTGAGGTCGGCGCACGAGGACTCGAGCGCGGCGGCGTCGGCGGGTACGTCGTCGTACGAGCCCGAGCCCATGCTCGCCGCGGCGGTCGCGAGCCCGGCGTCGAACGACGCCGTGTCGAGCTCGGCGAGCGGCTGGAGCGCCGTGTCGGAGTACACCGACTCCCAGTCGGCGACCTGCGCCGCGTAGTCGTCGGCCGCCGCCTGCGCATCCCGGTCCACGAGCACCCCGGGCACGACGAGCGCGGCGACGAGGCCGCCGATCGCGACGGCGGCGACGGGCAGCGCGATGCCGAGGATGAGGCCGATGCGCGGCCCGCGACGCGGACGCGCCGGCTCGGACGCGGATGCCGGCGGCATCGACGGCGGCTGCTGCTGCTGCATCCAGGGCGCGGGAGGCTGGACGGGCGTCGGTGCGGTGAGCGGACGGCGCGGCTGCGGATACGCGGAGGAGGCGGGAGGCTGGCCGGCGCTCGGCGGGTGCACCTCGACGGTCCACGAGCCATCCGGGTTGCGCACGGGCGCTCCCGGCTGCGGCCCGCCCGGCTGCCGTGGAGGCTCCTGTCCCGGCTGCCGGCCGGTCGCCGGTCCCGCGTCCAGGCCGGCCCGCTCCGGCTGCTGCCACGGGTCGTAGGCGGGGCTGGGGCCCGGTGCCCTCTCGTCTGCCATGCGCGTGCCGTCCGTCGTCGTCCGGCCCAGGGAGCGGCCGGGTCCCTCCAGGGTAGGCACCCCCGTCTGCGCGTGCGATGGGGAGAGGTGCCCACGCCCCGCTCGGTTCGACACGCTCGGCGCACGCAGGGTTGGATGGAGCCATGCGCATCGGCATCCTCACCTCCGGCGGCGACTGCCCGGGTCTCAACGCCGTCATCCGAGCAGCGGTGCTCGGCGGCATCAAGCAGCACGGCCACGAGTTCGTGGGCATCCGCGACGGCTGGCGCGGCCTCGTCGCCGGCGACGTGCGCGTGCTCAACCGCTCGTCGGTGCGCGGCATCTCGCGCGTGGGCGGCACCATCCTCGGCACGAGCCGCACCAACCCGTTCGAGGGCGACCAGGGCGGGCCCGCGAACATCGCCGCGACGATGGAGCGGCTCGGCATCGACGCCGTGCTCGCCATCGGTGGCGAGGGCACGCTCGCGGCCGGCAAGCGCCTGAGCGATGCCGGCATCCCCATCGTCGGCGTGCCGAAGACGATCGACAACGACCTCGACGCCACCGACTACACGTTCGGCTTCGACACCGCCGTGCAGATCGCGACCGAGGCCGGCGACCGCCTGCGCACGACGGGCGACTCGCACATGCGATGCATGGTGCTCGAGGTCATGGGCCGCCACGTCGGCTGGATCGCGCTGCACGCGGGCATGGCCGTCGGCGCGCACGCGATCCTCATCCCCGAGCAGCCGCGCTCGATCGAGGAGATCTGCGAGTGGGCGCAGCAGGTGTACGACCGTCGCCGCGCGCCGCTCATCGTCGTCTCGGAGGGGTTCCGCCTCACGGGCATGGGGGAGGCGCACTCCCACAAGGGCCTCGACGCGTTCAACCGTCCGCGGCTCGGCGGGATCTCCGAGCTCATCACGCCCGAGATCGAGGCCCGCACGGGCATCGAGTCGCGCTCGACCGTGCTCGGGCACATCCAGCGCGGTGGCGCGCCGACGGGGGCGGACCGGGTGCTCGCGACGCGCTTCGGCCTCGCCGCGATCGAGGCGGTGCACGACCAGGCATGGGGCCAGATGGTCTCCCTGCGCGGCACCGACATCGTGCGCGTGCCCTTCGCCGACGCCCTGTCGGGCCTCAAGGTCGTGCCCGAGCACCGGTACCACGAGGCGGAGCTGCTCTTCGGCTGACGGCGGACACACCCACCTCCCATCCTGGGTTGCCCTCCCAACCGCTCCTCGAGGTGCGAGCGCAGCGAGCCTCGAAAGGTGCCCGCCTGCTTCGGTCGACCCTTTCGAGGCTCGCTGCGCTCGCACCCCAAGGGCCGGGTCTCGGTTGCCGTGTCGGCGCCCGCCCCGTAGGATGGAGGGCTGCCGCGGATCGCGAGATCGGGCGGCTTGGCAACTCCACAGCGCGTGACACGCACCGCAGCCACGGGGATGATCGGTTTCGACATCGCCTCAGTCGCTGCGGGAAGCGAGTCGAGGACCCAGGGTCATCTCGTGAACGATCCCTGGAAACCCATAGGTGCCAACTCCAAGCGCACCGACTTCGCCCTCGCTGCCTAAGCGAGCCTGAAGTCCGTCGAACCAGGTCCGTCCCCGCCCTGGACCTCGGCGTCATCTAGGGGACTCGCTGCGAGCCTGCGTCACAGGGACTCGCGGGACTCGAACTGTGACTGGGCCCGTCTACCTAGGTGTCTGGGGCAAAGGTAGGGGCCGAGCAGAACGAAGAGACTCAGACTGCACTCGGAGAAGCCGCACGGTCCGAGCGATGGACGGGGGTTCGATTCCCCCCATCTCCACCACCGTCGGTGCGTGTCACGCGCGAAGGAGCCACGAAGGGCCGCGGACGTCTCGTCCGCGGCCCTTCGCCGTGCTCGGCGGGAGGCGGCGCCGGCGTCAGCGGGCGACGTCGTGGCCCGCGGCGATCCACGCCGAGGTGCCGCCGACGACGTTCGCAGCGACACGGCCCTGCGACTCGAGGTACTGCACGACGCGCGCCGAGCGGCCGCCGGAGTGGCAGATGATCGCGGCGCCGTCGGGCACCTCGTCGAGGCGCTCGACGATCTCGCCCATGGGGATGTGGATGGCGTGCGGCACGTGGCCGGCGTCCCATTCGTCCTGCTCGCGCACGTCGACGACGGGCACGTCGGTGTCGGCGGCGATGGCGTCCACGGAGATCTCGCGCATGCCTCCGACCCTATCCGCGCGCACGTCGACGGGCGTACGCTCACGGGCGACGAGAGGGGTCTGGGATGACGAGGGTCGCGACGAGCCTGTGGTTCGACGGAGGCATCGAGGACGCGGCGGCGCTCTACGTCTCGCTCGTGCCGGACAGCGAGATCCTGCAGACGAGCCGGTATCCCGACGACGCGGCGTTCCCCGGCGGCATGGCCGGCCAGGCGCTCACGGTCGACCTCACGATCGGCGGGCACGCAGTGACCCTCCTGAACGGCGGGCCGGCCTTCCCGCTGTCGGAGGCCGTCTCGCTCGTGATCGAGGTCGAGGGTCAGGCCGAGATCGATCGGCTGTGGGAGGCCCTGCTCGCCGACGGCGGGCGCGAGAGCCAGTGCGGCTGGCTCGTCGACCGGTTCGGCCTGTCGTGGCAGATCGTGCCGTCGTCGATGGGCCGGCTGATGTCCGGGCCGAACGCCGGTGCCGTGACGCAGGCGCTGATGGGGATGCGGAAGATCGACGTCGGCGAGCTCGAGCGCGCGCACGGCGGCGAGGGCTAGAGCCCGCCGGACACCTCGAGCACCGACCCGGTCGCGTACGACGCGTCGGGCCCGAGCAGCCATGCGATCGCGGCAGCGATCTCGTCGGGCCGGCCCGCGCGCCCGAGCGGCACGGAGGCGGCGACCGTCGCGGGGCGCTGCGGGTCGCGGTGGAAGCCGGTCCACGTCGTGCCCGGTGCCACGGCGTTCACGCGAATGCCTCGGCCAGCGACCTCGAGCGCGAGCCCGTGCGCGAACGCCTCGACGCCCGCCTTCGCGGCGGCGTAGTGCACGTAGGTGCCGGGCGAGCCGAGTCGAGCGGCGACCGACGACACGACGACGATCGCGCCGCCGTCGGCCATCGCGGGCAGCGCGGCACGGCACGTGGCGACGACCCCCAGCAGGTTGACGTCGAGGTCGGCGCGGATGTCGTCGAGCGCGTTGTCGACGAGCGAGCCCACCGCACGCGCCACTCCGGCGTTCGCCACGACGGCCGTGATCGGACCGAGCGCGGCACCGGCGGCGACGAACGCGTCGAGCGACCCCTCGTCGACGACGTCGACGCGCTTCGAGATCGCGCGTCGGCCGAGCGACTCGACCTCGGCGACCACGGTGTCCGCGGCGCCGGCATCCTGCACGAACCCCACGACGACGTCGAAGCCGGCGGTCGCGAGTCGCCGGCAGGTCGCGGCGCCGATGCCGCGACTGCCACCGGTGACGAGCGCGACGGCCACGTCAGCGCGCCAGCCGCGCGAGCAGCTCGTCGTGCAGCACGCCGTTCGTCGCGAGGGCCGAGCCGTGCCACGGCCCGGGCTCGCCGTCGACGGACGTGAAGCGCCCGCCCGCCTCCTCGACGATCGGCACGAGCGCCGCCATGTCGTAGGGCTTCAGGTCGAACTCGGCGACGGCGTCGAGGGCGCCCTCGGCGAGCAGCATGTAGCTCCATGCGTCGCCGTAGGAGCGGGCGCGCCAGACGTCGCGCTGGAGCGCGACGAGCTCGTCGAGGTAGCCCGCACCATCCCATCCCTGGATCGAGTTGTACGAGATCGCCGCGTCGGCGAGCGTGCCGAGCGCCGAGACCGTGAGGCGCTGCTCGCCGGGCGACGTCCACGCGCCGTCGCCGCGCGCCGCCCACCAGCGTCGGCCGAGCGCCGGCATCGAGCACACGCCCACGACGACCTCGCCGTCGACGACGAGGGCGACGAGCGTCGCCCACACGGGCGCGCCGCGCAGGAAGTGGGCGGTGCCGTCGATGGGGTCGACGATCCACTGGCGCGGGCTGTCGCCCGTCGTGCCGGTCTCCTCGCCGAAGAAGGCGTCGTCCGGGCGCTCCGCCGCGACGATCTCGCGGATGCGCGCCTCCACCGCCTGGTCGGCGTCGGTCACGTGCGTCGCATCCGGCTTCGTCGTCACGTGCAGGTCGCTCGCACGGAAGCGATCCATGGAGATCGCGTCGGCGGCGTCGGCGATCCGGAGGGCGAGGGCGAGGTCGTCGGCGTGGTGCACGGCATCCACGCTAGCGGGGCGTCAGCGGCCGGGAGGGCCGACGATCAGCAGCACCGTGAAGACGATCGCGACGACGACGATCGCGCCGATGCCGAAGACGACAGGGTGCCGCAGCAGCGTGCGCACGAGCCGATCGAGCGGTCGACGATCGCGGGGGTCGGCGGTCGCCTCGAGCCGCCACGCGCCGTCGAGGCGGCCGCTGTGCCGCAGCCAGCGCTCGACCGGCACGGTCGCGTAGGGCACGATGGCGGCCGCGATCGCGACGACGGCGACGCCGGCGTGCCAGCGCTGGTGGATCGTCATGAGCACCGCGGTGGCGGCGTAGGACAGGAACACGAAGCCGTGGATGGCGCCGCCGATCGACACGCCGATCGTGATGCCGGCGACGCCGCGCAGCGCGAGGCCGCCGAGCAGCAGCGTCCACGAGATGGCCTCGGCGATCGCGACGACGCGGTAGAGGGCGTGCGGCGAGGCGAAGGGGGAGCGGGATGCGGTCGGCGCGGCGGCGGTCATGCCTTCAGTCTACCTGAAGGTGGGCGTCGGCGGGTTGCGCGTCGTCCGCCTCGGGCGGACGGGCCGCCGTGAGCGCCGCGGCGAGCGCCGGCTCCTCCAGCGCGAGCGCCGCGTCGAGCGCTGCGACGCGCTCCTGCGCGACGCGCAGCACCTGGCGCCCCCGATCCGTCAGGCGCAGCGCCGACGCGGAGCCCGCGTGCGCGGTCGCGTCGTCGACGAGTCCGTCGTCGGCGAGCTGCCGCACGGCGGCGTGCGCCGACTGCACCGTGATGCCCGTGCGGCGCGCGAGCTCGGAGAACGACAGGTCGGGCAGCGCGTCGAGATGCGCGAGCAGCCCGAGCCGACGCGTCGTGAGCCCCAGGTCGCGCAGCGCGGCGGTCAGTCGCGACTCCCACGTGCTGGAGAGCGCGAGCATCGCGACGACCGGGCTCGGCCGACGCTGGGTCACCAGCGGTCCTCCGCCGTCAGCGTCGCGAGCAGCCCCTGCACGGACTCGACGCGCGTGCGGTCGAGCTCGCCGCGGTCGGCGGCCTCCTGGATGGCGCAGTCCGGGGCGTCCGCGAGATGCGTGCAGCCGCGCGGGCAGTCCTCGCTCACGGCCTCGATGTCGGGGAACGCCTTGAGGATCGAGGCGACGTCGATGTGCCCGAGGCCGAAGGAGCGCACGCCCGGGGTGTCGATGACCCAGCCGGCGCCGAGCCGGTACGACTGCGTCGACGAGGACGTGTGCCGCCCGCGACCCGTCACGGCGTTGACGTGGCCCACCGCGCGCCGCGCATCCGGCACGAGCGCGTTGACGAGCGTCGACTTGCCGACGCCCGAGTGGCCGACGGCGACCGTGACGTGCCCGTCGAGCCTGGCCCGCAGCGCCTCGGCGGGCGGCTCGTCCGAGCGCGAGCGCCACGTCTCGATGTCGAGCCCCTCGAAGTGCGCCAGGAGCGGCGCCGGGTCCGCGAGGTCCGTCTTCGTGACGACGAGGATCGGCGTGATGCCCGCGTCGTAGGCCGCGACGAGGTAGCGGTGCACGAGCCGCGGCCGCGGCTCGGGGTCGCGCGCCGCGACGACCATGAGCATGAGGTCGGCGTTCGCGACGATGACGCGCTCGAACTCGTCGGTGTCGTCGGCCGAGCGGCGCAGCACCGTCGTGCGAGGCTGGATGCGCACGATGCGCGCGAGCGTGCCCTCCTCGCCGCTCGTGTCGCCCACGACGTCGACGCGGTCGCCCGCGACGATCGCCTGGTTGCGCAGCTCTCGCGCGCGCGCCGCCGTCACGACCGCCTCGTCTGGCTTCCCGTCGCGCACGACCACCGTGTACCGGCCGCGGTCGACCGCCGTCACGACGCCGTCGGTCGAGTCGGCGTGCTCGGGTCGGATCTTCGTGCGCGGGCGATTGGCCTTCGGGTTCGGGCGCTCGCGCACCGACGACTCGTCGTACTCCTCGTACGGATCGTCGGGCTCGTCGGTGAGCCAGCTCACGGCGCCGCCGTCATCGGCCGAGCAGCATGCGCTGCCAGAGGTCGGGGAACTCGGGGATGGTCTTGGCCGTCGCGCCGATGTCGTCGACCTCGACGCCCGCCACGGCGAGGCCGAGCAGCGCGCCCGCCGTCGCCATGCGGTGGTCGGCGTACGCGGCCCACGCGCCGCCGTGGAGCTCACCGGGATGCACCGTGATCGAGTCGGCGTCGCCCGTCGCCTCGCCGCCGAGCCGCGCGAGGTCGTCGACGAGCGCGTCGATGCGGTCGGTCTCGTGCCCGCGGATGTGGCCGATGCCGCGGATGGTCAGCGGCGCGTCGGCGAAGACGCCGAGCGCGGCGATCGTGGGGGCGAGCTCGCCGGCGTGCGCCATGTCGATCGCGCCGCCGGCGAGGGGCGCTGCCGCGACGCCCGCGCCGCCATCGACGGTGCAGCGGTCGCCGTCGACGGCGACGGATGCGCCGAGGCGCTCGAGCAGGCCGGGCAGCTCCGCGCCGACCTGCGTCGTCGTGCGCGGCCATCCCGCGACGGTCACGCGACCGCCGGCGACGAGCGCGGCGGCGAGGAACGGCGCGGCGTTCGACAGGTCGGGCTCGATCGTCACGTCGATCGCGGCGACGGTGCCGGGCTCGACGCGCCACACGCCGCGCTCGGGCGACGAGGCCTCGACGCCGCGGGCCCGGAGCGTCGCGATCGTCATGTCGATGTGGGGGAGCGATGGCAGGCGCTCGCCCGTGTGGCGCAGCGTGAGGCCCTCGTCGAAGCGGGGCGCTGCGAGCAGCAGCGCCGAGACGAACTGGCTCGAGGCGCTCGCGTCGACGTGCAGCTCGCCGCCGCGCACCGCTCCGGTGCCGTGCACGGTGAAGGGCAGCGTGCCCGTGCCGTTGTCCTCGACGCGCACGCCGAGCGCGCGCAGCGCCTCGATCGTCGTCGCGTTGGGGCGCAGCCGGGCGTGCGGATCGCCGTCGAACGCGACGGCGCCCGTCGCGAGCCCTGCGACGATCGGGAGGAAGCGCATGACGGTGCCAGCGAGCCCGCAGTCGACGGATGCGGCGCCGAGCGCGCCCGGCGTCACCCGCAGGTCGGGGCCGAAGGGGCCCGACCCCACCTCTTCGACGCCGACGCCCATCGCGCGCAGCGCGTCGACCATGAGCGCCGAGTCGCGCGAGTGCAGCGGCGCGCGCAGCACGCTCGGCCCATCGGCGAGCGCGGCGAGCACGAGCTCGCGGTTCGTCAGCGACTTCGAGCCGGGCAGGTGCACGACGGCGTCGAGCGGTGCGGTGGCGGTCGGCGCCGCCCACGCGCGGGAATGCGTCGCCTGGGTCATCCGTTCCATCCTACGAAGGGGAGGGTGCATGACCGGGACCAGCGTGCTGACGCGCGTATCATCGTCGCCGATGGCAGACGACTCCGACGCGTTCATCGCCGAGGCCCTCGAGTACACCGATCAGCTGTACGGGGCCGCGATGCGCATGACGCGGAACCCGCAGGATGCGGCAGACCTGGTGCAGGAGACGTACGCGAAGGCGTACGCCGCCCGCGACTCCTTCACGCCCGGCACGAACCTGCGTGCCTGGCTGTACCGCATCCAGACGAACACCTACATCAACCAGTACCGCAAGCGGCAGCGGCAGCCGTTCGAGGCGCCGCTCGACGACCTCGAGGACTGGCAGATCGGCGTCGGCGAGTCGACGACCGCGACGCGCTCGCGGTCGGCGGAGGCCGAGGCGATCGACCGGATGCCCGCGGGCGTCGTGCGCGACGCGCTGCAGTCGATCCCGGAGGACTTCCGCATGGTCGTCTACTGGGTCGACGTCGAGGGCATGTCGTACGCCGAGACCGCGGAGATCATGAAGACGCCCGTCGGCACCGTGATGAGCCGCCTGCACCGTGGCAGGCGGCAGCTGCGCGAGCTGCTGGCGGACTACGCCCGCGAGCAGGGCATGACGGCAGGAGGGAAGCGCTGATGGGCGACTGCGGTTGCGACAAGGCGAAGGCCGAGCTCGAGGAGTACCTGCACGCCGAGCTGCGCAAGGAGGATGCGGCGGACATCCGTGCGCACCTCGACGGCTGCACCGACTGCGCCGAGGAGCACACCGTCGGCGTGCAGCTGACGATGGCGCTCAAGCAGGCGTGCAAGGAGACGGCTCCCGAGGAGCTCAAGGACCAGGTGCTCGCACGGCTGCGCGCCGTGCAGGCGACGCACGGCTGAGGCCGCGCGCAGCGACGAACCCTCGACCTTCACGTCGTCGTCGAGACGACTTCGCCCCGACGTCTTGCGAGGCGTCGGACGGCGCTCCATGATGATCGAACCTCCTCACGGAGGCGCCCTCCACCGGAAGGGCCCAGGCCTCGGCCAGGGCGCCGGCAGAGGGTGAAGGGCCCCGGCGACTCATGCTCTCCGCGGCCCTTCTCCGTGTGCGCCGACCGCGACGGCTCGCGCCATGTGCCCGTTCCCGTCATCCTCCCGTGCCGACGTTCCATCCCCGCGCTGAGCGTCAGATTCTCTGGGCATCGGCGCGGGGAACGGCTCATTCGGGGTTGGCGAGGGCCCAGGGCTCGCTCGGTCGTGTCGTCTTCCTACGCGGCGACTTCACGCGGCAGGCGGGGTGCGAACGCGATGTGCGGCTGCTGTCCAGCCAGCCCGGCGATGCTGGTGGGGCAAGCGAACGGAGGCGACATGCGCAAGCGCTCGATGATCTGGCCGGTCGGGCTGCTGGCACTCCTGGCAGGGTGTGCTGACGCGGGAGGTGCTGGAGAGTCGTCAGCGCCATCGGCGACTCCGGCGTCCAGCCAGTCATCCGCACAATCCTCGTCGCCGCCGTCCCCGTCGCCCTCTGCGTTCCGCGCCGATGCCGACGCGATGCCGCCTCAGTGTGGCGACGAGTACGTCGTGCACCTGAACACGAACCCTCTGGTGCCCTCGACGTCGTTCCCGTTCGAGGGCTCGGACGAGCAGGTGCTCGCTCAGGCGGCGCCCCGCGGTGACTTCGCGATCCCCGCGGCCCTCGACGGGCTCATCGTGTCGTGCGTGGTCACGATGTACGCACCAGTCGATGCATCCGCGAACGCGGATGGAAGCCCGCGCATCGGCGCGCTCTCGATCGCACTGCTGGGGAGCGACAACGTCAATGGGCCGGCGCCGGGGGCGCATCTCGACTGGTGGAGGACTGCGAACGGATACGCTCCGCCCGGTGGCGACATCGCAGGCCCACAGGTGTACTCGCAGCCACTCGCCGCCGACGGCTCCCAGACTCGAACGATCTACTTCAACGGCGTGGACCCCGCGATGGCACCTCAGCTCTCCGACCTCACCGGGGTCGAGATCGATCCCTTCGGCGCCTTCGTCGTGCTCACGGACTACACGATCGCTCAGCCGTAGGACGAGCCCGGCGCGAGGTGGGCGTGCCCGCTGCCGTGCTACGGCGAGTTCGGGTCGGCTATCACTGATCCGCACGATCATCGGGAGCCCGACTCCACGACCGGGCGCTCGACGTCGGCGAGCGGGTAGCCCCACGCCTCACGCCGCTGGGAGCACGCGCCGTCACCGGCGATCGCTCGTCGCGCTCGACCGTCTGCTTCCCCTCCGGCCTTGCGTTTCGCAGGCGATCGCGGGTGGCGGAGGGGCATCTTCCCTTCGACCCCCACGATCGCCTGCGAAACGCACCGCTGACGCGGGGACGCGACGCGGGCCGCACGAGCGAGAGCCCGCCGTCACGAGGTGACGGCGGGCTCTCGCTGCAGCGCGGTCAGGCGCCGAGCGCCTCGTCGAGGATCTGCGCGAGCTCGGCGGCCGAGCGCTTCGGGGAGCCCGTCGCGGGGCTCGCCGACGGCGTGCGGCCGATCGCGCGCAGCGTGCGCCCGTGGTGGAGGTGGCGCGGCAGCGCGAAGTGCACCGACGGCCAGGCGCCCTGGTTGAGCGGCTCCTCCTGCACCCACACGAGCTCGGCGCCGTCGTAGCGGTCGAGCACGGCGTTGATGCCGTCGACGTCGAGCGGGTAGAGCTGCTCGAGGCGCACGAGCGCGATGTCGTCGATCTCGCGCTTCGCCATCTCGGCGGCGAGGTCGTAGTGGATCTTGCCGGAGTGGATGAGCACGCGGCGGACCTTCGAGGAGTCGACCTTCGCGTCGTCGAGCACCGTCTGGAAGGTGCCCGACTCGAACGCCTCGACGGGGCTCACGGCGTCGCGCAGGCGCAGCATCGCCTTCGGCGTGAACACGATGAGCGGGCGACGCGGCCGCTGATACGCCTGGCGGCGCAGCAGGTGGAAGTACGACGCCGGCGTCGACGGACGCGCGATGATCATGTTCTGCTCGGCCGCGAGCTGCAGGAAGCGCTCGATGCGCGCCGACGAGTGGTCGGGGCCGGCGCCCTCGTAGCCGTGCGGCAGCAGCAGGGTCAGCGACGAGAACTGGTTCCACTTCTGCTCGGCGGACGAGAGGAACTCGTCGACGACGATCTGCGCGCCGTTCACGAAGTCGCCGAACTGCGCCTCCCACAGCACGAGGGCGTCCTCGCGCTCGACGGAGTAGCCGTACTCGAACGCCATGGCGGCGTACTCGGACAGCAGCGAGTCGTAGATCGACAGGCGCGCCTGGTCCTCGGAGAGGTTCGCGAGCGGCAGCCACTCCTGGCCGTTGACCTTGTCGTGCATGACCGCGTGGCGCGACACGAACGTGCCGCGGCGCGTGTCCTGGCCGGACATGCGCACCGCCGTGCCCTCCATGAGCAGCGAGCCGAGCGCGAGCAGCTCGCCGAACGCCCAGTCGACGTTGCCGTCGCGGCTCATGTCGACGCGCTTCTTCAGCACCTGCTGCACCTTCGTGTGCACCGTGAAGCCGTCGGGCGCGTTGGCGTGCGCGTCGCCGATCGCCTCGATCGCGGCGCGCGAGATGCCGGTGTCGCTCGGCGTGCCCGACATCGACGCCTCGGGCATCTGCGTCGGGATCGGCATCGAGCCGGTGGCGGCGGCGTGGGTCTCCATGAACGCCCGCTCGAGGCGGTCCTGGAAGTCCTTCTGCGCCTCCTCGTACTCGTCCTCGGTGATGTCACCGCGGCCGACGAGGTTCTCGGCGTACAGCGTGCGCACCGAGCGCTTGCGCTCGATGAGCGAGTACATGAGCGGCTGCGTCATCGTGGGGTCGTCGCCCTCGTTGTGCCCGCGGCGGCGGTAGCAGACGAGGTCGATGACGACGTCGCGCTTGAACTCCTCGCGGTACTGGAACGCGAGCTCCGCCACGCGGACGACGGCCTCGGGGTCGTCGCCGTTCACGTGGAAGATGGGCGCGCCGATCGCCTTGGCGACGTCGGTCGAGTAGATCGACGAGCGCGACTCGGACGGCGGCGTCGTGAAGCCGATCTGGTTGTTCACGACGAGGTGCACCGTGCCGCCCGTCGTGTAGCCGCGCAGCTGCGAGAGCTGCAGCGTCTCGAACACGACGCCCTGGCCCGCCATGGCCGCGTCGCCGTGGACGAGCACGGGGAGCACCGAGCGACGACCGTCGCCGATGCGGTCCTGCTTCGCCCGCGCGATGCCCTCGAGGACGCCGTTCACGGCCTCGAGGTGCGAGGGGTTCGCGGCGAGGTAGACGGGGATCTCGGAGCCGTCGGCGGCGACGAAGGTGCCCTCGGTGCCGAGGTGGTACTTCACGTCGCCCGAGCCCTGCATGACGGCGGCGCCCTCGAACTCCTGGAAGATCTGGCCGTACGTCTTGCCCGCGATGTTCGTGAGCACGTTGAGGCGGCCGCGGTGCGGCATGCCGATGACGACCTCCTCGAGGCTCGCCTCCGCCGCGCCCTGGATGAGGGCGTCGAGGAAGGCGATCATCGACTCGGCGCCCTCGAGCGAGAAGCGCTTCTGGCCGACGTACTTCGTCTGCAGGAAGGTCTCGAACGCCTCGGCCTCGTTGAGCTTGCGGAGGATGCGCATCTGCTCGTCGTGCGTCGGCTTGACGTACGGCACCTCGAGGTGGTCCTGGAACCACTTCCGCTGCGCGGGGTCGGCGATGTGCATGTACTCGACGCCCATGGTGCGGCAGTACGTGTCGCGCAGCACGCCGAGCACGTCGCGCAGCTGCGCCGAGCGGCGCCCGCCGAAGCCACCGGTGACGAACTCGCGGTCGAGGTCCCAGAACGACAGGCCGTGCTGCTCGATCTCGAGGTCGGGGTGCGTGCGCTGCACGTACTCGAGCGGATCGATGTCGGCCATGAGGTGGCCGCGCACGCGGTACGAGTTGATGAGCTGCGTGACGCGCGTGGTCTTCGACAGCTCGTCGGCCTCGTGCACCGACACGTCCTGCGACCAGACGATCGGCTTGTAGGGGATGCGCAGGTCCGCGAAGATCCGGTCGTAGAAGCCGTCCTCGCCCTGCAGCAGGCCGTGGACGATCTTCAGGAACTCGCCGGACCCTGCGCCCTGGATGACGCGGTGGTCGTAGGTCGACGTCAGCGTGATCGTCTTGCCGATGCCGGCGTCGGCGAGCCGCTCCTGGCTCGCGCCCTGGAACTCGGCGGGGTAGTCGAGCGCGCCGGCGCCGATGATGCAGCCCTGGCCCTGCATGAGTCGGGGCACCGAGTGGACGGTGCCGATGCCGCCGGGGTTCGTCAGCGAGATCGTCGTGCCTGCGAAGTCGCCGGCCTCGAGCTTGTTCGCGCGGGCCTTCTTCACGAGCTGCTCGTAGGCGCCGATGAACTCGGCGAAGTCCATCGTGTCGGCGCGCTTGATGCTCGGCACGAGCAGCGCGCGCGTGCCGTCGGGCTTCGGCAGGTCGATGGCGATGCCGAGGTTGACGTGCGGGTGGGCGACGAGCGACGGCTTGCCGTCGATCTCGGCGTACGACACGTTCTGGCTCGGGAAGGCCTTGAGCGCCTGCACGAGCGCGTAGCCGATGAGGTGCGTGAACGAGATCTTGCCGCCGCGCGTGCGCCGCAGGTGGTTGTTGATCACGATGCGCTGGTCGATCATGAGCTTCGCGGGCACGGTGCGCACGCTCGTGGCGGTCGGCACGGCCAGCGACAGGTCCATGTTGTGCGCGAGCGCCTTCGGCATGCCGCGCAGCGGCGTGACCGTGGGCTCGTCGGCCTTCGCCTCGTCGGCCTTGGCGTCCGCCTTGTCGCGGTCGGCGGGGACGGGGGCGGGCTTCGCGGGCGTCTTCGTCGTGCGCGCCGCGATCGACCCGTCGGGGCGCTGGGCGGGCTTCGTGGGCGCCGGCGGGGGCGGGGGCGCGGACTGCGCGGGCGCGGCCGGCGCGTTCGCCGGGGCCGCGGGCGCGGCGGCCGGTGCCGTCGGAGCCTTGGGGGCGGCGGGCGCGGGCGGAGCCGACTGCGGCGCGGATGGCGCTGCGGGCGTCTCAGCCACGGGCGGCGCCGTGGTCGCGGTGGTGGTGCCGCCTCCCTGCTGCGCTGCGTAGCGCTCCAGGATCGGCCACCAGGACTCGGCCACCTTCGACCTGTCCTGCTTGAAGAGCTCGTACTGCTCCTCCACCAGCCATTCGTTCGCTCCGAAGTCGCTGCTCGCGGCTGCCACGGATCCTTCGCCTCATCTCACCGGGGGCATGCTTGTCGACGTCGTTCGTCGACGCCGTCGTCCATCCTACGCGCGCTTCCCGATCCGTCGGGGACGTTCGCGCGCGGCGTCAGGCGCCGATGCCGAGCGCGGCGAGGTCGACGCCCGCGGCCTCGACCGCGAGCATCACGACCTCCCGGCGCCACACGACGCGCGGCTCGAACTGCAGCGGCATCGAGGCCTCGGTGGGCGTGCGGTCGCCCTTGCGGCCGTTGCACCCGACGCACGCGGCGATCGTGTTGAGCCAGGTCGAGCCGCCGCCGCGGGAGACGGGCTGGATGTGGTCGATCGTCGAGCCGTGGCCGCCGCAGTAGGCGCAGCGGCGGCGGTCGCGCTCGAGCACGCCGCGGCGCGTCCACGGCATGCGGTCGTACATGCGCGTGTGCGGCACGGCGACGTAGTCGTTGAAGACGACGACCTTCGGCACCGGCATCTCGAAGCTCTCGGAGCGGATGGTGCCCTCGGAGGCGAGCATGATCTGCGCCCGCTCCTTCACGACGAAGGCCACCGCGCGCTGCAGGGAGGCGACGCCGATCGGCTCGAGCGTCGCGTTCAGCACCACCACCTGGGCCTGCATCGCATCCTCCGATCCCATCGTGCACCACGACGGGCCCGTCGTCATGCCCATCCGCGCACGGATTCACGGCGTGTTCATCCAGGGCGTCACCCGACCACTGCGTCGGGCGGCGTCGTGGGTGCCGCCTAGCGTGGAGGGGTGGATGCGGTGGTCGCGCCCGACGGCGACGCGTGGGAGGTCGCCCTCGTCGGCGACGACGGCGCGCTGCGCGAGCGCCGCCGCGTCCACGACCTGCCCGCTGCGGTGGCAGCCCTCGAGCCCGAGCGACCGCGGTGGGTGTGGCAGGACTCGTCGCGCGTCGTGCCGACGCTCCTCGCCGCGGGCGTCGCCATCGAGCGCGCTCGCGACCTGCGGCTGTGCCACCGCATCCTCGCCGACGCCGGCCGCATGACGCTCGACGCGCGATGGACTCGTCGGCTGCGCGCACCCGACGGTGCGCTCTTCTCGCTCGAGGAGGCGCCCGAGACGGTGGCGGCGGTCGCCTCCGAGCTCGCGCGGCAGGAGGCCGCCGTCGCCGGCGACGCGTCGATGCGCATGCTGCTCGGCGCCGAGTCGACCGGCGCCCTCATCGCCGAGGAGCTGCTGCACGTCGGCCTGCCATGGTCCGCCGCCGAGCACGATCGTCTGCTCGCCGAGGCGCTCGGGCCGCGACCGATCGCGGGGCGCCCGTCGAGGCTGCAGGCGCTCGCCGACGAGGTCGACGCGGAGCTGGGGCAGCACGTGAGCATCGACTCGGCGCCCGAGCTGCTGCGTGCGCTGCGCGCGGCGGGTCTCGACGTGCGCTCGACGTCGCGGTGGGAGCTGCGCGACGTCGATCACCCCGTCGTCGAGCCGCTCGTCGCGTACAAGCGCCTCTACCGGCTGTGGACGGCGAACGGCTGGCAGTGGGCCGACGAGTGGGTGCGCGATGGACGCTTCCACGCCGAGTACGTGCCCGCGGGCGTCGTGACCGGGCGCTGGGCGACCGCGGGCGGCGGCGCGATGCAGATCGCCAAGCAGGTGCGAGGCGCGGTCGTCGCCGATCCGGGCTGGCGGCTCGTGGTGGCGGACGCCGCGCAGCTCGAGCCGCGCGTGCTGGCGGCGATGGCGCGCGACGAGGCGCTCGCCGAGGCCGCGGTCGGCGACCTGTACGAGGGGCTCGTCGACGACGGCGTCGTGGAGTCGCGGCCGAAGGCGAAGGTCGCGATGCTCGGGGCGCTCTACGGAGGCACGTCGGGCGACTCCGGCCGGCTCGTGCCGAACCTGCGCCGCGCGTATCCGCGAGCGATGCGCGTCGTCGACGAGGCGGCGGCGACGGGGGAGCGCGGCGGCCTCGTGCGCACGTGGCTCGGCCGCACGAGCCCGCCGATGCCGCAGGGGCCGGAGGGGATGGCCGACCGCGACGTCATCTCGCGCGAGCGCGCCTGGGGGCGCTTCACGCGCAACTTCGTCGTGCAGGGCTCGGCCGCCGAGTGGGCGCTGTGCTGGATGGCGCTGCTGCGGCGCAGCCTGCGCGCGGGCGGCGGCGAGCTCGTCTACTTCCTGCACGACGAGGTCATCGTCCACGCGCCCCAGGAGCGGGCGGAGGCGGTCGCCGACGAGATCCGCGCCGCGGCCGACGGTGCGGGTCGGATGCTCTTCGGCACCTTCCCCATCGCGTTCCCCGTCGACGCGCGCATCGTCGACGACTACGGCGCCGCGAACGACTGATCGCCGGGACGACGCCCGTGGCGGACGCGGGTCCCGCACGAGCGCGCCCGGCGTAGCGTGGAGGCATGCGCTTCCTGCAGCCGCCCCCGCCGCACGACCTCACCTACTCGGACGTCTTCCTCGTGCCGAGCCGCTCGGACGTCGGCAGCCGCATGGCCGTGGACCTCGCGCCCGACGACGGCACGGGTGCGACGCTGCCGATCGTGGCGGCGAACATGAACTCCGTCACGGGCCCGCTGCTCGCGGCGACGCTCGCGCGCCGCGGTGGCCTCGCGGTGCTGACGCAGGACCACGACCTCGACGACACGATCGCGGCGATCGCCTGGGTGAAGGCGCAGCCCGTCGAGCTCGCCTCCGCCCAGCTCGCGACCGAGGACGAGCTCGTCGCCGACGTGCTGCTGCGCGTGCCCGCCGTCGAGGGGCACGGCATCGTCGTCGTGCGGGACGACGCGTACGTCGGCGCGATCGCAGCCCGGCGCCTGGGCCAGGCGCTGCCGGACGCGCGCATCGGGGACCTCCTGCACGGCTCGATCGAGCCGCTCGGTCCCGAGGACGTCGTCGACGCGCGCACGGCCTTCGACGCCGTGCACGCGCGCGGCGTCGACTTCGCCGCCGTCGTCGAGGACGGCCGCGTGCTCGGCACCGTGAGCCCGCGCACCGCGCTGCGCTCGGCGCTGTACCGCCCCGCGCTCGACGCGGAGGGCCGGCTGCGCGTCGCCGTGGCCGTCAGCATCAACGGCGACCCCGGCGCCAAGGCGAGCGCGCTCGTCGACGCCGGCGCCGACGTCGTCGTCATCGACACGGCGCACGGTCACCAGGGCGGGATGCTGCGCGCCATCGAGGCGGTGCGCGCCGCGGTCGACGTGCCCATCGTCGCGGGCAACGTCGTCACGGCATCCGCCGTGCGCGACCTCGTGCAGGCTGGCGCCGACATCCTCAAGGTCGGCGTCGGGCCAGGCGCCATGTGCACGACGCGCATGATGACCGCCGTGGGTCGCCCGCAGCTGTCGGCCGTGCTCGAGACCGCGGAGGAGGCCATCGGGCTCGGCGCGCGCGTGTGGGCCGACGGCGGCGTCCGCTACCCGCGCGACGTGGCGCTCGCGCTCGCCGCCGGCGCGTCGAGCGTCATGATCGGCTCGTGGTTCGCCGGCACGATCGAGGCGCCGGGCCGACTGCAGCGCGACGAGCGCGGGCGACTCTACAAGGAGTCGTGGGGCATGGCGTCGACGAAGGCCGTGCGCGGGCGCTTCGGCGACCTGCCCGCCTTCGAGCTCGCGTCGAAGACCCTCTTCGCCGAGGGCATCTCGTCCTCGACGATCCTGCTCGATCCGCTGCGTCCGAGCGTCGAGGACCTGCTCGACATGATCACGTCGGGCGTGCGCTCGTCCGCGACGTACGCGGGCGCCTCGTCCATCGCCGAGTTCCGCGAGCGCGCCGTCGTCGGCGTGCAGTCGGCCGCCGGCTACGAGGAGGGCAAGGCGCTGCCCGTCTCCTGGTGAGCGCGCGCGCCGCGCATGCGGCACGCACGCGGCACGGGGGCAGTACGATGCTGCGGTGAGCGACGAGCACCATAGTCCCTGGGGCGGACGCCCCAGCACCCCCCGCCAGGCTCCCGTGCCCATCGGACGCATCCGATGATCGAGCAGCTGCCCTGGCTCTTCATCCTGATCGGCGTCGTCCTCACGGTCGGCACCGGGTACTTCGTCGCGAGCGAGTTCTCGCTCGTCAACCTCGACCGCTCCGAGCTCGAGGCGCAGCAGCAGCGCGGCGAGGCGAACCACGCCGGCGTCATCGCGGCGCTGAAGCAGACCTCGACGCACCTGTCGAGCGCGCAGCTCGGCATCACGCTCACGACGCTGCTCACGGGCTACACGATGGAGCCGGCGATCTCGCACCTCCTCGCGCCCGTGCTCGAAGGATGGGGCGTGCCGGACGAGATCGCACCGGGCGTCTCGCTCACGATCGCGATCGCGCTCGCGACCCTGCTGTCGATGATCGTCGGCGAGCTCGTGCCGAAGAACTTCGCCCTCGCCGTGCCGCTCGCGACCGCGAAGGTCGTCACCCCGTTCCAGCGCGCCTTCACCTTCCTCCTGAAGCCGGCCGTGCTGCTGCTCAACGGCTCCGCCAACGGCATCCTGCGCTCGATCGGCATCGAGCCGAAGGAGGAGCTCTCGGGCGCGCGCACCGCCGACGAGCTCTCGTCGCTCGTGCGCCGCTCCGCGATGGAGGGTCTGCTCGACGCCGACCAGGCGACGCTCCTGTCGCGCACCCTGCGGCTGTCCGAGCTCACCGCCGGCGACGTCATGACGCCGCGCCCGCGCGTCGAGGCCATCGACCGCGAGCGCACCGTCGCCGACGTGCTCGAACTCGCCCGCACGACGGGGCTGTCGCGCTTCCCGGTGTACGAGGACGACCTCGACCGCGTCGTCGGCATCGCGCACGTCAAGCAGGCCGTCTCGGTGCCGCGCGAGCGCCGCGGCGACGTGCCCGTGCTCGCGATCGCCGAGGAGCCGCATCGCGTGCCCGAGACGGTCGGCCTGCCGCAGCTGCTCTCGGACCTCAAGGAGCGCGGCTACCAGATGGCGATCGTCGTCGACGAGTACGGCGGCACCGCGGGCCTCGCGACCCTCGAGGATCTCGTGGAGGAGATGGTCGGCGAGGTGAGCGACGAGCACGACCGGCTCCGCCCGGAGATCGTGCGCGCACCCGGATGGGTCGCGTTCCCCGGGCTCCTGCGCCCCGATGAGCTGCGCGAGCGCGCGGGCGTCGAGATCCCCGAGGAAGGGCCGTACGAGACGGTCGCCGGCTACGTCGTCGCCGAGCTCGGTCGCCTGCCCGTCGTCGGCGACGAGGTCGCCGTCGACGGCGGGGTGCTGCGCGTCGAGCGCCTCGACGGCCGCAGGATCGACCGCATCCGGTGGGTCCGCACCGCCGAGTCCGAGGAGGTGACCCGATGAGCTCCGACGTCGCCGGCATCGTGTGGCTCGTGGTGCTGCTCGTCGTCAACGCCTTCTTCGTCGGCTCGGAGTTCGCGGTGATCTCGGCGAAGCGCTCGCAGGTCGAGCCGCGCGCCGAGCGAGGCTCGCGGGCGGCGAAGGCGGCGCTGTGGGCCATGGAGCACGTCTCGCTCATGCTCGCGATGTGCCAGCTCGGCATCACCGTGTGCTCGCTGCTCATCCTGCTCGTGAGCGAGCCCGCCATCCATCACCTGCTCGCCGTCCCGCTCGGCGCCATCGGGCTGCCGGAGATCGCCGTCGACGGCATCGCGCTGGGCCTCGCGATCGTGATCGTGACCTACCTGCACGTCGTGTTCGGCGAGATGGTGCCGAAGAACGCCGCCTTCACGCTGCCCACGGCCGCCGTGCTGCTGCTCGCGCCGCCGCTCGTGCTGATCTCGCGCGTGTTCCGTCCCGTGATCTGGGCCATGAACTGGATCGCGAACCACATCCTGCGGCTCTTCCGCGTCGAGCCGAAGGACGAGGCGGCGAGCGCGTTCACGCTCGACGAGGTCGAGACGATCGTCGAGACCTCGAAGCGCGAGGGCCTGCTCGTCGACCCGACCGGCGCCATCTCGAAGATGTTCGAGTTCACCGAGCGCACGGTCGGCGACGTCGCCATCCCGCTCGACGGCCTCGTGACGCTCTCCGACGACGCGTCGACCGACGACGTGGAGGCCGCGGTGCGCGAGCACGGCTTCTCGCGCTACGTCATCGTCGACGAGTCCGGCGAGCCGACGGGCTACATCCACCTCAAGGACGTGCTGACGACCGACGATCCGACCGCACCCATCCCCGCCAAGCGGATCCGGCAGCTCGCGTCGCTGTACGCGGGCGGCGAGGTGGAGGACGCCATCCAGCGGATGCGCTCCTCCGGCAGCCACGTCGCGCGCGCGTTCGACCAGTCGGGTGCGACGACGGGCGTGCTCTTCCTCGAGGACTGCATCGAGGAGCTCGTCGGCGAGGTCCGCGACGCCACGAGGCGGCTCGGCTGAGCGGCGGCGCGGTGCTGCGCTCGCGGCTGCTGCCGTGGGCGGCCTTCGTCGCCGTCCACGGCCTCGTCGCGGCGCTGAACCACCCGGACGTGTCGACCGCGTTCGGCGACGTGCGCAGCGTCTACCCGTGGTGGGCGTCGCGCGCGATGCAGGGCGACGTCGTCGGCATCGACGAGCCGTGGGTGTACCCGATCCTCGCGTGGCTGCCGATCGCCGCCTCCGCGATCGCGGGGCCCGCGGCGCTGCCGGGCATGTGGCTCGTCGTCGTGACGGTGCTCGACGGCATCGCGTTCTGGCTGCTGCTGCGCCATCCGCACGGGCTCGCGCCGGCGTGGACGTGGCTCGCGCTCATGGCGCTGCTGGGGCCCATCGTCGTCGGACGCATCGACTCCATCACGATGCCGATCGCGGTCGCCGGCGTCGTGGCGACGTGGTCGGGCAGGCATGCGCTCGCTGCCGCCGCGTTCACCGTGGGCGCATGGACGAAGATCTGGCCGGGCGTCCTCTGGCTCGCGCAGCTCGTCGTGCGGCCCGCGCGGCTCGTGACCGTCGCGGTCGCGGCGGGCGTGACGGCCGTCGTCATGCTCGTCGCGCTCGCCCTCGGCGCCGGCGGCAACGTGCTGTCGTTCCTCACCTGGCAGGGGGAGCGCGGCCTGCAGATCGAGGCCGTGCTCGCGACGCCCTTCCACTGGCTGGGCGCGCCGCTCGGCTACGACGACGTGCAGCTGACGTACGAGCTGCAGACGCCCGCGGCGGACGCCGTCGCCGCCGTCGCGACGCCGATCCTGGTCGTGGCGACGCTGCTCGTCGCAGGCCTCGGCGTGCTGGCAGTGCGCCGCGGCGTCGATCGCGACCAGGCGGGTGCGTGGCTCGCCGTCGCGCTCGTCACGACGCTCATCGTCACGAACCCCGTCGGATCGCCGCAGTTCGCCATCTGGCTGATCGCCCCGGCGCTGCTGCTCGTCGGCATCCGCGCCTGGGACGGCGTCGCCGTGATCGTCGTGCTCTGCGGCCTCACGCAGCTCTGCTACCCGTGGCTCTACGGCGAGGTCGTGGGGCAGAACGCCATCGGCCTCGTCGTGCTCACCCTGCGCAACGCCGGATACCTCGTGCTGCTGGGGCTCGCCGCGTTGCGGCTGCTGCGGCTGCCGCAGGTCGCCGGCGCTCGCTGACGCGCCCATCGGCTGGTCGAGGAGGGAGACCACGCGACGAGCCCGCGCGACGCGACCATGCGCATGACCGGGCGGGAGCGGCGGTCGCGTGGTCTCGTGACGCGTGCTCGCTGCGCTCGCGCGCTCCTCGACCAGCTGTCGAGCGGCGCGTCCCCATCGTGGGTGGGTTCCACCACCCGCTGGTCGAGGAGGCCGCAGCCGACGGCTGCAGCCGTCATGAGACCGTGCGAGGTGCCCGCTCGACGCGACCACGCGCGCGGCTCGGTCGGGAGCGGCGGTCGCGTGGTCTCGTGACGCGTGCTCGCGAAGCGGATCCGGAGGAGGCGGCGAGCGCGGCGTGCAGCCGTCGCGAAGGGCGCGCGCTCCTCGACCGGCTGGTGCGGGGTCAGCCGACGAGGTCGGCGAGGAGCGCGCCGACCGCATCCGTCTCGATGAGGAAGCCGTCGTGGCCGAACTCGCTCGCGAGCACGACGGGCGCGGCACCGGAGACCGAGGTGCGCAGCCCCGCGGCGATGCGCTCCTGGTCGGCGACGGGGAAGAGCCGATCGGAGTCGATGCCGACCACGAGCGTCTCGGCCGTGATGCGCTCGAGCGCCGCCTCGACGCCTCCGCGGCCGCGACCGAGGTCGTGCGACGACATCGCGAGCACCAGGCGCACGTAACTGCCGGCGTCGAAGCGTCGCGTGAAGCGGTTGCCGTGCACGTCGAGGTACGACTCCACCTGGTAGCGGCCGCCGTGGTCGGGGTCGACCGACGACTGCCAGCCGCGTCCGAAGCGACGGTTGAGCTCGTCGGGGGAGCGGTAGTTCACCATCGCCATGCGCCTGGCGAGCGCGAGGCCGCGATGCGGTCCCTGCCCGTCGGGCTGGTCGTAGTAGTCGCCGCCGAGCCAGTTCGGATCCGACTGCACGGCCTCGAGCTGCAGCCCGCTGAGCGCGATCTGATCGGCGCTCGACAGCGCGGGAGCCGCGAGCACGGCGGCCTTGCCGACCCGCTCGGGATGCGTCACGGCCCACTCGAGCACGTGCATGCCGCCCATCGAGCCGCCGACGACCGCGTGCCACCGCTCGACGCCGAGGTGGTCGGCGAGCCTGCGCTGCGCCTCCACCTGGTCGCGGATCGTGACCCTCGGGAACCGCGAGGCGAGCTCGCGCCCATCAGGGCCGATCGTCGCGGGCCCCGTCGTGCCCTGGCAGCCGCCGAGCATGTTCGCCGCGACCACGAACCAGCGGTCGGTGTCGAGCGGCAGTCCCGGGCCGACGACGCCCGCCCACCAGCCGCTCGTCGCGTGACCGGGACCGGCGGGGCCGACGACGTGGCTGTCGCCCGTCAGCGCGTGGTTCACGAGGATCGCGTTGTCGCGGCTCGCGCTCAGGGTGCCCCACGTCTCGTACGCCACGACGACGTTGGGGATCGTCGCACCGTGCTCGGTGACGACGTCGCCGACGCGGGCGAATCGACGCGCGCCGGGATCGTCGCCCGGCCGCCACGCTCCCGTGACGGGCACGGGGGTGGGGTCGAGCAGGAGGTGCGAGGGGACGCGGGCCGACGGCTGGACGTCGTCCGAGAGCTGCCAGTCCATGCATCCATCCTCGCGTGCGCGCGGGTCGTGTTACGGCGGATGCCCCGAGCCGTGCGTCGACAGGCTCGGGGCATCCGTGCGGGAGGTGGCGCCTACGCGGCCTCGCGATTCGTCGCCTGCACGGCCTCGAGGCCGGCGGCGAGGTCGGCGATGAGGTCGTCGACGTGCTCGATCCCGACGGAGAGGCGCACGAGGCCGGGCGTCACGCCCGTCGTGAGCTGCTGCTCGGGCGTGAGCTGCGAGTGGGTCGTGGAGGCGGGGTGGATGACGAGGCTGCGCACGTCGCCGATGTTCGCGAGGTGGCTGAAGAGCTGCAGCGACTCGACGAACGCGCGCCCGGCCGCCACGCCGCCGACGAGCTCGAAGGACAGCACGGCGCCGACGCCCTTCGGCGCGTACCGGTCCGCCGCGCCCTTGTACGGGCTCGAGTCGAGGCTCGCGTAGTTGACGCTCGCGACCGCCGGGTGGCGCTCGAGGAAGGCGGCGATCGCGCTGGCGTTCTCGACGTGGCGCTCGATGCGCAGGCTCAGCGTCTCGAGGCCCTGCAGGATCTGCCATGCCGAGTCGGGGGAGATCGACGCGCCGATGTCGCGCAGCAGCTGCACGCGCGCCTTGATCGCGTAGGCGATCTCGTCGCCGACGGCCTGCGCGAAGACGGCGCCGTGGTAGCTCGGGTCCGGCTCGGTGAGTCCCGGGAATCGGTCGGACTCGGACCAGCGGAAGCGGCCGCCGTCGACGATGACGCCGCCGATGACGGCGCCGTGCCCGCCGATGAACTTCGTCGCCGAGTGCACGACGATGTCCGCCCCGTGGTCGAGCGGACGGATGAGGTAGGGCGTCGCGATCGTGTTGTCGACGATGAGCGGCACGCCCGCCTCGTGCGCCACCGACGCGACGCCCGCGATGTCGAGGATGTTGATGCGCGGATTGCCGATCGTCTCGGCGAAGAAGAGCTTCGTGTTCGGCCGCACCGCGCGGTGCCACTCGTCGAGGTCGTCCTGGTCCTCGACGAAGGTCACCTCGATGCCGAGCTTGGCGAGCGTGTACTTGAAGAGGTTGTACGTGCCGCCGTAGATCGACGTCGACGACACGATGTGGTCGCCCGCCTGCGCGATGTTCAGCACCGCGAACGTCTCGGCAGCCTGCCCCGACGACACCAGCAGCGCTGCCGTGCCGCCCTCGAGCGCTGCGACGCGTTGCTCGACGACGTCCTGCGTCGGGTTCATGATGCGCGAGTAGATGTTGCCGAACTCGGCGAGCCCGAAGAGGTTCGCGGCGTGCTCGGTGGAGTTGAAGACGTACGACGTCGTGCGGTAGATCGGCGTGACGCGTGCGTTCGTCGTGGGGTCGGGCTGGGCGCCCGCGTGGACCTGCTTGGTCTCGAAAGCCCACTCGCTCATGGCTGCCTCCTCGGTGCCGGATGATGGCTCGAGGCTACGGAGGCGCCTCCGCGCGGCTCAACGCCCGCCGTCACCGTCCGTCACAGTCGCCCCGGAGCGGGCGCGAGCGGTCGGCGGCGGCTGCGTCGGCGTCGCACCCGTGCGCGGCGCGCCGTCGTCCTTGTCCCGCCTGCGCAGCAGCCAGCGCACGTTCGGCTCGACGATCCAGCGCGTCGCGGCCCGCACCGGCCGCGTCGACAGCGCGACGGTGATGAGGACGCCGGCGACGATCGCGAGCGGCAGCGACCACCACTGGTCGGCGTGGTCGCGCAGCCAGCCCGACTCGCGCGGCCAGTAGAGCACGAAGGTGTGCAGCAGGTAGATGGTCATCGTCGCGGCGCCCCAGGCCGTGAAGACCGTGGTGCGGCGGGGCACGAGCGCGAGCGCCGCGGCGATGAGCGCGGTGGTGACGACCATGATCGCCAGCCGCACGGTGCCGTAGTACCAGGCGACGCCGCCGTCGCCGAGCTCGGGCACCTCGGCGTAGGCGCGGTCGAGGAAGAGCCAGTGCCGGATCGACAGCTCGCGCCAGAGGTCGGGGAGCAAGGCTGCGACGGCGGCGACGATCACGAAGGCGGCGACGGCGGCGATGCGCGGCACGAGCACCGACCTGCGCTCGAACCACAGCCGCATGACGTCGCGGCGACGCAGCTCCCAGCCCAGCACGAAGAACGGCAGCATCTGGATGGCCCGCATCATCGAGAACGTCTGGTCGACGTCGTCGAAGTAGCCGATGACGATCGCGAGCAGCACCGTCCACAGCAGCGGCCACCGCAGGCGGGCGAGCACCGGCAGCACGACGCGGAAGCCCGCGAGCGCGAGCAGGAACCACAGCGTCCACGACGGCGTCACCGGGTTGAACGAGGGCGTGCCCGTGACGAGCGACTCGATGACGGACCAGATCGTCTCGAAGATCACGTACGGCACGATGAGGTCGCCGATGACGCGCCCGTACTGCTTCGCGCCGGGCTTGTCGGTCGTGAAGTAGCCCGAGATCACGCCGAAGAACGGCATGTGGAACGCGTAGATCACGAGGTAGGGCACGAGCGCGACGTCGCTCTCGAGCGCGAGCGGCTGGATCGTGTGGCCGACGACGACGAGCACCATCGCGAGCCACTTCGCGTTGTCCCAGTAGGGCACGCGGCGCTTGGGTCGCGCCTGCACGGGGTCGGTCACGGCACCATCCTGGCAGCGGATCCCGGCGCCCTCGATGGCTTGCCACGACGTGGTTCGATGGGTGCATGGAGCAGCGGATCGTCGTCACGGGAGCATCGAGCGGCATCGGACGGGCGGTGGCCGCGCAGGCGGCGGGCCGCGGCTGGCGGGTGCTCGCCGTCGCACGCCGCGCCGAGCGGCTCGCATCGCTCGCCGAGGAGACCGGCTGCGAGACGCTCGTCGCCGACCTCACCGACGACGACGACGTCGCGCGCCTGGTCGAGGCCGCCACGACCTTCGGCGCCACGGCGCTCGTGCACGTCGCGGGCGGCGCGCTCGGCTCCGCACCCATCCCCGCGACCACCCTCGACGACTGGCAGGGCATGTTCGACATGAACGTGCTCTCGACGAAGCGCGTGCTCACGGGCCTCCTGCCGCAGCTGCGTCGCACGACGCTCGACGGCTCCTACGCGACGATCCAGGTCGTCACCTCGATCGCCGCGACCATGCCGTACGTCGGCGGATCCGGCTACAACGCGGCGAAGGCGGCCGAGAAGGCGCTCGTCGACGTGCTGCGCCTCGAGGTGCACGGCGAGCCCATCCGCGTCATGGAGGTGCGCCCCGGCATGGTGCGGACGGAGGAGTTCTCGCTCGTGCGCTTCCAGGGCGACCAGGCGAAGGCCGACGCGGTCTACCAGGGCGTGCAGGATCCCCTGACGGCCGACGACGTCGCGCAGGTCATGACGGACGCGCTGGCGCTGCCCGGCCACGTGTCGATCGACGAGGTCGTCATCAAGCCCGTCGCGCAGACGCACGCCTGGATGGTGCACCGCGGCCCGCTGCAGGCCAAGGTCGACGAGGTGGATGCCGACTGACGTCGCAGTCCCGACCACGATGGAGGGGTGACCTCCACCGCGTCGAAGCCGCTCGTCCTCGTCGCAGCGGGGGTGACGGTGCTGCTGTGGGCGTTCGCGTTCGTCGCGATCCGTGCCGTGGGCGACGAGCTCTCGCCCGGCCCGCTCGCCCTCGTGCGCCTCGCATCGGCGCTGCCGGTCCTCCTCGTCATCGCCGCGATCGCGAGGCCGGCGCTCCCGCGGGGCCGCGGACTGGTGCTCGTGCTCGCCTACGGCGTCTTCTGGTTCGCCGCGTACACCGTGGTGCTGAACTGGGCAGAGCACCACCTCGACGCGGGCACCGCCGCCATGCTCGTGAACGTCGCGCCGCTGCTCGTCGCCGTCGTCGCCGGCGTGCTGTTCGGCGAGGGCTTCCCGCGCCCGCTCGTCGTCGGGCTCGTCGTCGCGTTCGCCGGCGTCGTGCTCATCGCCCTCGGCTCGCGCGGCGCGCCGTCGATCGACGGCCTCGGCATCGCGCTCGGCCTCCTCGCGGCCGTCCTCTACGCGGCAGGGGTGCTGACGCAGAAGGTCGCGCTGCGCACGGTCGAGCCCGTCGCTGCGACGTGGGTGGGCTGCGCCGCGGGCCTCGTCGCCACGCTGCCCTTCGCCCCGCAGGCCCTCGTCGAGGTGCCCGCCGCCTCCACGGGCGCGCTCGTCGCGGCGCTCGCGCTCGGCGTCGGCTCGACGGCGATCGCGTTCTCGACCTGGGCGTACGTCCTGCAGCACTCCGGTGCCGGGCCCGCTGCGGCGACGACGCTCGTCGTCCCCGCCCTCGCGACCCTCATCGCGTGGCTCGTGCTCGGCGAGGCGCCGACGGCGCTCGCGCTGGTCGGCGGCGCGCTCGCGCTCGGCGGCGTGACGATCTCGCGGCTGCGACCGCGCAGGAGGCGCGACGCCGTCGCCGAGGCGCCCGCCGCCTGACGTCCGCGCGCCGCGCGTGCTCAGCGCGCCGGCGACGGTGCGGGCGGCTCCTGGGCCGCATCCGGCACCGGGTCGGGGTCCGCGAACGCGAGCCGTGGCACGGCGACGAGCGCCACCGCGGCCACGAGCGCCGTGGCGCCGCAGACGACCCACACCGTGACGTACCCGCCGATCGAGGCCGCGGTGCCGACGGCGCCCGTCGCGAGCACGATCGCGAAGATCGACGAGGCGAAGGAGCCGCCGATCGTCTTCGTCGTGTTCGTGAGCGCCGTCGCGACGCCCGTCTGCCCTCGCGGTGCGGCTGCCGCGGCCGCGGCGGGCATCGCGCCGACGAGCGCACCGCATCCGATGCCCGCGACCACGAGGCACGCGAGCATCTGCAGCAGCGTGTCGTGCGCGACGACGAGCGCGAGGTAGCCGACGCCGACGAGGCTGGCCGCGACGATGAGCAGCAGCCTCGGGCGGATCCGGCGCGAGAGGACGGCGAGCAGGATCGCGCCGACGATGAGCGAGAGCAGGTAGACGCCGATGACGATCGAGCGACCGCTCGCGTCGAGCCCGAGGCCGTAGCCCACCTCGTCGGGATCCGTGCCCGCATAGGTCGCGAGCGGCGTCTGCGCGCCGAGCAGGCTCACGCCCACGAGGCCGGCGGTGAGCTGGACGGGCCACATCTCCGGGCGGCGCAGCACGCGCAGGTCGATGGCGGGGTCCGGCCGGCGCAGCACCCACCTGCCGAAGGGCAGCATGAGCAGCACGCCCGCGCCGACGAGGATCCACGGCACCGGCGCGCCTGCGCCCATGAGCCGCAGGAACGTCAGGCCCGACGTCACGGTGAGCAGGGACAGCGCCAGCAGCGAGAAGCCGACGGCGTCGAGCGAACGGTCCGGGAGGGGCTCGGACTCGGGCACGCCCAGCCAGATCGCCGGCAGCAGGAGCGTGACGAAGACCGCGGGCACGAGGAGCGTCGGCACCATCGCCTCGCCGAAGGCGGCATGGGCGCGCGCCGCGCCGAGGGCGCCGAGGATCGCCCCCGTCTCCAGCCCGACGACGAGCAGGCCCGCCGCACGTCGCGTCTCGGAGGCCGCACGGCCCGTGCGCCGGCCGCGGTCGAAGATGAGGGCGATCTCGAGCGGCAGCCAGACGGCGTAGATGCCCTGCAGCGAGAAGGCGACGAGGTAGCTCCAGAAGTCGCCGGCGAAGGCCATCCACCAGCTCGCACCCGCGACGACGACCGTCGAGGCGAGCAGCACGCGCTTGTGCCCGTGCATGTCGCCGAGCTTCGCGAGCACCGGCACCGAGAGCGCCGAGAGCAGCAGCTGCCCGGCCTCGAACCAGTTGAGGTCGGCGTCGACGATCGACAGGTGCCTGGCGATCTCGGTCGAGATCGTGACGTAGTAGCCCTGGAGCATGCCGCTCACGAGCTCGACGCACACGAGCCATCCCACGAGCGCGACCGGGATGGCCGTGCGCAGGCTCGTCGTGCGCGGTCGGGTGCCCCTCGTCATGCGCGCATCCTGGCACGCGGAGCGGGGGTGCACGTGGAAGGGCGCGCGGCCTCGTAGGCTGGAGGGCGTGTCCGCACATGCAACGCCGTTCCAGATCGGGATCCGGGATCTCGTCGGCAAGCCGGGCCAGATGCGCGAGCACGACCTCGAGGCCGCGTTCGCCGATCGCGTCGGGGAGGGGCTGGCCGCCGTGCCCGCCGCCGAGCCCGTCGGGATCGACGTGCGTCTCGAGAGCGTGCACGAGGGCATCCTCGCCACCGGCTCCGCGAGCGTCACGGCCGACGCCGAGTGCTCTCGCTGCCTCCTGCGATTCCGCCTGCCCGTCGAAGTCGACTTCATCGAGCTGTTCGCGTATGATCGCTCGGAGGATTCCGAGTTCCAGGTGGTCGATGACGCCATCGACCTGGAGCAGGTCGTCCGGGATGCGGTGGTGCTGGCACTGCCGTTCAACCCCGTCGACCGGCCTGACTGCGCAGGTCTCGACCCCATCACGGGGGAGCGGCTCGCGCCTGGGACGGAATGGAGCCCGCCCGAGCAGCTCGACCCGAGATGGGCTGCCCTGGCCGGACTCCTCGATGACGACGAGGCCGCGCAGACGCGCGCGCCCGAGAAGGAGTAGCCATGGCAGTGCCCAAGCGGAAGAAGTCGCGTGCGAACACGCACTCGCGCCGTTCGCAGTGGAAGGCGTCGGTCCCCACGCTCGTGAAGACCGTCGAGAACGGCCGCACCGTCTACAGCCTCCCGCACCGCGCTCGCGTGGTCGAGGACTCGGCCGGCACGCCGCTCTTCATGGAGTACAAGGGCCGCAAGGTCGCCGACGTCTGATGACGTCCGATCGGGTGGACGCCCACGCCGATCTGCACGCCGAGCTCGGGGTCGACATCGACCCCGAGCTTCTGGCGTTGGCGCTGACGCATCGGTCGTACGCGTTCGAGCACGGCGGCATCCCGACGAACGAGCGCCTCGAGTTCCTGGGCGACACGATCCTCGGCCAGGCCATCACGATCGAGCTCTTCGATCGGCATCCCGACCTGTCGGAGGGTGAGCTCGCGAAGCGGCGCGCCGGCGTCGTCTCGACCGTCGCGCTCGCCGAGGTCGCGCGCCGCATCGGTCTGGGACGACATCTGCTCCTCGGCCGTGGCGAGGAGACGACGGGCGGTCGCGACAAGTCGTCGATCCTCGCCGACGCCCTCGAGGCGATCTTCGGTGCCGCCTACCTGTCCCTCGGACACGAGGCCTCCGCCGCGCTCGTGCTGCGCCTCGTGGGCCCGCTGCTCGACGATCCGGAGCGATCCGGCGCCGCCCTCGACCCGAAGACGCACCTGCAGGAGCTGAGCGCGCGGCTCGATCGCGGCAGCCCCGAGTACGCGATCACGGCGACGGGCCCCGATCACGCGCGCACCTTCACCGCCACGGTCCGCATCGACGGCGAGGCCGTCGCGACCGGCGAGGGCACGAGCAAGAAGGCCGCCGAGATGTCGGCAGCGCTCACGGCGTGGACGATGCTGCACGACGGCGACGCCGACGCGGCCGTCGAGCGAGGCTGACGCGTGCCGGAGCTGCCCGAGGTCGAGGTCGTGCGCCTCGGCCTCGCCCCCGCGGTCGCCGGTGCGACGATCGTCGGCGTCGAGGTGCTCGACGACCGCTCGGTCGCTCGCCACGACGCCGGGGCGCGCGACTTCGAGGCGACGCTGCTGGGGCGCACGATGGCGATGCCGCAGCGACGCGGCAAGTTCCTCTGGGTGCCGCTCGACGACGAGCGCGCCCTCTCGATCCACCTGGGCATGTCCGGGCAGGTCCTGCTGCGCGAGCCGGGTGCCGCGCTCGAGCGGCACGCGCGCGTGCGCCTGCAGCTCGAGCATCCGCTGCACGGCGCCGTCGCGGTGCACTTCGCCGACCAGCGCATCTTCGGCTCGATGTCGGTGCGGCCGCTCGTCGACGGCGTGCCCGACCACGCGACGCACATCGCGCGCGACCCGCTCGATCCCGACTTCGACGCGGATGCGGTCGTCGCGCGCCTGCGCCGACGCAGGCAGGGCGTGAAGGCGGCGATCCTCGATCAGCAGCTCGTCTCGGGCATCGGCAACATCTACGCCGACGAGGCGCTGTGGCGCGCCCGGCTGCACTACCTCACGCCGGCCGAGCGCCTCTCTCGCGCGCGCGGCCGCGACCTGCTCGCCGAGGTGCAGGGCGTGCTCGAGCGCGCGCTCACCGAGGGCGGCACGTCGTTCGACGCGCAGTACGTCAACGTCAACGGAGAGTCGGGCTACTTCTCCCGCAGCCTGCAGGCCTACGGGCAGGCGGGCAGGCCCTGCGCCCGCTGCGGCACGCCGATCGTGCGCGAGTCGTGGTCGAACCGGTCGTCGTACCGGTGCCCGCGCTGCCAGCGGCGACCGCGCGGGCTCGCCTGACCCGACGTCCCGCGCGTCGCGTCAGAGGCGGAAGAGCAGCCCGACGAGCCGGATGCGGTGCGAGAGCCATGCGAGCCCTGCCGCGGCGAGCAGCGAGGTCGCGACGGCGAGCACCTGCACGTCGAGCGGCACGAAGTCCGGCACGAGCCACAGCGGCCACACGAGCGCCATGAGCACGAACCAGTGGGTCACGTAGAAGACGATCGAGTCGCGACCGATCGCGCGCAGCGCTCGCGCCGGCCAGGAGGTCCACGGCAGGCGGATCGCGACGGCGACGAGCGCGAGCACGCCCGCGAGGACCAGGGGCGCGTACTCGGCCATCGTGTACGAGACGCGGATGTCGGGCGCGACGGAGAGCGCGACGAGCGCCGCCGCGGCAGCGAGCAGCGCGACGAGCACCCACGTGCGGCGCAGCCATCCCTCGACGACGTCCCACCGTGCGCGCAGCGTCGCGCCGGCGAGGAAGTAGCCGAGCATCATCAGCAGGCGCTCGGGCTGCAGCTGCATCGCCCACGTCGGCAGGTCGACGAGCGCGACGATCCCGGCTGCGGCGAACGCGCCGAGCGCCGAGATCCACGTCGGCACGCGACGCAGCGCCAGCGCGAGCAGGTATGCGACGAGGAGCGCGTGCAGGAACCACAGGTGGCTGCCCGGCGCGACGAGCGCGTCGAGCAGCGACGACCACGGCATGAAGTCGTACGCGAGCACGAGCAGCACCGACCACACCGCGAACGGCCACAGGATAGTCCTCGCCTTGCCGACGAGGTAGCGCCGGGTGCCCTTCGCGAGCGAGGCGTGCAGCAGCATCCCCGACAGCAGCATGAGCATCGGGATGCGGAACGGGTAGACCGCGACGTCGAGCCACTCGAGCACCGGCGAGGGGTTGATGCCGTGCATGCGCATGATCGCGGATGCGTGGAGCTCGACGATGAGCACGATCGCGAGGCCGCGCAGCCCGTCCATCCAGAGGTGCCGCGACCGCGACGTCGTGCGGGCACGGGCGGCCTGGGCCGCGGTGGCGGGTCCGTGCTCGGCGTGCTGGATCATGGGAGGCGCGTGGGGTGCTCCCTCCACGCTATCGCGCCTCTCGCCGGCCGGGCGCTCAGCGGCGCAGGACGAGGCGGCGGATGACCTCGCGCTTCGCCTCGGTGATGGGCGGGAAGACCAGCGCGAGCGTCTCGGGGCGCGTGGGCTTCGCGAGCACGGCCTTCGCGTGGCTGAAGAGGTCGAACGAGCGGCGCCCGTGGTAGGCGCCGTGACCGCTCGCCCCGACGCCGCCGAACGGCAGGCCGCGCACCATGACGTGCGCGACGGCGACGTTGCGCCCGAATGCGCCCGAGGAGGTCGTGCGCTCGAGCCGGTCGAGCACGCCGCGGTCGCCGAACGCGTAGAGCGCGAGCGGCTTCGGACGCTCGCGCTGCAGTGCGGCGAAGGCCTCGACGCTCGCGAGCGGGACGATGGGCAGGATGGGCCCGAAGGTCTCCTCCGTGACCGCGGGTGCGTCGATCGCGACGTCCGCGAGCAGCGTCGGCGCGACGTAGCGTGCGTCGCGGTCGACCTCGCCGCCGACGACGACCGTGCCGTCGCCGAGGCGCTCGACGACACGATCGAGGTGGGACTTGGAGACCATGCGGCCGTAGTCGGCGGAGGTCCGCGGATCGGGCTGCTGCTCGGCGAGCGCCGCGCGCAGCTCCGCCTCGAGGCGCTGCCGCACGGGAGCGTCGACGAACACGTGGTTCGGCGCGATGCACGTCTGCCCCGCGTTCAGCAGCTTCGCCCACACGATGCGGCGCGCCGCCACGGCGACGTCGGCCGTGCGGTCGACCCACACAGGGCACGCACCGCCGAGCTCGAGCACCGTCGGCGTGAGGTGCTCGGCGGCGGCGCGGGCCACGATGCGCCCCACGCGCTCGCCGCCGGTGTAGAAGATGTGGTCCCAGCGCTGCTCGAGCAGCGCGGAGGCGACGTCGGCATCGCCCGTGACGACGCGGACCGCGCGGTCGTCGAGATAGGCCGGCACGAGCTCGGCGAGGAGGCGCGCCGTGGCGGGCGCGAGCTCCGAGGGCTTCATGACGACGGCGTCGCCGGCTGCGAGCGCGCCCACCACCGGCGCGAGCTGCAGCTGCAGGGGGTAGTTCCACGGCGCGATGACGAGCGCGACGCCGAGCGGCTCGGGGCGCACGCGCGCGACGGCGGGCTGCAGCGCCAGCGGCGCGACGACCGGTCGCGCACGCATCCACCTGCCGACGCTCGCGCGCGCATGGCGGGCCTCGTCGAGCACGAGCGCGACCTCGGTCACGTGCGTCTCGTCGGCGGACTTGCCGAGGTCGGCGGCGAGCGCGCGCTCCCACAGCGAGAGGTTCTGCGTCAGCATCCGCACGAGGCCGTCCAGCTGGGCGCGACGCCACGCCACCGAGCGCGTGCGGCCGCTCGTCACCGCCCGGCGCAGCTCGGCGGCGAGCGTCGGGGAGACGGGCGGCGCGGACGGTGCGGTGACCTCGGTCGTCATGCCGTCGATGGTAGGCCGCCGCACCCTGCGCGCCCTGTGCCCGAGCGAGGCTTCCTGCCCGGACGCGGTCAGCGGGCGCCGTCGCGCACGAGCTGCCAGGCGCCCTCGTAGCCGATGGCGCGGAAGCCGAGCGCCTCGTTGACGCCCAGCATCGGCCGGTTCTCCTCGGCGTTCCACGTGTGCACGCGCGCGCCGAGGGGGATGCGGTCCGCGAGCGCGAGCAGGTTCGCGACCTTCACGAGCATCCCGAGCCGGTGGCCGCGATGCTCGGCGTGCACGAGCGTGTCGTGCTGGTAGACGGGTCGCTCGGGGCTCGCGACGACGAGCGTCGTGAACGCGACGACGTGCCCGGTCGCCTCGTGGATGGCGACGGCGCGCAGCATCTGCCGGCCGCGGCGCTCCTCGACGTCCTCGACGCGCTCGACGCGGCCCGCATCCCACACCTCCTCCTCGTGCTCGAGGCCGGCGGCGGGGGCGTCGGTCGACATGCGCTGATGCAGCACGGCGAGGTCGTCGAGCAGCTCGGGCGGCGTGCGACCCGCCCACGTGCGGACGGCGTAGCCGTGCGCGTGGGCGCGCGCCTCCTCGCGCAGCCGCTCGAGGGCGTCGCGCGCCTCGTCGAGCCGCAGCTCGCTCATGCGCTCGATCTGCTCGAGCCGGAAGCCCAGACCGAGCAGGAAGCGCACCTCGGCCGCGTCGCGCGGGACGCTCCCGAAGCCCGTCGGCGCGTCGAGCGCGGGCCCGCCGGCAGGTCGGTGGTCGACCCACGCCTGCACCGTCGTGCGGCCGTCGGCGTCGAGGATGCGCTCGATCTCGCGCCAGACGGCGGTGCCGACGCCCCGGCGTCGCGCCTCGGGCACCACGAGCACGTCGACGCCGGCGATGTGGAGCGCCTCGTGCCGGGAGAGCTCGACGTAGCCGCGGGCGACGAGCACGCCGTCGAGCCACCCGCCGAGGTAGACGATGCGCTCGTCCTCCTGGCTCGATGCCGTGCCGTACGCCTCGCGCGTCGTGATGTCGTGCGTGGCGTCGCCGTCCCAGAGGTGCCGCATGACGGCGTTGCGCACCTCCACCATGTCGGCGAACGTCGCCCACTCGGGCGAGCCGTCGTCGTAGGCGGCCGGCACCGCGATCTCGCGGACCTCGATCGTCATGGCTCCCTCTCGCCGCACCGCGCTCGCAGGGCAGCCTTGCAGCGTAGCGACGGCCCGCCTGCGCGGCAACGGGACGCCCCGGCGCTACGGTGGAGCCGATCCATCCACCCGGGAGCCGCGTGTACCTCAAGAGCCTCGACGTCAAGGGCTTCAAGTCCTTCGCACGCGCGACGTCCTTCCGCTTCGAGCCGGGCGTCACCGCGGTCGTCGGGCCGAACGGCTCGGGCAAGTCGAACGTCGTCGACGCGCTCGCCTGGGTGATGGGGGAGCAGGGCGCCAAGACGCTGCGCGGCGGGAAGATGGAGGACGTCATCTTCGCCGGCACGGCGACGACGGGCCCGCTGTCGCGTGCGCACGTCGAGCTCACGATCGACAACGCCGACGGCGCGCTGCCCATCGAGTACGCCGAGGTGCAGATCTCCCGCACGCTCTTCCGCAACGGCGGCAGCGAGTACGCCATCAACGGCGAGTCCTGCCGGCTGCTCGACGTGCAGGAGCTGCTCTCCGACTCCGGCCTCGGCCGCGAGATGCACGTCATCGTGGGCCAGGGCCAGCTGGATGCGCTGCTGCAGGCGAGCCCCACCGATCGTCGCGGCTACCTCGAGGAGGCCGCGGGCATCCTCAAGCATCGGCGGCGCAAGGAGAAGACGCTGCGCAAGCTCGACGCGATGCAGCAGAACCTCACGCGCCTGTCCGACCTCGCGGGCGAGCTGCGCAGGCAGCTGAAGCCGCTCGGCCAGCAGGCCGAGATCGCGAAGGAGGCGCAGTCGATCCAGGCCGCCGTGCGGGAGGCGAAGGCGCGGCTGATCGCCGACGAGGTCGTGCGGCTGCGCGAGTCGCTCGCGTCGGCGGCGCGCAGCGAGTCCGAGCGCAAGAGCGAGCGGATCGTGCTGCAGGAGCAGCTCGACCAGGCGCGCATGCGCGCGGCTCGGATCGAGGAGACGATGGTCGGCGACGACGTCGATCGCGCGCGGCAGGTCGTGCACGGCCTCGAGCGCGAGCGCACGCGGCTGCAGTCGCTCTCGACGCTCGCGCATCAGCGCCTCGCGCTGCTCGGCGAGCCCGTCGAGCAGCAGGACGCCTCGCGGCTCGTCACCGCCGACCAGGTCGCGGCGGTGCGCGCGGAGGCCGAGCTGCTCGTGGAGCGCGTGTCGGCGGGCGAGCGCGAGCTCGGCAGCCAGGCGGCGAAGGTCGCGCTCGCGCGCGCATCCCTCGACGCGCTCGACGAGGAGATCGCCAGGCAGTCGGCGCTCGTGTCGAAGCACGACCTCGAGCTCGCCGCCCACCGCTCGCGCGTCGAGGTCGCGGCATCCACGCGCAGCGCACGGGCGACGGAGGTCGAGCGTCGCGGGCAGGCGCTCGACAACGCGCAGGCGCGGCTGGTGGAGGCGCAGCAGGCGGTGGATGCGCTGGGCGACGACGAGGTCGAGGCCGGCGACGCCGAGGCGCTCGGCGCGCGCTGGCGCGCGGCGGACGAGACCGTCGCCGCGCTGCAGGCGGCGCTCGAGCAGGCGAGGGATGCGCTGCACGCCCGCGAGCGGGAGCGCGAGTCCCTCGCGGCGCGCTCGACGGCGCTCTCGCTCGCGCTCGACGCGCAGAGCGCCTCGGCGGCGCTCGCAGGCGCAGGGCTCGACGGCATCGACGGCGTCGTCACCGACCACGTCCGCGTGCGCGGCGGCTTCGAGGCGGCCATCGCCGCCGCGCTCGGCACGCTCGGCGAGGCGCTGCTCGCGACGAGTCGCGACGCGGCGATCGCCGCCGTCGGCCACGCGCGGGATGGTGGCCACGGCCGCGTCGACGTCGTCGTCGGCGACGCGCGCGCCATGCGTCCGACGGTGCCGGACGTCGCGGGGGCGACGCACGCGCCGAGCGTCGTCGACGCGCCCGAGGTCGTCCACGGGCTCCTCGCATGGACCTTCGTGGTCGACGACCTGGGCGCCGCTGCCCAGGTCGGCGCCCGGCTGGCGGATCTCGACCTCGGCGGACCGATCACGCTCGTGACGCGCGACGGCGACGTCATGACCGAGCACCGACTGCAGGGCGGGTCGAAGGACGCCGCGTCGCGCCTCGAGCTCGTCGCCGAGCGCGACGCCGCGCTCGCGCGGCTCGAGGCGCTCAGCGCGAGCATCGAGCAGGAGGCGGGCGTCGTCGAGGAGCAGCGCCAGGCGCTGCAGTCGGGCAGGCGCGAGGCGCAGGAGGCGCTCGAGGCGCTGCGCGCGCACGACGCGGAGTCGGCGGCGCGAGGGCAGGAGCGCTCGCGTGTGCGCGCGAGGCTCGAGTCCGCCGTCGCCGAGCGCGAGCGCGCGCAGGCGGCCGTCGCGGAGGCGGAGGCGGGGCTCGCCGAGGCGGGCGCGGCGCTCGAGGCCGCCGAGCGTCGGCTCGCCGACTTCCAGCAGACGCCGCGACCCATCCTCGACGCATCGGCGCGCGATGCGCTCGTGGAGGAGCTCGACGCCGAGCGCGGCATGGAGACCGAGCTGCGCATCGAGCTCGAGACGGCCAGGGAGCGCGTGCGCGTCGAGCGCGAGCGCGCCGCGTCGCTCGAGCGCGAGATGGCCGCCCAGCGGCAGGCGGCGGAGGATGCCGCACGGCGCGCCGTGGTGCGCGAGCGGCAGCGCGCCGCCGCCGAGCGCGTCGCCGGTGCGCTGCCGCCCGTGCTCGAGGCCGTCGACCGCTCGCTGTCCGAGGCGCGGTTGCTGCTCGCCGAGCGCGAGGCCGCGCGTCGGGAGAACTCCGAGGCGCTCGGCACGTTGCGCAGGCAGGAGACCGAGCTGCGCGAGCGTCTCCACGCGCTCACGGAGCGCGTCCACGGCCTCGAGATGGAGACGTACGAGCAGCGTCTGCACCTGTCCTCGCTCCTCGAGCGCGCGGCCGCCGAGCTGGGCGTCGACGAGGAGGTCCTCGTGGCCGAGCACGGCCCCGACGAGGCCTTCGACCGGGCGGCGTGGCAGCGGGAGCTCGCCGACGCGGAGCGCAAGCTCGCGAGGCTCGGACGCGTGAACCCGCTCGCCCTCGAGGAGTACGCGGCACTCGAGCAGCGGCACGCGTTCCTCACCGAGCAGCTCGCCGACCTCGCGAAGACCCGCAAGGACCTCGAGCAGATCATCGCCGACCTCGACGAGCGCATGGAGGGCATCTTCGCGGCGGCGTTCGAGGACACGAGGGCCGCGTTCGCCGAGATCTTCCCGGTGCTCTTCCCCGGCGGCTCGGGCAGCCTCGCGCTCACCGATCCCGATGACATGCTCGAGACCGGCATCGAGGTCACCGTGCGGCCCGCCGGCAAGAAGATCGATCGGCTGTCGCTGCTGTCGGGAGGCGAGCGATCGCTCGCGGCGGTCGCGCTCATGGTCGCGATCTTCAAGGCGCGACCCAGCCCGTTCTACATCATGGACGAGGTGGAGGCCGCGCTCGACGACGCGAACCTCGGCCGCCTCCTGCAGGTGTTCGAGCAGCTGCGCGAGACGAGCCAGCTCATCGTCATCACGCATCAGAAGCGCACGATGGAGATCGCGGATGCGCTCTACGGCGTCTCGATGAAGCAGGACGGCGTCTCGGTCGTCGTCGGGCAGCGCACGCGTCGCGAGGAGGGGGCGCAGGCCTCGTAGCCCGCGCGCAACCCCGCGCCGTCGTCGGTGGTCGTGCCTAGCCTCGAAGGCATGACGGACGACCAGACGATGCAGCCGGGCGAGACCCTCGGCGCCGCCGACCCGCAGGACGCCGCGGTGAAGGATCCCAGCGAGTGGACGACGGGCGACGAGCCGATGACGGCTGCGCAGCGCAGCTACCTGGACACGCTCGCGCGCGAGGCGGGCGAGGAGCTGCCCGCCGATCTCACGAAGGCGGAGGCGTCGGAGCACATCGAGCGCCTGCAGGCCGCGACCGGCCGCGGCCAGGACGGCTGAGGAGGCGCCTCACCCCGCGACGTCGGTCATGAGGCTCGTGACCTCGACGACGCCCTCGCCGTGCCGAGCGTCGAGGTACGCCTGCAGCGACCCATCGTCGTAGAGCACGGCGAGGAGCACGACGTCGCCGATCGCGATCGTGCTCAGCGCGCGAGGGCCGAGCTCCTCGACGACCGCGGCCTCGACGTCGAGCAGCGCATCGCTCGGCGGCTCCCACGAGGACGACGGCGGCGGGCCGCTCGGGGATGCCGAGAGGTCTGCGAGCGTCGGCTCGGCGGTCAGCGTCAGGGTGCTGCCGTCGAAGACGCCACGAAGATCCATCGTCGCCCAACGCGTGTCGCCGACGGCGTCCTCGCCGTCCACCTCGCCCCAGTCGAGCCCGACGATCGGCGCGCCCCCGCAGGCGAAGGGCGGTGCGATCGAGAACTGCGGGCCGAGGCAGAGCTCGGGTGCGCCGTCCACGTCGACCACCTCGCCTCGCACCCCCACCTCGCCGCTCGGCACCGCCTGCGCCGGCAGCACGTCGGCCGCGATGCTGGGCGGTGCGCTCGGATCGGAGGATGGCGCGGCGTCGCCGACCTGCGGCTGCACGGGTGCGCATGCGACCAGCACGAGGAGCGCGACGCTCGCCGCCGCGGCGGCGAGCGCGCCGATGCTGGCCCCCACGCGTCCACCTGCGGGAGCGTCGCTCGAGCCGGGACCCGCGCTCACGGCACCTGCACGGGCTGCAGCGCGCTGACGATGCGGACGACGCCGGGGCCGTAGACGGCGTCGACGTGCTCCTGGAGCGTGCCGTCGTCGAACACCACCGTGGCGTCGAGGCGGCCGTCGACCGGCGCGGCGTCCAGCAGCGCCTCGCCCATCGCCTGCCGCAGCACGTCGGCGATGCGCTCGAGGGCAGCGACCTCGGTGACCCCCGGCTCCGCCGCCGGCGTCGAGACCGGCGCGGGGTCGTACAGCGCGAGCGAGACGGGGTCGCTCGTGGCGGTGAACGTCTCGCCATCCCAGGTGCCTTGCACGGCGTACGAGCACCACCGGACGTTCGACTGCTCCTCCCAGCCGTCGAGCGACGACCAGTCCCAGCCCGCGAGCCGCAGGCCGCCGCACTGCGGCGGCGCCGACTCGAGGACGGGGCCGAGGCACAGCACCGGCACGCCGGCGTCGAGCACGAGGCCCTGCCCGACCACCTCGCCGTCGGGCAGCGGCTGCGGCAGCGCGCCGAGCTCCGTCGTCGGATCGCCCCCCGAGCCCGCGTCGTCGGATGCGGTGGGATCGAGCGAGGGCGGAGCGCCGCCACCCGCGCCGGCGGCGCATCCGCCGAGCAGCATGAGGGCGGCAGCGGCGGCGACGAGCGTGGCGGCGACCCTGCGGTCGGGGAGCGTACGGTGCATGGTGGACCTCCTGGACCGATCCTGCGCGAGGGCTGTCGCCCGCGCGAGACAACCTCCGATGCGACTCGTTCGTCCGCCGTCGCACGGTTCCTCAGTCGGGCAGCCTGCTCGGGTGGAGCACGGCGCCGCCGTGCTCGGCGCGCCAGGTGCGCAGCGCCTCGATCGCATCCGGCGGCAGCGCACGTGAGAGCGGTCCGCCGGCGAGGAACGTCGGCAGCGTGAGGTCGTTCGTCACGGAGGCCAGTCGGTCTGCAAGGCTCGCGACGGCCGTGCGCTGCGCCTCGCCGTCGGCGCCAGGAGGGATGGGGGCGATGCAGGACACGATCCACCGCTCGGTCGGCTGCGGCACGAGCGACGGACGCGACGCCTCGACGCCGCCGAGGAGCCGCACCTCGATGCCGAGGATCGGGGCGAGCGCCGGATCCTGCCTCGCGGCGACGAGCGCATCGATCGTCGCGTCGTCGAGGCGGGGCACGAGCGCCGACCAGCCGATGGACGCGCCGGGCGCCTCCGGGTCGGCGGAGATCGTGTGCACTGCGCCGGGCGCGATCGGGGCCACGGCGTCGCGGTGCGGTGCGGCGGCGGCGCGCAGCGGTGCGATCGCCCGTTCGTCGACGTCGGCGAGCACGACGCGCGCCGCGCACCAGCTGCGCCCGCGGATCGCCTCCGGCAGCACGGGCGCGTCGGGCATCGCGAGCAGCGCGACGGCGAGCGCGAGGCCGGGCTCGGCGTCGACGAGCCCGCCCGCGGCCCGCAGCATCGCTCCCGCATCCTCGAGGGCGACGTCGATCGCGCCGCCGCGCAGGTCGGAGACCGGACGCAGCGCGAGCTCGAGCTCGGTCGCGATCGCGACGAGTCCCGCACCGCCGCGCAGCAGTCGCATCGCCTCGTCGCCGTCGTCGAGCCAGCGAGCGGAGCCGTCGGGCAGCACGACGTGCGCGCGTCGCAGCCACTCGCCGCCGAGCCCGCCGAGCCTCGCGAACCATCCCTGCCCGCCACCGAGCACGAGGCCCGCCACCGACACGATGCGGCTCGAGCCCGTGGGGCCCACGAGCCCGGTGCCGTCGAGCGCGGCGAGCAGGTCGCCGACCAGCACGCCGGCGCCGACGCGCGCCAGTCGCGCCTCGACGTCGACCTCGATGCGATCGAACGCGGACGTGCGAACGAGGATCGCGTGCTCGAGCGCATCGACCGCACCATGACCGGTCGGCTGCACCGCGACGGTCGCGCCGTGCTCCCTCGCGACGGCGAGCACCGCCGCGACGTCGTCGACGTCGAGCGGGGTGGCCACGGCGATCGGGCGCTGATCGACGCCGCGCGCCCACGGCAGCCGCACCTCGTGCCAGGCCTCGTCGGCCGACGCGACGACCTCGCCGCGCATCCTCGCTCGCAGCGCTGCGACGAGCGCGATCTCATCCATGCGGATGACGGTACGCCCCACGACCGACGCCTACGCTGGAGCGATGCTCGACCTCGACGCCCTGCGCCGCTGGCCCGACGTCGAGTCGCCGGATCTGCAGGCGCATGACGCCGCGGACGCGCTCATCCTGCAGGAGGCGGCGCACCTGGTGCCCGGTCGTGAGGTCGTCGTCGTGGGCGACCGTCACGGTGCGCTCACGCTCGGCGCGCTCGACGCCGGCGCGACGAGCGTGCGCGTGCACCAGGATGCGATCACGTCGGAGCGGGCGCTGGAGGCGAACGCCGCGCGGCTCGGCATGACCGGCTTCGCGCACCACGCGCTCGATGCGGACCTCGTCGCCGACGCGAGCGTCGTGCTGCTGCAGCTGCCGCGGTCGCTCGACGCGCTCGACGAGATCGCGGGGCTCGTGGCCCGTCACGCCTCGGCCGGGGTCGAGCTCGTCGCCGGCGGGCGCGTCAAGCACATGACCCGGACGCAGAACGACGTCCTCGCCCGCCACCTGCACGAGGTCCGGGCGACGCTCGCCCATCGCAAGGCGAGGGTGCTGCACGCGCGCGAGCCGCATCAGGACCTCCCGCCGCTCGCGTGGCCGCGCACCGTGCGTCACGACGACGTCGGGCTCACGGTCGTCGCCCACGGGGGCGTCTTCGCCGGCACGAGCGTCGATCGCGGCACCCGGATGCTGCTCGAGCGCATCCGCCGGCTGCCGCGCGCCGAGGCGATCCTCGACCTGGGGTGCGGCTCCGGCCTGCTCGCGACCGCCGCGGCGCTCGCGCAGCCGCACGCGACGGTCACCGCGACCGATCGATCCGCGGCTGCGGTGCGCTCGACGGTGCTCACGGCCGCCGCGAACGGCGCTCGCATGACCGCGGTGCGCGACGACGCCGCCGCGTCGCTGCCGGACGGCGCCGTCGACGTCGTGCTGCTCAACCCGCCCTTCCACGCCGACGCCGCCGTGCACACCGGGCTCGCGCACCGCATGTTCGAGGCGGCAGCGCGCGTGCTGCGGCCGGGCGGCGAGCTGTGGGCCGTGTGGAACGGTCACCTGCGCTACCGGGCGGCGCTCGAGCGCGTCGTCGGTCCCACGCGGCAGATCGCGCGGGACACCACGTTCACCGTGACGGCGTCGAGGCGTGGCTGACGGACAGCGCCCCCTGCGCCGCGCGCGCGACCTGACGGTCGTCGAGCGCTGGATCGACGCGCGCGCGACCGCCGTCCTCGCGCGCAGCACGGGACGCTGGCGCCCCTGGGTCGTCGAGGCGTGGGTCTTCGTGCTCAAGCAGGCGTGGGCGTGCGTGTTCGGCGTCCTCATCCTCGTCGCGATCGTGGCCGTGCGCCTGTGGTGGCCGACGGATGCGGCGATCGCCCCGAACGATGCGCTCGTCGTGGTCGCCGTCGGCATCCAGGTCGGGATGCTCGTCGCACGGCTCGAGACGGTGCGCGAGCTCTGGGTCGTCCTGCTGTTCCACGTCGTCGGCACCGTCATGGAGCTGTTCAAGACCGACGTCGGGTCGTGGAGCTACGCGGAGGACGGGGTGCTGCGGATCGGCGGGGTGCCGCTGTTCTCGGGGTTCATGTACGCGGCGATCGGCTCGTACATGGTGCGCTCGATGCGGCTGTTCGACCTGCGCTTCGTGCGCTACCCGCCGTTGTGGGCGACCATCGTGCTCGGGGCGGCGATCTATGCGAACTTCTACACGCACCACGTCGTCTGGGACGCGCGATGGGTGCTGGTCGTCGCGGTGCTGCTGCTGTGGGGTCGCACGATCATGCACTTCCGCGTCCATGCGCGCGCCTGGCGGTGGCCGCTGCTCGTGCCCTTCGTCGGCGTCGGCATCGCGATCTGGATCGCCGAGAACGTCGGCACGGCCGTCGGCGCCTGGACGTATCCGAACCAGGTCGACGGCTGGGAGCCGGTGTCGCCGCAGAAGGTCGTCTCCTGGTTCCTGCTCATGATCATCTCCGTCGTGCTCGTGACGCTCGTGCATCGACCGAGGACGCCGGACGCGGCGCCGGCGACGTCGGACTCGCTGGGTCTGCCGATCGCCGCCGACCGGTAGCCGACGGCATCCGGCGACACGCCGCGAGGCGTGCCGGCAGGGGCGCGCCGAGCACGGCACGCTGGTCGCAGTCCCGGCCGGGGCATGAGCCGGCCGGGGCTTCGCACGTCCGCAGGCAGCGAGTCGCCGGCGTCAGTTCAGGATCTCGCCGCGCTCCTCGGGCGCCTTCGCGACGATGCGCTCGCGCCAGGTCTCCAGCGCCTCGGGCGTCAGTCGCGTCCAGTCGTGCACCTCGCGGACGATCCGCACGGGCTGGGTCGTGCGATAGGACCGCGTCGGGTTGCCGGGGTACCGCTGGTCGGTGACGTTGGGGTCGTCCTCGAGGGGGCCGGTCGGCTCGACCTCGTAGACGTGCGGCGTCGCACTGCCGCCGACCAGCTCGACCGCGAGCTCGGCGGCGAGGCCCGCGCCATCGCGCAGGGCCGTGACGTACACGTGCCGCATGACGACGTCGGGTCGGTAGTTCGAGCGGAAGCCCGCCGTCAGCAGCGCGCCGGGCGGCAGGGCCGCCGCCGTGCCGTGGAAGAAGGGGCCGTCGTCGTCGGGAGCGCGCACCCGCACACGCTACTGCGACCGGAGGCGGATGCGACCGGCGGGTCAGGACGCGGCACGCCAGCAGTGCAGCATGAGGTGCGAGCGCCATGGCGCGGCATCGGCGGCGACGGCTGCGAGGTCGCCGACGCCGAGGCGCCGCGCCCCCGCGCGCACGGCCGAGTCGCCCAGCAGCAGCACGTCGGGGTCGCCCAGCCGCAGCGAGACGTAGCCCGCCGTCCACGGCCCGACGCCCTTGAGCGCGAGCAGCTGTGCCCGCATGCGCTCGAGGTCGACGCCGCGCTCGACGACGACCGATCCGTCGGCGAGCGCCGCGGCGGCGCGCGCCACGGCCTCGGCCTTCGCAGCGGGGCCGCGCAGGACGGCCGTGGCGCCCGCGGCGATCTGCGCGTCCGTCGGGAAGGCGCGGTCCAGCCCGTCGACGGGCTCGGGGAGCGGGTCGCCGAGCGCCGCGAGGAGCCGCAGCTGGCCGGTCGCGGCCGCCACCGAGATCTGCTGGCCCACGATGGCGCGCACGACCATCTCGTGCGGGTCGGCGCACCCCGCCGCCCGCAGCAGCGGAGCGGCGCGCACCGACGCGGCGAGCAGCGGCAGGTCGTGGCGCCGCGCGACCCACGCGAGCAGCGCGTCCGCCTCCTCCGCATCGACGGTCGGCGCGAAGACCGCCGCCATGGCATCGCGCGCCGCCTCGTCGCCGCCGCCGACGACGACGCCGGTCGCCGACGCGGGCTCGACCGTCGCCGACGCCACCACCGCACCGCTCGGCGTCCGCAGCGTGCGCCGGTAGCCGGCTTCGTCGACGTGCTCGATCCCGGCGATCGCGCGCGGGGCGAGCCACGCGAGGATCGGCGCGGGATCGAGCCGCGTCGTCATCGTCGCGCGTCGGGCCCCTCGTCGGTCACGGCGCGGGCAGCCGCAGCGCCGTCCGCGCGGTCCTTCGCCTCGAACTCGGCGCGCGCCTCGTCGCGGATGGCGTCGCGCGCGGACTCGGGCATGTCCTCCACGGCCGCCTCGCGCAGCACGTCGCGGTCGAAGTCGGTGATGGGCGCCTGCTTGCCGTCGGCGTCCACGACCATGAGGCCCTGCGTGCGCGGCTCGATCGTGAGGGGCCTCGCGAACGACGCACCCGTCGCATCCACGATGTGGAAGTGCCCGTCGGCGCCGAGCTCGGCCTCCGCAGGTCCGAGGTGCAGCGAGCCGTCGCCGCCCTTGCGCGCATCCATGCGGAGCTTGACGAGCGACGCGACGACGGCGACGACCATCGACACGAGGATGACGAGCAGCGAGTGCCACGTCTCGATGTGCGGCACCCAGGCGATGGGCTCGCCGCCGTTGATGAACGGCAGCTCGTTCGCCTCCATGGCGTGGAAGACGAGCTTGACGCCGATGAAGCCGAGGATCGCGGCGATGCCGTAGTGCAGGTACACCAGACGGTCGAGGAGGCCGCCGAGCAGGAAGTACAACTGGCGTAGCCCCATGAGCGCGAAGATGTTGCACGCGAAGACGAGGAACGGGTCGGTCGTCACCGAGAAGATCGCCGGGATCGAGTCGATCGCGAAGAGCAGGTCGGTCGTGCCGAGGGCGACGATGACGAGCACGAACGGCGTCATGTACCGCACGCCGTCCTCGACGAGCGTCGCCTTGCCGCCGTTCCACGTGTCGGTGAAGTTCACGCGCCGCTTGAGCATGCGGGTGACGAGGTTGTCCTGCTCGCCCGCGTCGTCCTCGTGGCCGAACGCCTGCTTCCACGCGACGTACACGAGGTAGGCGCCGAAGATGTAGAAGACCCACGAGAGCTGCTCGACGAGCTGCACGCCGACGAGGATGAAGATGCCTCGCAGCACGATCGCGATGAGGATGCCGATCATCAGCACCCGCTGCTGCATCTCCTTCGGCACCGCGAAGCGGCTGAGGATGATGATGAAGACGAACAGGTTGTCGATCGACAGCGAGTACTCGAGCAGCCAGCCGGTGACGAACTCGCCCGCGCGCTGACCGTCGCCGAGCAGCAGCAGCGCACCAGCGAAGACGAGGGCGAGCGTCACGTAGAGCACGACCCAGGCGGTCGCCTCCTTCATCGACGGCACGTGCGGTCGCTTCGTGACGATGAGCAGGTCGGCGACGAGGATGGCGACGAGCAGCGTCATGGAGACGATCTCGAAGATCTGATAGGTGGTCACGGGCGGCCTTCCGAGCGGCGTGAGGGTGCGTGGGACGGACGAACGTCTCTCCCACGTGCTGACGCACGCCGCCGTGACCGGAGCCCTCGGGCTCGTGATGACGAATCACGGCGCAACCGGGATACTCCCCTTCGCGAAGGCCCAGCATACGCCCGACCGCCCCGGTCCGGCGACGACGCGCGCCGGACGTCCCGCGGCGAGCGCCTACGATCGATGCATGGCACAGCGGTGGTCGATCTCGAACGCGCTCCGAGGGATGTTCCAGCGGGAGACGATCACCGACGAGACCTGGGACGACCTCGAGACCGCGCTCATCACCGCCGACTTCGGCCCCGACATCGCCGAGGAGGTCGTCGAGGCGCTGCGCGCCGACGTCGAGCGGCTCGTGATCGACGATCCGCGCGAGCTGCGGCGCATGCTGCGCGAGCGCCTCGAGGAGCGCTTCGCCGCGTACGACCCGACGCTCACCCTGCAGGAGCGACCTGCCGTGATCCTCGTCGTCGGCGTGAACGGCGTCGGCAAGACGACGACGATCGGCAAGCTCGCGAGGCTGCTGTCGAGCCACGGCCAGTCCGTGGTGGTCGGCGCCGCGGACACGTTCCGCGCGGCGGCGGTCGAGCAGCTCGCGACCTGGGCGCAGCGCGCCGGCGCCGAGGTCGTGCGGCCCGAGCGCGAGGGGCAGGACCCGGCGTCCGTCGCCTTCCAGACGGTCGAGCGGGCGAAGACGGGCGGCATCGCGATGTGCATCGTCGACACCGCCGGTCGGCTGCAGACGAAGGGCGGGCTCATGGACGAGCTCGGCAAGATCCGCCGCGTCGTCGAGAAGCAGGCGCCCATCTCGGAGGTCCTGCTCGTGCTCGACGCCACGACGGGCCAGAACGGCGTCGTGCAGGCGCAGGCGTTCATCGAGCACGCCGGCGTGACGGGCCTCGTCATCACGAAGCTCGACGGGTCCGCGAAGGGTGGCTTCGTGCTCGCCGTGCAGGAGCGCACCGGCATCCCCATCAAGCTCATCGGCCAGGGCGAGGGCATCGACGACCTCACGGGCTTCACGCCCCACGTCTTCGTGGAGCAGCTCGTCGGCTGACGCCGCTCGCCGACGGCCAGCCCTCACTCGCGCGGGTCGAGCCGACCCAGCAGCGTGAGGCTGCCGTCGACGATGCGGCCCGCATCGTCGGTGATGACCGTGCGGCCCGCGCCGTGCAGCCAGACGCGACCCTCGGCGTCCGAGCCCTGCGGGTGGCCGACGATCCCCATCTGGGTGCCGGGCAGCGCACGGCCCACGGCGTCGGGATGCCGCTCGACGTCGTCGGGCGTCGCGACCGCGACCGTGCCGGTCTCGGTCGTGCCGTACGCGTTCATGACGACGGGGCCCCACGCCGCGTGCAGCCGCGCGACGAGCGCGGCATCGAGCGGCTCGGAGCCCGAGACGATGCGGCGCAGCGTCGGCGGCGCCGCGCCGGAGTCCTCGACCTGGGCCACGAGTCGCTCGAGCTGGGTCGGCACGCCGCTCACGACGGTGACGCCGCGCTCGCCCATGAGGCGCAGCCGCGTCGACGCACGCGTGCCGGGGGAGGAGACGAGCGTCGCGCCCGTGAGGAGGGTCGCCGCCAGCAGCTGCACGCCGTGCCCGTGGTGCAGCGGCGCGCAGCCGAGCACCGTGTCGGTCGACGCGATGCCGACGCGGCGGTGCAGGCCCTCGAGCTGTCGCATGCCGCGCACGCCGAACGGCTTCGTGACGTGCGGCGTCGGCGCACCCGTCGTGCCCGCCGTCATGAGCACGAGCCGTCCGACGCGGCGCGTGCCGGCGATCCGCGGCTGCGGCACGCGCGCGGAGGAGAGGACGTCGCTCGCGGCGACCGTGGGGCCCGCGTGCCACGAGGGCGCGTCGCCCGGATGCACGAGCAGCGCGTCGCGCGGGGCCACGCCGTCGAGGGCTGCGATGCGGCGCGGATTCGCGAGCCACGCGTCGAGGCCCAGCCGGCCGGCGGCGAGCACCGCCAGGACGAGCGGGGCGCCGTCGCATGCCGCGACGATCGTCCGCGGCCGCTCGAGCACCTCGCGGTGCCACTGCGCAGCGAGCCGCTCGGCATCCCCCCAGAGGTCCTCGAACGACCAGGTCGCCTCGCCGACGACGAGCGCCGTGCGGGAGCCGAAGCGATGGGCGGCCATCTCCGCCAGCGCGGCGAGGGTCGGCCCGCGCCTGCGCAGCGATCTCGCCAGCGCTCCTGCCTCGCGCGGCGAGAGGGAGAGGCGCATGCTGCCAGCGTAGCCACGGCGGCCGCGCCGCGCCGGTACCATCGGAGGCACCATGGCAGCGTTCGGCTCTCTCTCCTCCCGGCTCACCGAATCCCTCGCGAAGCTGCGCACGAAGGGTCGGCTGACGCCGTCGGACATCGACGGCACCGTCCGCGAGATCCGCCGTGCGCTGCTCGACGCCGACGTCGCGCTCGACGTCGTGAAGGACTTCACGGGCGGATCCGCGAGCGCGCGCTCGGCGCGGAGGTCTCGAGCGCCCTCAACCCGGCGCAGCAGGTCGTGCAGATCGTCAACGACGAGCTCGTCGGGATCCTCGGCGGCGAGCAGCGCCGCCTCGAGCTCGCGAAGAACCCGCCGACGATCATCATGCTCGCCGGCCTCCAGGGTGCGGGCAAGACGACGCTCGCCGGCAAGCTCGCGAAGCACCTCGCGGGCGAGGGCCACACGCCGATCCTCGTCGCCGCCGACCTCCAGCGCCCCAACGCCGTCACGCAGCTCGAGGTCGTCGCCGGCCAGGCGGGCGTCGCGGTCTACGCGCCCGAGCCCGGCAACGGGGTCGGCGACCCCGTGCGGGTCGCGCGCGACGGAGTCGCGCTCGCGCGCAGCCGGCAGCACGACGTCGTGATCGTCGACACCGCCGGTCGCCTCGGCATCGACGCCGACCTCATGCAGCAGGCGGCTCGCATCCGGAAGGCGATCGACCCGCACGAGGTGCTGTTCGTCGTCGACTCGCTCACGGGACAGGACGCTGCGAACACCGCGAAGGCCTTCCAGGAGGGCGTCGACTTCACGGGCGTCGTGCTCACGAAGCTCGACGGCGACTCGCGCGGCGGCGCAGCGCTGTCGATCCGCGGCATCACGGGCAAGCCGATCATGTTCGCCTCCACGGGCGAGCGCCTCGACGACTTCGAGCCGTTCTACCCCGACCGCATGGCGAGCCGCATCCTCGACCTCGGCGACATCCTCACCCTCATCGAGCAGGCGCAGAAGTCGTTCGACGAGGAGGAGGCGCGCCGCGTCGCCGAGGCGATGCTCACCGACACCTTCACGCTCGAGGACTTCCTGAAGCAGCTCCAGCAGGTGCGCAAGGCGGGCAACTTCAAGCAGATGCTCGGGATGCTGCCCGGCGCGAAGGGCCTGCGCGAGGCGATCGACGGCTTCGACGAGCGCGAGTTCGCGCGCACGGAGGCGATCATCCTCTCGATGACCCCGCGCGAGCGGAAGCAGTCGAAGATCCTCAACGGCTCGCGCCGCCTGCGCATCGCGAAGGGCGCCGGCGTGACCGTCACCGACGTCAACCAGCTCATGCAGCGCTTCGAGCAGGCGGCGAAGATGATGAAGACCGTCGCGAAGGGCGGCATGCCGAACATCCCCGGGATGGGTCCCGTGCCGGGCGCCCACGGCATGGGCAAGCGGCAGCCGCAGCCGAAGCAGTCGAAGGGCAAGCGGTCGGGCAACCCCGCCAAGCGCGCGCAGCAGCCCGCCGTCGCGCCCGCACCCGCGCAGGGATCCGTCTTCGGTGGCGGCCAGCAACAGCCCGACCTCGCGAACCTGAGCCCCGAGGATCAGGCCGCCCTGCAGCGCATGCTCGGCGGACGCTAGCGGGCCCACTCCGGCTCGGCGAGCAGCGCCTGCAGGTCCTCGAGCGCGCGCGCGACGTGGACGCCGTCGGCGGCGGCGTGGTGGATCTGCAGCGACAGCGGCAGCATCGTGCGCGCGCCGCGCTCGACGTATCGCCCGAGGGTCACGATGGGGGCGAGATGGTCCCACGCGTCGCGCACCTGCAGCGAGAAGCCGGTGAAGGACGTCCACGGCAGGCTCGAGACGTCGAAGGCGTTGGCGGGCGGCGGCCCCATGGGGAAGAGCCCCTCGGTCGTGCGGTGCTCCGCGAGCACCGAGGCCGCCGCCGCGTGGAAGGCCGCGAAGTCCGCGTCGTAGGGCGCCCACACGCACGCGAAGGCCTCGGTCGCCGGGCGCAGGACCGTGAAGGCGGGATGCACGACGTCCCAGAGCGCCGGCTCGCCGTCGACGAGCGTCATCCGCAGCGCCTCGTGCCGCTGCACGACCGTGGCGATCGCCCAGATCTGGGCCACGTAGGTCTTCCTGCTCGACGCGGCGAGCGTCGCCGCGAACGCCGTGACGTCGAGCTCGACCGTCGTCGCATGCGTGCACGGCACGCGCTCGCGGTAGTGCGCGAAGTGCTCGCGACGGGGCCAGGCGTCGAGGTCGATGCGGCGTGCGTCCATGCTCCCCATCCTGACGGGGCGGGGCGCGCGTAGGCTCGATCGCATGGTCGCAACCGACATCCCCACCCGCATCGGCGTGCAGGTCTCGCCGCAGCACGCCACCTTCCAGCAGTCGCTCGACGCCGTGCGTCGACTCGAGGACATGGGCGTCGACGCCGTGTTCAACTGGGACCACTTCTTCCCGCTGTCCGGCGAGCCCGACGGCGAGCACTTCGAGTGCACGACGCAGCTCGCCGCGTGGGCGCAGGCCACCGAACGGGTCGAGCTCGGCCCGCTCGTGTTCTGCAACTCGTACCGCAATCCCGACCTGCTCGCCGACGTCTCGCGCACGCTCGACCACATCTCGAACGGCCGCTTCGTGCTGGGCATCGGCGCCGGCTGGTTCGAGCGCGACTACGAGGAGTACGGCTACGAGTTCGGCACGCCGGGCACGCGCATCGGTGCGCTCGCCGACGCGATGCCCAGGATCGAGCGACGCCTCGCGCGCCTCAACCCGGGCCCGGTGCGCGACATCCCCGTGCTCATCGGCGGCGGCGGCGAGCGCAAGACGCTGCGCATCGTCGCGCAGCACGCCGACGTCTGGCACTCGTTCGCGGGCCCCGACGAGCTGCAGCACAAGCTCGACGTGCTGCAGGGCCACGCGGACGCCGTCGGCCGCGACATCTCGCAGATGGTCGTCTCGAACGGCGCGAGCGTGCGCCAGGGCGTCGGCGGTCTCGGCATCGAGCGCCTCGACGCGCTGCACGCGCTCGGCACGCGCCTCATCACGGTGTCGATCTCGGGCGACGACACCGCCGACGGCTACGACGTCGAGAAGGTGCGCCCCTTCCTCGACTGGCGCGACGCGAAGAACGCCTGAGGCAGCGGCGGGTCGGACGTGCGCGGATCCAGCACCTGGAGGCGCTCAGCGTCACGAGGGTCTGGATTCGCGCACTCCGCGCCGCCTCTCGACCGCACGCTCGCGCATTGCGAGCATCGGGCCGCACGACCCGACGGCGGGTTGCCGCATCCGAGCGGAGCCCGCATGTCCACGATGGTGTTCGTCGACCTGCCCGTCGCCGACCTCGACCGCGCGACGGCGTTCTACGAGGGCCTCGGCTGGAGGATCGAGCCGCACTGCGCCGACGAGGACGCGGCGTGCGTCGTCGTCTCGGACGCGATCTCCCTCATGATCCTCCGACGCGAGCACTTCCAGGCCTTCACGACGAAGCAGGGCGCCGGCTCCGCCACGACGGCGCAGGTGCTCGTCGCCATCAGCCAGCCCTCCCGCGAGGCCGTCGCGGAGATCGCGGCCAAGGCGCTGGCCGCCGGCGGCACCGAGGCCCGCGAGGCGCAGGACCACGGCTTCATGGTGCAGCACGCGGTGCAGGACCCCGACGGCATCGTCCTCGAGTTCCTGTGGATGGACCCGCGGGCCGCCGAGCAGGAGCCGGAGGCGTTCATCGCCGAGCAGGGGTACGAGGTCTGATCGGGGATGCGGTGGTGCTCGTCGAGGGCGAGCCCGCCGTCCGCACGGCGTTCCTCGCCGCCTTCTCGCGCCCTGCGGGCTAGGAGCGCATCGCGTCGACGAGCTGCTCGAGCACCGCGGGCATGCCCCCGCGATCATCGCCTCGCGCTGCTGCGCCGCGGAGCCGCCGTCCGCGAGCACCTGCACCGCCGCGGCGATGCCCTCGGTCGCGCCCAGCTCCTCGGCGATCGGCTCGAGCCGCTCGAGCGTGGAGTGCAGCACCTCCGCGACCCGCATCGTGGCGCCGTCGGCGGTCGTGATCATCACGGCGTCGAGGCCGAAGCGCGCCGTGCGCCACCGGTTCTCGCGGACGAGCCACGAGGGGATGCGCTCCGGCGCCGTGCCCTCGTCGATCGCCCGCAGGCGCTCCTCGACGAGGCAGTGGGTCAGCGCCGTCACGGCGTGCACGTGCGCGAGGGACGGTGCGCCGTCGGCGATGCGCGCCTCGACGGTGCCGAGTCGCGGCGACGGCCGCACGTCCCATCGCAGCTCCGTGAGCCCGTCCGCCGCGCCGACGTGCACGAGATCGTGGGCGACGCGCTCCCACGTGGCCCAGTCGGGCATCTCGGGCGGCAGGCCCGCGTTCGGGATCTGCTGGAAGAGCATCGCCCGCTGCGACGCGTAGCCGGAGTCGTGGCCGGCCCAGTAGGGGCTCGACGCCGACAGGGCGAGGATGAGCGGCAGGTGGTCGAGCAGCGCGTGCAGCACGGGGATGGCCTGGCGCTCCGGGCGGTCGAGGCCGACGTGCGTGTGCACCCCGAAGATGAGCAGCCGCTCCGCCCAGGATCCGCCGTGCTCGATGAGCCTGCGGTACCTGGGGGAGTCGGTGACGGGCTGGCCGCGCCACTGCGCCGTCGGATGCGTGCCCGAGCCGATGACGTCGACGCCCTCCGCATCCGCCGCCTCCACCACGAGGTCGCGCAGCTCGCGCACCTCGTCGATCGCGGCCTGCGTCGAGTCGTGGATGCCGGTGACGAGCTCGACGGTGTTCTGCAGGAACTCGCCCTTCACCCGGCCGTCGCCGATGCGAGCGAGCACGGCGGGCGCGACGGGCGCGAGGTCGCGCGTCGAGCGGTCGACGAGCTGCAGCTCCCACTCGACGCCGAGGGTGCCGCGTGCGGAGAGGGCGAAGTCCATGGCGCCAGCGTACGGGCGCGCGCTCCCGCGGATGCGGGACGCGCGTCACGGGACGCGATCGACCGCGCAGGTATGCCAGAATGGTGGGTCGAGTCCGCTCCACCCACCCTCTACCGGGCGGCGCAGGCTCCCACCGCCTTCCCTCCCCGCGTCCCCGCCGCGGCCCGAGGGGTGCACACACCTCACGAGAACCACCAGGAGAACTGTGGCTGTCAAGATCCGACTCAAGCGCTTCGGCAAGATGCGCGCGCCCTACTACCGCATCGTCGTCGCCGACTCGCGCACCAAGCGCGACGGCCGCGTGATCGAGGAGATCGGCCTCTACCACCCGACCGAGAACCCCTCGCGCATCGAGGTCGACGGCGAGCGTGCGCAGTACTGGCTCGGCGTCGGCGCGCAGCCGACCGAGCAGGTCGCCGCGATCCTCAAGCTCACGGGCGATTGGGGCCGGTTCCAGGGCGACGAGAACGCGGTCTCGACCGTGCAGCAGCCCGAGGGCAAGGCGCAGTTCGTCGCCGACGAGAAGAAGGCGCCCGTGCTGAAGCCGAAGGCGGAGAAGAAGGCGGAGGAGCCCGCCGAGGCTCCCGCCGACGACGCTGCCGAGGCGCCGGCCGAGGACGCTGCCGACGCGACGCCCGCCGAGGGCGACGCCGAGACCAAGGGCGAGTAGCCCATGCTCGTGGCGGCGCTGGAGCACCTCGTCAAGGGCATCGTGGATCGCCCGGACGAGGTCGCCGTGGCGTCCCGCGAGACCCCCCGCGGCGAGGTCCTCGAGGTGCGCGTGCACCCGAGGACCTCGGCCGCGTCATCGGCCGTGGAGGCCGTACCGCGACCGCGCTGCGCACCGTCGTCGGTGCGCTCGCGCAGGGGCGCCGCGTCCGCGTCGACGTGGTGGACACCGATTCCTGAGCGCACGCGCACCCAGCTGCGCGTCGGCCGCCTCACGAAGGCGCACGGGCTCAAGGGTGCGCTGAAGATCGAGCTCTACACCGACGAGCCGGAGCGTCGCTTCGTGCCCGGTGCCGAGTTCTCGCTGCAGGTGCCGACCTCGTCGAAGTGGCACCGCAAGACGCTGCGCCTCACCGACTTCAAGGTGTTCAACGGCAACCCGGTCGGCTTCTTCGAGGGCATCGACGATCGCACCGAGGCCGAGACGCTCGTGAAGGCCGTGCTGTGGGTCGAGCAGGACGCCACGGAGCTGCCGAGCGAGCCGGACGCCTGGTACCAGCACCAGCTCGCGAACCTCGAGGTGTGGCGCGACGGCGTCATGGTCGGGCGCATCGCGCGCATCGACCCCATGCCGGCGCAGGACCTGCTCGTCATCGCCAACGGCGACACGGAGGTGCTGCTGCCGTTCGTGCGCGCGTTCGTGCCGGTCGTCGACCTGCAGCGCGGCCGCATCGAGATCACCCCGCCCGGCGGGCTCTTCGAGGACCCGGATCCCGCGGATGCCGAGCCCGAGCCGCAGGGCGCCGCGCGCCGCGCGGACCTCGGCGAGGATGCGGGCGACGACGCCCCGGCGACGGACGACGCCGCGGAGGCGTCGGCGCAGGACGCTCCGGAGGACGACGCCCCGGCGCAGCCCGCATCCGAGGCGACCGCCTCGAAGGACTGACGTGCGCGTCGACGTCGTCACGATCTTCCCCGAGTTCTTCTCGGTGCTCGACGTCTCGCTGCTCGGACGTGGTCGGCAGCGCGGCATCGTCCAGACGCACGTCCACGACCTGCGCGAGCACACCCATGACCGGCATCGCACGGTCGACGACACCCCCTACGGCGGCGGGGCGGGCATGGTCATGAAGCCCGAGCCGTGGGGCGAGGCGCTCGACGCCGTGCTCGCGGCCGACGAGGCGTCCGCCGAGACCGTCGTCGTCTTCCCGTCGCCCGCGGGGAGCGGTTCACGCAGGCGATCGCGCACGAGCTCGCCGGCGCATCGCACCTCGTCTTCGCCTGCGGACGCTACGAGGGCATCGACGCGCGCGTCGCCGAGCACGTCGCGACCCGTGCGCGCGTGCGCGAGCTGAGCCTCGGCGACTACGTGCTGAACGGCGGCGAGGTCGCCGTCGTCGCGATGCTCGAGGCCATCACCCGCCTCGTGCCCGGCATGGTCGGCAATCCGGAGTCGATCGTCGAGGAGAGCCACAGCGACGGCCTGCTCGAGCATCCGAGCTACACGAAGCCCGCGACGTGGCGCGGCCTCGACGTGCCGGAGGTGCTGCGCTCCGGCGACCACGGCCGCGTCGCCGCCTGGCGGCGCGAGCAGGCGATCGAGCGGACGCGACGCGTGCGGCCCGACCTGCTGCCGCCGTCCGCCGATCCCACGGACCCCATGGCCTCATAGCCCGCTGCGAGCGAACGCACGGGCGCGTCGCCGACGCCGCTCGCTACGCTCGCGCCATGCGCCGCGCGTTCCTGTGGATCATGATCGCCTCGGTCGTCGTGCTGCCGGCGTGGGTGCTCGTCGGGCGCGGCCTCTTCGGGGCGCCGCTCGCACAGGCGCTCGTGCCGCTCGGCCTGCTCGCCCCGTTCCTGGCGGTGCAGATCGCCGTCGTCGCGGGACTCACGTTCGCTCGCAAGGAGGTGCGCGGACCGCGGGCGACGACGTGGCACGACGTGCGCGTCGTCGGTCCCTGGCTGCTCGCGATCGTCGTGCTCGGCATGCTCGTCGTCGACGGCTCCGGCGCGGGTGCGGGCAGCGCGCTCACGACGCTCGTCGGAGCGGGCGCCCTCACGGCGTCGAACGCGCTCGCCGCGGTGCTCGGGCTCCTCGTGATCCTCGGCGGCTTCGCCATCGCCTGGGTGCAGCTGCGGATGCTGCTGCTCGAGACCCGCGCGCGCGTGCAGGCGTTCGTCGACGAGGCGGCCGGGCGCCCCATCGTCGCGTCGGACGCCGTGTTCGAGCGCGCCACGGGTCCGCAGGCCGGCACGACCATCCGCATCGAGCGCGGTCCCGGCGGCTGACGGCGCCCGTCGGGTGGCGACCGCCTGCCGCGTATGGCAGGATTGGCACTTGTGCCATGCGCATCCTCTGCCACAGGGGAGCGAGCAGGCGCACCCGAACATCCACTCCTGAAGAGCGGTCGACCTGTGGCGGCCGCGGATTGCGAACGATCATGCACATCCTCGACCAGCTCGACGCAGCCTCGCTGCGCTCGGACGTCCCCGACTTCCGCCCAGGCGACAACGTGAAGGTCCACGTCAACATCGTCGAGGGCTCGCGCTCGCGTGTGCAGATCTTCCAGGGCCACGTGATCGCGCGCCAGGGCCGCGGCATCGGCGAGACCTTCACGGTGCGCAAGGTGTCGTTCCAGGTCGGCGTCGAGCGCACGTTCCCCGTGCACTCGCCCGTCATCGAGAAGATCGAGGTCGTCTCGAAGGGCGACGTGCGTCGCGCGAAGCTCTACTACCTGCGTGGCCTGCGCGGCAAGGCTGCGAAGATCAAGGAGAAGCGCGACGCCTGATCGTCGACGCGAGATCTCGATGCGAGGGGACCGGTTCGCCGGTCCCCTTCGTCGTGTCCGCACGGCGCCGTCCAGCGCCGAGGACATGAGCGACGCTCGAACAGCACGATCGCGCAACGAAGTGGGCGGATGCATGCTCGCGTCGTCGCTCGTGCACGCGAGCGGCACCTAGGCTTGGAGGCTGGCGAAGGGCGGGACATGGCGACGAAGGCCGACGGGCGCGGATCCAGGACGATCGTCCTGTTCCTTCGAGACCTCGCGGTCATCTTCCTCGCGGCGCTCGTCATCTCGTTCCTCGTGAAGACGTTCCTCGTGCGGCCCTTCTACATCCCGTCGCCGTCGATGGCCGACACGCTCGAGGTCGACGATCGCGTCATCGTGAGCCTGCTGACGCCCGATCTCGTGCAGCTCGAGCGCGGCGACGTCGTGGTCTTCGAGGATCCCGACGGCTGGCTGCCTGCGCCGCAGGTCGACCAGCCCGACGGCGTCGCCGGCGCCGTGGACTGGTTCCTGACGTTCGTGGGCCTCGCACCCGACGACAGCCATGGCTACCTCATCAAGCGCGTCATCGGCCTGCCGGGCGATCACGTGGTGTGCTGCAACGACTTCGGCCAGCTGACGATCAACGGCGTGCCGATCGACGAGAGCGCCTACGTCACGCTCGACCAGGAGGGGCTGCCCGCCTCCGGCACCGACTTCGACGTCACGGTGCCCGAGGGACACCTCTGGGTCATGGGCGACAACCGCTACCACTCCGCCGACTCCCGCGCGCACATGGACGACCCGACGGGCGGCTTCGTGCCGATCTCCGACGTCGTCGGCCGCGCGATCGTCGTCTCCTGGCCCGTGTCGCGCTGGCAATGGATCGACGACCACGACGAGGTGTACTCGGGCGTGGGCGCCGGCGGCGAGTGATCGGGTCGCGACGATGATCGTCGAGCCGACCCTCGAGGTCGAGCGCACGCTGTGGGACGAGCGTCCGCTCGTGATCGGCATGGACGAGGTCGGCCGCGGTGCGCTCGCCGGCCCCGTGACGGTCGGCGCGTTCGCGCTCGCCCGATGCGACGCGGTGCCGGAGGGGCTGCGCGACTCGAAGGCGATGACGGCGAGGTCGCGCGAGCGCACCGCCCCGCTCGTGCGCGCATGGGGCGTCGCCGCCGTCGGCCACGCCTCGGCTGCCGAGATCGACGCCGTCGGCATCATGGCCGCGCTCGCGCTCGCCGGCCGTCGTGCGCTCGAGGAGCTGCACGCCGCGGGCGTCGACGTCGTCGCGAGCGCGCTGCTCCTCGACGGCTCCCACGACTGGCTGAGCCCGCGGCTGCGACGCCCGCTGGCGATCACGCTGCGCCCGAAGGCCGACCGCGACTGCGCCTCGGTCGCCGGTGCCGCGTGCGTCGCGAAGGTCGAGCGGGACGCGCTCATGGTCGCGCACGACGCCGAGCACCCCGGCTACGGCTGGGCCTCGAACAAGGGCTACGCCGCCGCCGTGCACATGGACGGCATCCGCGCGCTCGGACCCACGAGGCTCCATCGGCGCACGTGGCTCAAGGCCGGCGGTGCCGCGGCCGCCTCCGTCGCCGCGTAGGATCGACGACGTGGAGCCAGAGGACATCGACGACTACGACCGCGAGGTCGAGCTGCAGCTCTTCCGCGAGTACCGCGACGTCGTCGGCACGTTCCGCTACGTCATCGAGACGGAGCGCCGCTTCTACCTCGCGAACGACGTGAGGCTGACGCGGCAGGACGCGGGCAACGACTTCTACTTCGAGCTCGAGCTCACCGACGTGTGGGTGTGGGACATCTACCGCGCCGACCGGTTCGTGAAGAACGTGCGCATCCTGACGTTCAAGGACGTCAACGTCGAGGAGCTCTCGGACCGCGACCTCGAGCTGCCGAAGGACCTCGCGATCGAGGGCTGACGCCTTCGGCGTCGCGGTCCGCGCCGGTCGCTCAGGCCGGGTCGACGAGCGCGGCCAGCCCGTCGATCACGCGCGCGAGCGCGAACGCCCAGGCGTGCTCGGCGCTCGCCGGAGCCCCCATCTGCGCGCCCGCCGCGGCGCCCACACGCCGAGCGAGCGGATGCGCGTCGCCGACGTAGGCGGCGAGCCGCTCGGCGGACGCGGCCCAGGTCGCGCCCGCGTCGGCCGCCGTCCGCTCTGCGCGGAGCGCTCGCGCCGAGGCGCGCGCCGCGTCGATCACGAAGGCGAGCGCCGCGTCGCGGGCGACGTCGTCGAGACCGAGGTCGTCGAAGGCATGGAGGTCGTGGTCGTAGGCGGCGATCGTGCCCGGTCCGATCGCGGAGCGCTGGTCGTCGACGTCGAGCAGCCAGGGATGCGCGAGGTGCTCGGCGCGATGGTGCTCGGCGAGGGCACGCACGCGGTCGCGCCAGGTCGCGCCGGCGAGAGACGGATGGCTGCGGTTCGCGCGCACGGCGTCGACCATGAGCACGAGCAGGTCGTCCCTCGATGGCACGTGCGTGTAGACGGCGGTGCCGGTGACGCCGGCGGCGGCGGCGAGCGCGCGCATCGTGACGGCGTCGATGCCGTCGCGGTCGGCGAGGGCGATCGCCGCCTCCACGACCGCGTCGGTGGTCGCCTTCGCACGGGGTCCTCGAGCGCCCCTGCCCGGAGCCATTGGATGGTCGCGCCAGAGCAGGTCGACGAGGGCTCGTGCCACGGCTGCTCCTTCGGGGACGTGCGCGTCTTGCGCGTCGGGAATGCAGCTCCAGCGTAATACCTTGTACATCGCACAAGGTATTCGCTCGAGACGAGGAGCCCCATGAGGATCACCGCCACCGCCCTGTCCCTCACCGTGCCCGATCCGCAGGCGTCGGCCGACTTCGCCACCCGCCACCTGGGGTTCGCGCGCGTCATGACGGCCGACGGCGTCATCTCGCTCGCGCACCAGGACGGCGGTGCGAACATCGTCCTCCTCCGCGAGGGACTGGCGTCGTTCCGCCCGCGGTCGCACGCGGGCAGCGTGCGCGACGGCCTGCTGCTCGCCTTCGTCGTCGACGATCTCGACGCCGAGCACGCACGCATCGTCGCCGAGGGCGCGACGGTCGCGACGCCGCCCGAGACCGAGCCGTGGGGCGAGCGCTACTGCCAGTACCTCGACGCCAACGGCATCGTCTGGCAGCTCGTGCAATGGGTGACGCCCGAGCCCGGCGTCACGATCTGACGCGGCCCACGCGTCCCTCCCAGGCGGGCGTGCGGAGCATCCGACCCGAGTCGGGTGGTCGCCGGGCGCCCGCCGACGGGCGTGCGCGGTGGGATGCTCGGCATGCATCCCAAGGATCGACTCGGACGAGACGGCGAGGACGCCGCCGCCGACCTGCTGCGGCGGGCCGGCATGCGCATCGTCGACCGGAACTGGCGCTGCCGTCACGGCGAGCTCGACGTCGTCGCCCGCGACGGCGTCACGTGGGTGTTCGTCGAGGTGAAGACTCGTCGGGGTCGCCGCTTCGGGCATCCGCTCGAGGCCATCACGCGCGACAAGGTCCGCCGCCTCCGCACGCTCGCGACGCTGTGGATGCAGGCGCGCGACGTGCGCGGCCCCATGCGGCTCGACGCGATCGCGGTCGATGCCCCCTCCGACGAGCCCATGCGCCTCGAGCACGTGCGGGGCATCCGATGACGGCGATCCTGCGCGTCGTCGGCGCCGCCCGCACCGTCGCGCTGCAGGGGCTCGCGGGGCGCCGCGTCGACGTCGAGGTCGACGTCGCGAGCGGGCTCCCGAGCGTGCGCGTCGTCGGCATGCCCGACGCCGCCATCCGCGAGGCGCAGCACCGCACGCAGTCGGCGATCGAGACGTCCGGCTTCGAGTTCCCCTCGACCCGCGTCGTCATCAACCTCACGCCCGCGTCGCTGCCGAAGGCCGGCACGCACCTCGACCTGCCGATGGCGATCGCCGTGCTGCGCGCGATCGGCGTCGTGCCGGCCGAGCGCGACGCGGCCCTCTTCGGCGAGCTCGGCCTCGACGGCCGCCTGCAGCCGCTGCGCGGCGTGCTGCCGCTCGTGCGCGCCGCCGCGCTCGACGGCGCCGACGAGGTGCTCGTGCCGCATGCGAACGCCGACGAGGCATCCCTCGTCGAGGGCGTGCGGGTGCGCGCCGTCGCGAGCCTGCGCGAGGCGGCCATCGCCCTCGGCGCCGACGTCGAGCCGGTGCCGGTGGAGCCGGCGACGCTGCGCGTGCCGCCCGAGGCGCCGCGTGCCGTGCCCGACCTCGCCGACGTCATCGGCAACCTCCACGCCGTCGAGGCGCTGCAGGTCGCGGCGGCAGGCGCGCACCACATGCTCATGCTCGGCCCGCCGGGCGCCGGCAAGACGATGCTCGCGTCGCGCCTGCCGGGTCTGCTGCCCGAGCTCGACGTGGGGCAGGCGCTCGACGTCGCCTCCATGCGGTCGCTCTCGGGCATCGCGTGCGCGTCGCTCGACCGCACGCCGCCGTTCGAGGCGCCGCATCACTCGGCGACCGCGGGCGCGCTCGTGGGCGGCGGCGGTGCGCTCATCCGTCCGGGCGCCGTCTCGCGCGCCTCCCACGGCGTGCTCTTCCTCGACGAGAGCCCCGAGTTCTCGCGCGTCGTGCTCGACGGCCTCCGGGAGCCGCTGGAGTCGGGGCTCATCGAGATCCACCGCTCGGCTGCGACCGCCGTCTTCCCCGCGGCGTTCCAGCTCGTGCTCGCCGCCAATCCGTGCCCGTGCGGCCAGCACGGCACGGGCCAGTGCCGCTGCGCGCCCCAGCAGCGGCGGCGCTACCTCGGTCGGCTGTCGGGGCCGCTCCTCGACCGCGTCGACCTGCAGGTCACGGTCGATCGAGTGCGCCCGGTCGAGGCGGCGATGCGCGCCGACGAGCCGCGCACCTCCACGCACGTCGCACGGCAGCGCGTCGCCGCGGCGCGCGAGCGGGCTGCGCATCGCCTGCGCGGCACGCCCTGGCGCGCGATGGGGCAGGTCGACGGCCCGTGGCTGCGCCGGACGCATCCGCTGCCGCCCGACGTCGTCGCGCCGCTCGACGATGCGCTCGCGCGCGGCGCGATCTCGATGCGCGGCTACGACCGCACGCTGCGCGTCGCGCACACCGTGGCCGACCTCGACGACGAGCCCGTCGCGCGCGAGCACGTCGGCCGCGCGCTCTTCTACCGACAGGGGGTCCCGACGTGACCAGGTTCCGACTGCCGGAGGGTGTGCTGCGCGAGCTCGTCGCCGGCGTCGCGCCGCCGAGCCTCGCCGTTGCCGACGATGAGACCGTGCTGCGCCTGTTCGCCGCCGCGGCGTGGTCGTGCATCCCCGAGCCCGGCGACGCCGTGGCAGGCGCGGCGCGCGAGGCGCTCGGCGACGTCCGCGCGCTCGAGCTCCTCGTCGACGGCGCAGCGCCCTCGCGCTGGCTCGCAGAGGCGGGCGAGGCCGCGCCCGACCTCGTGCGGCACATGGATGCCGCGGTCGACCGCTGGCGCCCGCGGCTCGACGACGCCCGCGTCCGCCGCGCGCTCGAGCAGGGCGCGGCGTGGGGGCAGACGCTGCTGAGCCCGGTCGCCGCCGAGTGGCCGATCGGCCTCGACGACCTGGGCCCGCACGCGCCTGCGGCCCTGTGGGTGCGCGGATCGCTCGCGGCGCTCGTGGAGCTCGACCGCTCGATCGCCCTCGTCGGCTCCCGCGCCGCGAGCGGCTACGGCGAGCACGTCGCGATGGAGGCCGTCGAGGGCCTCGTGCGGCACGGCTTCGCGACGGTGTCGGGCGCGGCGTACGGCATCGACGCGTGCGTGCATCGAGCGACGATGGCAATCGGCGGCACGACGATCGCCGTCATGGCAGGCGGGCTCGATCGGCTCTACCCGCCCGGCAACGACGACCTCCTGCGTCGCGTCGAGCGCGAGGGAGCCCTCGTGGCGGAGGTGCCGTGCGGCTCGACGCCCTCGCGCTGGCGGTTCCTCGCGCGCAATCGGCTCATCGCCGCGCTCGCGCAGGCGACGGTCGTCGTCGAGGCGAGCGTGCGCTCCGGATCCATCAACACCGCCGGCCACGCCGCGACGCTCGGGCGACCGCTCGGCGCCGTGCCCGGTCCCGTGACGAGCGGTGCGAGCGCGGGATGCCACCGCCTCATCCGCGACTACGGCGCGCAGCTCGTGCAGGGTGCCGACGAGATGCGGGCGCTCGTCGACGGCGACGCCGAGCCGCAGGGGCTCGCGGCTCGCGTCGGCGCCGACGAGACGCGCGTGCTCGATGCGCTGAGCGTGCGGCAGCCGCGCGACGTCGACGACCTCGCCGCGCGCGCCGGCATGTCGATCGCTCAGGTGCGCGCGACGCTCGGGCTGCTCGACCTCTCCGGCGCGGTCGAGCAGCGGGGAGCGGGATGGGTGCGGTCCTCCCGCTGAGCGCTCACGCCGCCCGCGTCGACCCCGACGCGGTCGCATCGCTCGCCGATGCGGCGGGGACGCCCACGAAGAAGTTGTCGCGAAAGAGCCCCGTCGGGTCCACCTCGGTCTTGATCGCACGCAGCCGCGCGAGGGTCGGCGGCGGGAAGGCGCGCTCGAGGAGCGCCGGATCCGTGCGCTGCTCGAAGCTGAGGTACAGCCCCTCCGACACCTCCTCGAGGTCGCGCCAGAGCGCGTCGAACGTGCCCGACCTGCCGATCGCGGTGATGGAGAAGCCCGCGTCGCGATGCGCGAACGCCGTCTCGTCGGGCGCGAGGTCGCCGATCGCACCGCCCATCGAGCGGATCTGGAACCACGGGGCCGAGCCCGAGCCCACGAGCGCCGCGGACCGGCGCGCGACCTCGCCGCCCAGGGAGCGCACGAGCGCCGAGCGGAACGTCGGCTCGCCGACGCCCCGATGCTCGCCCTCGAACGCGGCCATGACCTGGTCGTAGGTCGCGAGCGTCACCTGCTGGCTCACGAGCGGCGCGAGCGCCGCGAAGGCGTTCAGCCGCTCGAGGATCGTGTCGGGATCGGCGGAGTCGACGACGCCCATCACCTGGGCGATCGCAGGCTCGCCCGGCCGGCCGCGGCCGAGGATGGCGAAGAGCGTCGTGTCGCGCGGCGTCGCCTCCATCGTCGCGCCGAACGCCTCGAGCCACCGCGCGACGTCGTCGACCTGGAAGGCGAGCTGCGCGAAGCCGACCTGCCCGACCTCCGCGGCGCGGATGTCGAAGGACGTCACGATGCCGACGTTGGCGCCGGCGCCGCGGATCGCCCAGAGCAGCTCCGGCCGCTCGGTCGCCGAGGCGCGCACGACGGATCCGTCGGCGAGCACGACCTCGGCACCGACGACGTTGTCGATCGTGAGCCCGTGCTCGCGTCCCAGGAAGCCCACGCCGCCGGCGGTCGCGAGCCCGCCGACGCCGACCCCGCCGTAGTCGCCGCTCGAGATCGCCCAGCCGTGCGGCGCGAGCGCGGCGGCGACCTCGACCCAGCGCGCTCCCGGCCCGATGCGCACGATGCGCTCGGCCTCGTCGACGACCTCGATGGCGTCGAGCGCACCCACGTCGATCACGAGCCCGCCGTCGTTCGTCGATCGCCCGCTGATGCCGTGCCCGCCCGAGCGCACGCCGAGCGGCACGTGCGGATGGGCGCGGGCGACGGCGACGGCGTCGACGACCTCCTCGACCGTCCTCGGCTGCAGGACCAGGCCCGGCGAGCCCCCGCGCATGGCTCCGGAGCGCACGCGTGCGTAGCCGACGTCGCCCGGCTCGATGGCGCGATCGCGCAGCGACTCGGGCAGCTCGTCGTACGCGATGCCCTCGCGGCGTGCCGCGAGCGCGACGGCGGATCGGCCGGGGGCGCGCGTGCCGGCCGCCGCGCGCGCGGCGGCGACGGTCTCGCGCAGCGCGGCGCCCGTGCCCTCGGCGAAGCCGCGCAGCACGCGCTCGTCGTCGCCCATGACGATGAACGTCGAGACACCGTCCTCGAGCGCGAGTCGCACGAGCTCGTCGAGCGGCTCGTCGCCGCGGATGTTGAGGAGGCGCTGGATCTCGCTCGGATCCCGCCCGACCGCCGTCGCGGCCGCGTCGATGCGCGCGTTGCCCGCGGCGACGTCGCCGGGCTGCAGGTAGGGCAGGGAGGGGAGCCAACCGTCGCCGACCTCGCCGGTGAGCCGCAGCATGCGGGGCTTGTAAGCGCCGACGTGGATCGGGATGCGATGCGCGGGCTCCGGGCCGCGCTTGGCCCCTGCCACCGGGTAGTGCTCGCCGCCGCGCACCGGACCGCGCGCGTCGACGTCCCACAGGTCGCGGATGACGCCGATGCCCTCCCGCAGGGCGTCGATCGACTCGGCGATGCTCAGACGCCGGCCACCCATCGCGGCGATCGCGTCCCAGAACCCGCCGGCCCCGATGCCGAGCTCGAGCCGCCCGCCAGAGAGCAGGTCGAGCGATGCAGCCGCGCGCGCCGTGACGGGTGCGGGGCGCAGCGGCAGGTTCAGCACGTTGGGGGAGAGGTGCACGCGCTCGGTCTCGGCCGCGACGTACGTCAGCAGCGTCCACGTGTCGAGGAACGCCGACTGGTACGGATGGTCCTGGAACGTGACGAGGTCGAAGCCCGCGTCCTCGCTGATCTGCGCGAGCGCGACGACGCGCTCGGGATGCGCCGCGCTCGGCGTGATGAACGTCCCCAGCCGCAGCGGGTGCCCGTGGTCCACGGAAGCCTCCTCGAATCGTGTTGTGAGACAACCTATCTGCTGTGCCGCGCATTCCCGCTACCCTGGAGCCATGGCGGAGGACCTCGAGCTGGGCTGGTCGCTCGGCGTGCTGTTCCGCGAGTGGCAGCGCCGCGCGCAGGCGGCGACGGCGTCGGTGCCGCACGGCCCGCGCGGCTTCCAGATCCTGCAGACCCTGGAGGGCGCCACGCCGCGGCAGGGTGCGCTCGCCGCGCACCTCGGCATCGACCGCACCGTGCTCACGTACGTCGTCGACGACCTCGTCGACGCGGGGCTCGTCGAGCGTCGCGTCGACCCGAGCGATCGCCGTGCGCAGCTGTGCGCGCTCACGGATGCGGGCGCGCGCACGCTCGCCGCGCTGCGCGACGCGGTCGCGGCGAGCGAGGGGGCGCTGCTCGCCGGGCTGCCCGAGCGCGACGCTGCGGAGCTCGAGCGGCTCGTGCGTCGCGCGGCGATCCGGCTGCACGTCGGCGACGACCGCGACGCGTGCCGCGTCGTCGCGGACGTCGCGGCGGTGCTCGACGAGGCTCGAGCGCCCGCGCGTCGCTAGGCGGACGCGGTGGGCCTCGCAGCGATCGCCGACCCGCGACCGCGGATGAGCAGGCCGAAGCCGCCTGCGATGAAGAGCATGAGCACGCCGTAGACGCCGGCGGGCAGGCTCACCTCGATCGAGCCGAGGACCGTCTGCGCGATGACGATCGCGAGCACGGCGTTGTGGATGCCGATCTCGAACGACGATGCGACCGCCTGGCGCTGCCCGACGCCGAGCCAGCGCGGCGCGAGGTAGCCGACGGCGAGGCTCAGCAGGCAGAACAGCGCCGTGATGCCGGCGAGGCTCGCGACGTTCTCGACGAGGATCGCCCAGTTCGAGATCACGGCGCCGGCGATGACCACCACGAGCACCACGAAGGATCCGATGCGCACCGGCACGTCCATGCGGTCGGCGAACGTCGGGCTCAGCCGCCGCACGAGCATGCCGAGCGCCGCAGGACCGAGCACGACGAGGAACACCTCGACCGTCTTCGAGAGCTGGAGGCCGAGCTGGTCGTCGAACGGGTCGAAGATCGCGATCGCGAGGTTCGTGATGAGCGGCAGCGTCACGACGGCGATGATCGAGTTGATGGCCGTGAGCGAGATGTTGAGCGCGACGTCGCCGCGGAAGAGGTGGCTGTAGAGGTTCGCGACCGTGCCGCCCGGCGAGGCGGCGAGCATCATCATGCCGACCGCGAGCAGCGGCGGCAGCTGGAAGAGGGCGACGAGCCCGAGGCAGATCGCGGGCAGGACGAGCAGCTGGCATGCGAGCGCCACGACGACGGCGCGCGGATGCCGCGCGACCCGAGCGAAGTCGGCCGGCGTGAGGCCGAGGCCGAGGCCGAACATGATGATGCCGAGGGCGACCGGCAGCCCGATCGTCGTCAGTGCGGAGTCCATGACCACAGTGTGCGGCACGACGTGAGCGATGCTCGGCCCACGCGCCGCGGACCACGGGCCGCGAGCCGCCCCGGGATGACGGTGGGTGCGTCCTAGCCTTGGGTCCATGCACGACGGACTGGGTCAGCATCCCGCCCCGACGCACGTCGTCGCCCACGTGAGCGACACGCATCTGCTCGCCGGCGGCGCGCTGCTCGGCGGTGCGATCGACACGGCCGAGCACCTGCGCAGCGTGCTCGAGCGCCTCGAGCTCGCGGCGCCGACCGCCGATGCGCTCGTCGTCTCCGGCGACTGCACCGACCTCGGCGAGCCCGAGGCCTACGCGCTGCTGCGCGAGCTCGTCGAGCCCGTCGCCGCCCGGATGGGCGCGCGGGTCGTGTACGCGGCGGGCAACCACGACGAGCGCGGGCCCATGTGGCGCGCGCTGCACGACATCGACGAGGCGGCGCCGTACGACCACGTGCACGACGTCGGCGGCCTGCGCATCGTCTCGCTCGACTCGAGCCTTCCCGGCTTCCACCACGGCGGCTTCGACGACGGGCAGGCGCAGTGGCTCGCCGACGTGCTCGCCGAGCCCGCCCAGCACGGCACGCTGCTCGTCATGCACCACCCGCCGCTGCCATATCGCGCCCGCATCATGCAGGTGCTCGAGTTCCAGGACGAGCGGCGCCTCGCCGAGGTGCTCGCCGGCAGCGACGTGCGCGCGATCCTCTCGGGGCACCTCCACGTCAACGGCTCGGGCACGTTCGCCGGCATCCCCGTGATCCTCGCGAACGCCACCTCGTACGCCGACGACCTCGCCGCGGGGCCCACGGCGTTCCAGGGCATCGACGCGGCGCAGTCCGCCAACCTCCTCGAGGTCTACCCGCATACCGTCGCGCACTCGGTCGTGCCCGGCCGCGCGCATCCCTCGCTCTCGCCCCTGCCCGCCGACCTCCACGCGCGACTCGCGGCGCTCGACGCCGCAGGGCGCGTCGAGCGCTTCAGCAGGAAGCGCTGACCCGCATGGCGCCCGTGCGTTCGATGCGCGTCGAGGAGGCGGTCGACGCCTACCTCGCGCATCTCGAACGCGAGCGGGGCGCGAGCCCCCGCACCGTCCGCGCATACGGCGCCGACCTGCGCAGCCTCGTCGAGCACTGCACGGCGCACGGCATCGACGACGTCGCCTCCCTCGACCTCGAGACGCTGCGCGACTGGCTGTACGCGGCGAGCGAGCGCGGCCTCGCCCGTTCGACCCTCGCGCGCCGCAGCTCGAGCGCGCGCGGCCTCGGCGCCTGGCTCGAGCGCGAGGGCGTCGCGATCGGCGCGGCGCGGCTGCGCACCCCCAAGCGCGAGGCGCATCTGCCCCGCGTCCTCTCCCGCGGCGCGATCGACGGCATCGTCGCGCGGCTGGCGGTCGAGGCCGAGACGGGCGATCCCGTCGCGCGCCGCGACCTCGCGATCGTCGAGCTGCTCTACGCGAGCGCCCTGCGCGTGTCCGAGCTCGTCGGGCTCGACGTCGACGACGTCGACCTCGAGCGCCTCACGGTGCGCGTGCTCGGCAAGGGCGCCAAGGAGCGCGTCGTCCCGTTCGGCGTGCCGGCCCTCGATGCCGTGCACGACTGGATCCGCCTCGGGCGGCCCGCGCTCGCGACGGGGCGCGAGACGCGGGCGCTGCTGCTGGGGGTGCGCGGGGGCCGGATGGGGCAGCGGGCGGTGCACGCGCTCGTCGCGCGCCTGCTGGAGGACGTGCCCGGATCCGGCCCGGCCGGGCCGCATGCGCTGCGCCACACGGCCGCGACGCACCTGCTCGACGGCGGCGCCGACCTCCGGGCCGTGCAGGAGCTGCTCGGCCACGCGAGCCTCGGCACGACGCAGATCTACACGCACGTGTCGCTCGAGCGCCTCACCGCGTCGTATCGCACCGCGCACCCGCGCGCGTAGCCGCAGCGGTCACGGCGCTGCGCCCAGCGGCAGCAGCACGGCGCGCTCGGCGCCCAGCAACCCCATGGGGTTCGCGTACGCGCCGTCGATGCGCACGCCGAGGTGGATGCACGCCCCGCACGGCCGATGGCCGCCGACGAGCACGCCGATGGGGTCGCCCGCTGCGACGACGTCGCCCGCGACGACGCTCGGTGCCACGGGCTCGACCGTGACGAGCACCTCCCACGGCGCGTCCTCCATGCGGATCGTCACGACGGGCCGGTCGACGACGGTGCCCGCGAAGGTGACGGTCCCCGCGGTCGCGGCGGCGACCGTCGTGCCCGGCAGCGCTGCGACGTCGATGCCGCGGTGCCCCGCGCCCCACGGTGCGGAGGGCGCCGCGAACGCGCGCAGCACCGCGGCGCGCGGCACGGGCCACGCGAGCGAGCCGCGCAGCGACTCCGGCACGTCCGCCGCCGTCGAGGCGGGGGCGTCGGCGTCCTCGGCCGCGACGGCCGTGGCGGGCGCCCACCGCGCCGGCGCCATCAGCAGCACGACGGCGACGAGGACGACGGCGAGCGAGCGACGACGGAGGCGACGGGGCATGCCGCGACGATGCACCGACGGCGCGCTCGTTCGCGCGGCCGGCAGCCTCCCTGGGGAGCGGCACCGCCTGTGGGGGAGGCGGCGGCCGCGCCGCCGCCACCCTGCGAGCGTGTAGCATGGCCGGAGCACCCCCGACTCGGGGTGACTTCGCGCGTCCACGACGCGACGACCTCCCACGGTCCGGCACTGCCGGCGGAGGTCGCGCAGGGCGCCAGGGGAGCGGTCGCCGACCGCTCCGGCAACCGCAAGAGAACCAGGAGATGGCTCATGGCCGTCGTCACCACTCGCCAGCTGCTCGACAGCGGCGTCCACTTCGGGCACCAGACCCGTCGCTGGAACCCCAAGATGAAGCGCTTCATCTTCACGGAGCGCTCGGGCATCTACATCATCGACCTCCAGCAGTCGCTCGCCTACATCGACAAGGCGTACGACTTCGTCAAGGAGACCGTGTCGCGCGGCGGCTCGATCCTCTTCGTCGGCACGAAGAAGCAGGCGCAGGAGCAGATCGCCGAGCAGGCGACGCGCGTCAACCAGCCCTACGTGAACCAGCGCTGGCTCGGCGGCCTGCTGACGAACTTCCAGACGGTCTCCAAGCGCCTCACGCGCATGAAGGAGCTCGAGGAGATCGACTACGCCGACGTCGCGGGCTCGGGCTTCACGAAGAAGGAGCTCCTGCTCAAGCAGCGCGAGCTCACGAAGCTGCAGAAGTCGCTCGGCGGCATCCGCAACCTCCAGCGCACGCCGTCGGCGCTGTGGGTCGTGGACATGAACAAGGAGCACCTCGCGATCGACGAGGCGAAGAAGCTGGGCATCCCGGTCATCGCCATCCTCGACACGAACTGCGACCCCGACGACGTGCAGTACCCGATCCCGGGCAACGACGACGCGATCCGCTCGGTGGGCCTGCTCACGAAGATCATCGCCGACGCCGCCGCCGAGGGCCTCATGGAGCGCCACCAGGGCTCGTCGACCGACGAGGCCGAGCCCATGGCCGAGTGGGAGCGCGAGCTGCTCGCGACCGAGTCCGCCGCGCCCGAGACCACCGAGGTCGTCGCGGAGCAGGCCGAGGCCGCCGCGACCGAGCCCGCCGCCGAGGAGGCGACGGTCGAGGCCGAGGCTGCTGCGGAGCCCGCCGAGACCGCCGAGACCACGGAGGCTGCCGACGAGGCCGCCGCCGAGACCGCGGACGCCACCGCGTCCGAGACGAAGTAAGGGGACACATGGCCGTCAACATCGCCGACCTCAAGGCGCTGCGCGAGCAGCTCGGCACCGGCATGTCCGACACCAAGGCCGCCCTCGAGGAGGCCGGTGGCGACGTCGAGAAGGCGACCGAGATCCTGCGCCTCAAGGGCGCGAAGGGCAATGCGAAGCGCGCCGACCGCACCACGAGCGAGGGCCTCGTGGCCGTCGCGGAGGGCACCGGCTCGGTCACGATGATCCAGCTCGCCTGCGAGACGGACTTCGTGGCGAAGAACGACAAGTTCATCGCGCTCGCCGACAAGGTCGTGGCCGCCGTCGCCGCCGCCGGCTCGGCGACCCTCGAGGAGGCCCTCGCGGCCCCCGCCGAGGGCTCGACCGTCCAGCAGGTCATCGAGGAGCAGGCCGCGACGATCGGCGAGAAGATCGAGCTCGCCAAGGTCGCGACCCTCACGGGCGACGCGTTCGCCACCTACCTGCACCGCACGAGCAAGGACCTGCCCCCGCAGGTCGGCGTCGTCGTCGCCTTCCAGGGTGACGACGCCGAGACCGCTCGCGCGGTGGCGCAGCACATCGCGATGTTCGACCCCACGGTCGTCAGCCGCGACGACGTGCCGGCCGAGCAGGTCGAGAAGGAGCGTGCGCTCGTCACCGAGATCGCGCTCGGCGAGGGCAAGCCCGAGGCCGCCCTGCCGAAGATCATCGAGGGTCGCCTCACGGGCTTCTTCAAGCAGATCGTCCTCGTCGACCAGGACTACGCGCGCGACAGCAAGCAGACCGTCGGCAAGGTCCTCGAGGCCGCCGGCGTCACCGTGACGTCGTTCGCGCGCTTCAAGGTCGGCGCGTAGCCGGACCTGCAGCACGACGCACGACGAAGGGGGCCGGATCCGTCCGGCCCCCTTCGTCGTGTCGTCGAACGGGCGCGGATCGGGCCGGTCGCCAGACGATAGGCTCGTCGACGGCTTGGCACGACGACCGACGGAGCTGACATGACCGACGCCCCCCGCACGAACCGGCGACGGGTCCTCCTGAAGCTCTCCGGCGAGGCGTTCGGCGGCGGATCGCTCGGCGTGAACCCCGACGTCGTGCAGGGCATCGCGGCGCAGATCGCGGATGCGGCGAAGGACGTCGAGATCGCGATCGTCGTAGGCGGCGGCAACTTCTTCCGCGGCGCCGAGCTCTCCCAGCGCGGCATGGACCGCGGTCGTGCCGACTACATGGGCATGCTCGGCACCGTCATGAACGCGCTCGCGCTCCAGGACTTCCTCGAGCAGGCGGGCGCGGCGACGCGCGTGCAGTCGGCGATCCAGATGACGCAGGTCGCGGAGCCGTACATCCCGCTGCGCGCCGAGCGGCACATGGAGAAGGGCCGCGTCGTGGTGTTCGGCGCCGGCGCGGGCCTGCCGTACTTCTCGACGGACACGGTCGCCGCGCAGCGCGCGCTCGAGATCGGCGCCGACGAGGTGCTCGTCGCCAAGAACGGGGTCGACGGCGTGTACACGGCGGATCCGAAGCAGGACCCGACGGCGACGCGCATCGACGACATCACGTACCAGGACGCGCTCGTGCGCGGCCTCAAGATCGTCGACGCGACGGCGTTCAGCCTCTGCATGGACAACGCGATGCCGATGCTGGTGTTCGGCATGGAGGGCGACGCCATCGCGCGCGCCATCCGCGGCGAGCGCATCGGCACCGTCGTCCACGGCTGAGCCGCGCTCGCACCTAGACTGGATCGGATGGATGGAGGCGCCATGATCAACGACGTGCTGGCAGAGGCCAAGGACAAGATGTCCCAGTCGGTCGAGGTCGCGAAGGACGACTTCGCGACGGTGTCGGCAGGGCGTGCCAACCCGGCGCTCTTCCAGAAGCTGCTCGTCGAGTACTACGGCACCCCGACGCCGCTCGTGCAGCTCGCGGGCTTCCAGCAGCCCGAGGCGCGCGTGCTCGTCATCACGCCGTTCGACAAGTCGGCGCTCAAGGACATCGAGAAGGCCATCGTCGCGGCGCCGCACCTGGGTGCGTCGCCGAACAACGACGGGCAGATCATCCGCATCACGATGCCCGAGCTCACGGCGGACCGCCGCAAGGACTACGTGAAGATCGTGCGCGACAAGGCCGAGACGGCTCGCGTCGCCGTGCGCAACGTGCGCCGCTCGGCCAAGAGCGACCTCGACGCACTCACCGGCGAGGTGGGCGACGACGAGATCGCCCGCGCCGAGAAGGAGCTCGAGTCCATCACGAAGCACGCGGTCGACCAGATCGACGAGGCGCTGAAGAAGAAGGAAGCCGAGCTGCTCGAGGTCTGAGCGACACGGTTCACGGAGGCACGCGTGGCAGAGCGCGACCCGCATCGGATCGAGGCGCAGATCCAGGCGCAGATCGCATCGGCGCGCGAGCAGATCGAGGCCGCGAACGAGCGCGCCAACGCGCGCGCGGGTCGCAACCTCCCCGTCGCCATCGGCCTCGGCGTCGTCCTCGGCGTGCTGCTGCTGGCGAGCCTGCTGCTGTTCAAGTGGCTCTACGTCATCCTCTGCAGCGTCCTCGTCGCCTTCACGCTCTACGAGCTCGCGAGCGCGCTGCGCTTCGCCGGCCGCGACGTGCCACGCGTGCCGCTCGTGGTGCTGGGCGTCGCGCTGCAGGTCGCGACGTGGCAGTGGGGTGCCGCCGGGCTGTGGTACGGCACGCTCATCGCGATCGGCGCCGTCGCGCTGTACCGCCTCGTCGAGGCGGCGGTGGCTCCGGCGACGCGCACGGGCGCGCGCGCCGTCGCGATCGACATGGCCGCGGGCGCGTTCTGCATCGCGTACTGCGGCGTGCTCGGCGCGTTCTCGGTGCTCCTCACCGCGCAGCCGGGCGGGGAGTGGTGGACCCTCGGCTTCCTCGTCCTCGCCGTCGTGAACGACACCGGCGCGCTCGCCGCGGGCGTCCTCTTCGGCCGGACGAAGCTCGCGCCCCGCATCAGCCCCGGCAAGACGTGGGAGGGGTTCGGCGGCGCGGCGATCCTCGTCGTCGCGTCCGGCGTCGCCTACGGCATCCTCGTGCTCGGCGTGCCGTGGTGGTACGGCGCGATCATCGGCGTCCTGATCCTCGCGACGGCCACCGTCGGCGACCTCGCCGAGTCGCTCATCAAGCGCGACCTCGGCATCAAGGACATCGGCACGTTCCTGCCGGGGCACGGCGGCTTCCTCGACCGGCTCGACTCGAGCCTGCCGAGCGCCGTCGTCATGTACGCGCTCTACGAGATCGCCAGGCTGGCGGCGTTGTGAGGCCCGTGCGTCGACGCCGACGCACGGCGACCGTGAGAGGATGCGAGGCATGAGCGCCACGTTCCCGAAGGTCCGCCGTGGGCAGCTCGGCTACGACATCGAGCAGGTCGAGGACTTCCTCGAGGATGCTCGCCGCGCGTACGCGAGCGACTCGCCGACGGCGCTCGACTCGTCCCAGATCCGGCAGGCGTCGTTCGCCCTGGCGAAGTCGGGGTACTCGCCGGCGCACGTCGACGCGGCGCTCGAGCGGCTCGAGGAGGCGTTCGCGAATCGCGAGCGGGAGCGCGGCATCGCCGAGCAGGGCGAGTCGGCGTTCTTCGAGTCGATCCGCGCGCAGGCGGAGGAGACGCTCGCCCGCCTCAAGCGGCCGGACGGCGAGCGCTTCCGCCGCGTCGGCTCGCTCACGAAGGGCTATCGCGTCGCCGAGGTCGATGCGTTCGCCGCGCGCCTCGCCGACTACCTCGAGGACGGTCCGGAGATCACGCCGCGCGAGGTGCGCACCGTGCAGTTCCAGGCGCAACGCGGCGGCTACGACGAGGACCAGGTCGACCTCGTGCTCGACTCCGTCGTCTCCCTCATGCTCGCCGTGCGCTGACCGACGCGCGCAGGCGGCCGGCGACGGCCGGGCGGGTGGGGCGTCGTTACCGTCCCGTGATAGTCTCGATCCCCATGTTCTCTCGTACCGATGCTCCTGCGCGCCGCACGCGGACGCGCGGCGTCGTGTCGATCGCGGCGCTCGTCGCCGCGAGCGCCTTCGTCGCGGTCTCCCTCGTCGACCCGAGCGTCGCGACGTACGCCGAGGACTCGGGCTTGCAGAGCGAGAACCCGCTCGCGCAGGGCATCGGCGAGGTCACGGGATCGGGCGATGCGGTGCAGCGCGACGACCTGCTCGTCGAGAGCCCCACGCCGACGCCGACCCCCACGCCGACCCCCACCCAGGCCGCGTCCACCGGCTCGTCGGCTGCGGCGCCGTCGCTGCCCGCCGTGGCCGCGCCGGATCCCGGCTCGGCGCAGGCCATCGCGCGCGACATGGTCCTCGCGCGGGGCTGGGGCGACGACCAGTACCAGTGCCTGTACCTGCTGTGGCAGCGCGAGTCCGGCTGGAACGTCTACGCGCACAACGCCTCGAGCGGCGCCTACGGCATCCCGCAGGCGCTCCCGGGCTCGAAGATGGCCACGGCCGGCGCCGACTGGCAGACGAACCCCGTCACGCAGATCTCGTGGGGCCTCGGCTACATCTCCGGCCGCTACGGCACGCCGTGCGGCGCGTGGGGCCACTCCGAGTCCGTCGGCTGGTACTGAGCCCGTGGCCGCGCGCCGGTCGCGGCGTCGACCGGCGGAGCACGTGCCGCTCGACGTCGACCGCATCATGCTCGGCACCCTGAGGACCGAGGTGCGCATGGGCTTCGCGTGGAACGTGCAGCCGATGAGCGCGGCGAACGCGCAGAAGGCCTACCGCTGCCCGGGCTGCGAGCTGCTCGTCGAGCCCGGCACCGCCCACGTCGTCGTGTGGCGCGCCGACAGCATCTTCGGCGAGCGGGCGGTGGAGGATCGCAGGCACTGGCACACCGCCTGCTGGCGCGTGGCCTGACGCGTCCGCGTCGGCCGGGTGCATCCGGCTACAGGGAGTCCTGCCGCGGGATGACGACCTCCTTGAGGATGAGCTGGATCGCGGCGGCCACGGGGATCGCGACGAGCGCACCCAGGATGCCGAGCAGCGTGCCGCCCGTGAGGGCGGCGAGCACGACCACGACGCCCGGCACCTTGACGGCGCGGTTCATGATCTGCGGGCTGATGAAGTACGCCTCCGCCTGCATGTACACCGCGTAGTAGATCGCCACGGGCAGCGCCGTGGCGGGCCCGTCGAGGAGCAGCACGAGCAGCGAGATCACGACCGATGCCGTGATGGTGCCCACGAGCGGGATCGTCGAGGCGAGGAAGGCGATGAAGGCGTACACGGCGGCGAGCTCGGAGCCGACGATCGACAGCATGACGAACGACAGCACGCCGTTGATGAGGCCGAGCGTGAACTGCCCCGTCACGAATCGACCGATCGACGTCATGATCTCCTCCGCGATGCGGATGAACGTCGGGCGCTTCGAGGCGGGGACGAGGCGGTACATCGCCGACTTCAGCGAGGGCAGCGAGCCCATGAAGTACAGCATGAGCACGAACACGATGAAGCCGCCAAAGATCGCGGCGGCCGTGGCCCCGATCGCGCCGATGATCGTCGTGACGATGCCGCCGAGCTGCGGCGGCAGCGATGCGTAGGTGTTCGGATCCTGCAGCGCCGAGAGCGTGTCGTCGATCATCCCCTGCCAGTCGATGCCGGGGAAGGTCTGCTGGGCCCAGTCGAGCACGTCCTCGAGCAGCCCGTCCTGGAAGGCGCGGACGATGCCCTGCACGAGGGTCGAGAACTGGTCGACGATGACCGGCACGACGATGAGGACGATGCCGGTGAACGCGCCGAGGATCACGACGATGACCGTGAGGACCGCGAGCCAGCGCGGGAAGCGATGCCGGGTGAGGAACTGCACGATCGGATCGATGCCGAGCGCGAGGAAGATCGCGGCGAACGCGTAGACGAGCACCGAGGAGACCTGGCCGACCGCGGCGGCGATCGCGATCGCGAGCAGCACGCCGAGCCCGCCGAGCAGGCCGATCTGGAACGCACCCTTCACCCTCATCCGGCCAGCATAGGGGCCGCATGCCGAACGTCCGGCGCACGTCCAGCGAGCACCGATTGGAAGGGGCCGCGACCGAACAGGTACCCTGGATGGTCGGACGTGCGCGGCTCGACCCACCCGTCGCCGCGCGGAGGGAACCTGCATGCGATACCTGCTCTCGGTCGTCAGCCTCGTGCTCGCCGTGGCCTGCTTCGCGCTCGCCGTCGGCCAGCGCACGATCTGGGCACCGCCGCAGACGATCACCGAGCAGCTGCAGGAGGCCGTCGAGACCCCTGTGCTCGTGCTCGGCGGCGACGTGCTCGCCACGCACGACGGGCGGCAGGCGATCACGATCGCCGGCGACGGCCCGATCACGGCCGTCGTGGGCCGCACGAGCGACGTGCTGGGCTGGATCGGCGACGCGGATCACTCGATGGTCGTCGACGAGGACGGTGAGCTCGTGCTCGACGCGACGACGGGCGGGGAGGCGACGGTGCCCGCCATCGCCGGCAGCGACCTGTGGGTGCAGGAGGTGACGGGCGAGGACGAGATCACGCTCGAGCTGGCCGCCCCGCTGGACTACTCGGTCGCCATCGTCTCCGACGGCACGGCCGCGGCGCCGAGCGACGTGCGCGTCGACTGGCCCAACGAGCGCTCGATGCCGCTCTTCGGTCCCCTCATGACGGCGGGCTTCGTGCTCGCGGCGCTCGCGCTGCTGCTCCTCCTGCTCGCCGTGCGTCGACACCGCAGGCAGCGTGGACCGCAGCGCCGACTCTCGCCGGCGCCCTCGCGCCGCGAGCGGCGTGAGATCCGTCGCGGCGCGCAGCGCGGCCTGCCCGTCGCGCCGCCGCAGGACGCGATCGAGCCGGCCGCGCCGAGCGAGCCGTCCACCGACGCATCCGCGACTCAGCAGGACGAGGCGTCGACGCAGGAGCCCACGTCGGGCGACCGCGCCGACGAGGCGCGGCGCGCCGAGCGCCGTGCGACGACGACGCGCCATGCGACGCTGCGCCGCGTGCGACTCGTCGTGCCCATCGCGATGGGCGCCGCCCTGCTCACGGGCTGCGGTCCGCAGTACTGGCCCGATCTCGCGCAGCCCTCCGCCTCGCCGTCGGGCAGCCCCGAGCCGACGAGCCTCGAGGACACGCTGCCGCCCGCCGCCGTGACGGTGCGGCAGTTCGAGCGCATCCTCGACGACACCCGCGAGGTGGTGGCCGAGGCCGACGCGAGCCTCGACGCGACGCTCGTCGCCGAGCGTCTCGGCGGCCCCCAGCTCGAGGCGCGCACCGTGAACTACCAGGTGCGCGGCGTCGATCCCAGCGTCGCCGCCGCGACCGGCATCCCCGACGGCGACATCCAACTGCTCCTGCCGCAGCAGACCGAGGTGTGGCCGCGGTCCGTGCTCGCCGTCGTCGGATGGCAGGACGAGTCGCAGGCGCAGTCCGCGCTCGTCTTCGTGCAGGAGGGCCCGCGCGAGGACTACCGGCTCGTGTACCAGTACCGCCTCCAGTCGGGCAACCAGCTCACCGGCGCATCCGCCGACATCGGCGCACCGGGCCTGCCAGCCAACACGCCGCTGCTCGAGATGCCGCCCGAGCAGGTGGCGCTCGCCTACGGCGACGTGCTCATCAACGGCACGAACTCGTCGTGGTCGAGCCGATTCCCGGCGGAGAACGACTCGCTGCAGGAGCAGGTCGGATACGACGACAAGCAGGAGACGCTCGCGGCCGACACGAGCCAGACCGTCACCGTGAGCTTCGCCGACCAGGAGGACGAGCAGGCGCCCGTCGTCCTCGTCGCTGACGCGGACGGCGGCGCGTACGTGGCGACGTCGTTCGTCGAGACGACCACGTCGATCCCGAACGAGGAGGGCGTCACGGTGCGCCCCGGTGCGGGGGCGCAGGCGGCGCTCTCGCCGGTCGAGAGCTCGACGACGGGCCTCGAGGCCGCGTACCAGATCCAGGCGCTGTTCTACGTGCCGCCCAAGTCGGACGACGGCTCGGAGCAGCCGCTCGTGCTGCTCGGCTACGCGTACGCGCTCGTCGGCCTCCAGGAGGTGCAGGGATGACCGATCGTCTGCCCGCGTCGATGGCGGGAGCCGTCGACCTGTCCGGTCTCGCGGCGCGCCACGCGCGCCCCGCCGCCGCGCAGCAGCCCGCGCCCGGCGACGGCGATGCGCCGCAGGGCGGCGTCGGCGTCATCGTCGACGTGACCGATGCCGACTTCGCGCAGATCGTCGAGCTGTCGCGCACCGTGCCGGTCGTCGTGGACATCTGGGCGGAGTGGTGCGGGCCCTGCAGGCAGCTCACGCCCGTGCTCGAGCGCCTCGTCACGGGCTACGCGGGCCGGCTCGTGCTGGCGAAGGTCGACGCCGACCGCAACCCGCAGCTCGTGCAGGCGTTCCAGGCGCAGTCGATCCCGACCGTCGCGGCCGTCATCGGCGGTCGCCCCGCTGCGCTGTTCACGGGCGCCATCCCCGAGGCGCAGGTCGCCGACGTGCTCGAGCAGGTGCTCGCCTTCGCGGCGCAGGAGGGCGTCACCGGCCGGCTGCCCGTCGGGGAGCCGGGGGAGCAGGCCGCCGAGCCGACCGAGCCGCCCCTGCCGCCGCTGCATCAGGAGGCGCACGACGCGCTCGACCGCGGCGACCTCGCAGGGGCGATCGATGCCTTCGAGCGCGCGATCGTCGCGAACCCGCGTGACGGCGAGGCGATCGCGGGACTCGCCAACGTGCGACTGCTCGATCGGCTCCAGGGTGCCTCGGCGGACGAGATCCGCCGGGCCGCCGCCGACGCGCCGAGCGACGTGGATGCGCAGATGCGGGTCGCCGACCTCGACGTCTCGGGCGGCCACGTCGAGGACGCGTTCGCCCGGCTCCTCGAGCTCGTCGCATCCACGACCGGCGACGAGCGACAGCAGGTGCGCCTGCGCCTGCTCGACTTCTTCGAGATCGTGGGCGCCGACGACCCGCGCGTCGCCGCGGCGCGGCGCAGGCTCACGACGCTGCTCTACTGAGCCGCGGCGACGCTCCTGCCCGAGAACGCCGCGAGCCGCTCGTAGGCATCCGCGCCCGCGCGCGGCTCGACGGCAGGGGAGAACGCGTCGCCGCGACGGTCGTCGGCGAGGTTCCGCGTGACGAAGTCGAGGCCGCGCTCTGCCGCGGAGGCGTCGAGATCCTCGGTGGTCGTGCCCGTCGCCGTCCGCAGGTCCCAGGCGTGGGTGGCGAGCTCGGCGAGCTGCCAGTCGACCTGGGCCTCGTGACCCTCGTCGTACGCGGCGCGCAGCTGGGCCGCCGCCTCGCCGAACGCAGCCGCGCGGTCCTCGGCGCCGCCGGCATCGGCGGACCCGTCGACCTCCTCGCCGCGCATGCCCGCGGCGAAGCGATGCAGATCGGTCGTGAGGTGGTCGACGAGGGCCGCCACGTCCCACTCGGTGCACGGGGTCGGGCGCTGCCACCCGTCGTCGTCGAGGTCGTCGATGGTGCGCTCGAGGGCGCGCAGCAGTGCGTCGAGGTCGGGATCGATCGTCGTCATGTCCGAGATGGTGCACCCATCCGGGTCCGTGCGCCAGCCCCGGGTCCAGCGCTCCGGAGTCAACGCTCCGGCGTGAGCAGCAGGCCGGCGAGCGGCGGGATCGTGAGGGTCGCCGACGCGGGGCGACCGCCGAATCCCTCGTCGGTCGCGTGCACGGTGCCGAGGTTGCCGACGCCCGATCCGCCGTACTCCGACGCATCCGAGTTCACGAGCTCCGTCCACGGTCCCGCCTCGGGCAGCCCGATCCGGTAGCCGTGCACGGGGCGGCCCGAGAAGTTGTGGATGGCGGCGATCGGTCGACCGTCGTTCCCGTGGCGCAGGAAGGCGACGACGTTGTCGGACGAGTTGCCCCCGTCGATCCACTCGAAGCCCGCGGGCTCCGAGTCGCGGCCCCAGAGCGCCTCCTGCTCGCGGTAGACGCGGTTGAGGCGGGCGACGAGACGCTGCAGGCCCTGGTGCGCCGGCTGGTCGAGGATCCACCAGTCGAGGCCGCGGGCCTCGCTCCACTCGCTCGGCTGGCCGAACTCCTGGCCCATGAAGAGCAGCTGCTTGCCCGGATGCGCCCACATGAACGTGAGGTAGGCGCGCACGGACGCCAGCTGCTGCCAGTGGTCGCCGGGCATCTTGCCCAGCAGCGAGCCCTTGCCGTGCACGACCTCGTCGTGGCTGATCGGCAGCGTGAACGCCTCCGAGAAGGCGTACAGGAACGAGAAGGTGATGTCGTGGTGATGGTGCGACCGGTACATCGGGTCGACCTGCATGTAGCGCAGGGTGTCGTGCATCCAGCCCATGTTCCACTTCAGGCCGAAGCCGAGCCCGCCTTGGTCGGTCGGCTTCGTCACGCCCGGCCAGGACGTGGACTCCTCGGCGATCATGACGATGCCCGGGCAGCGGCGATAGGCGGTGGCGTTGACCTCCTGCAGCAGCGAGATCGCCTCGAGGTTCTCGCGGCCGCCGTGCACGTTCGGCAGCCACTGGCCCTCGCTGCGCGAGTAGTCGAGGTAGAGCATCGATGCGACGGCGTCGACCCGCAGGCCGTCGACGTGGAACTCCTCGAGCCAGTAGACGGCGTTCGCGACGAGGAAGTTCCGCACCTCGCTGCGACCGAAGTCGAAGACGTTCGTGCCCCAGTCCAGCTGCTCGCCGCGGCGCGGGTCGCCGTGCTCGAACAGCGGCGTGCCGTCGAAGCGCGCAAGCGCCCACTCGTCCTTCGGGAAGTGCGCGGGCACCCAGTCGACGATGACGCCGTAGCCGGCGCCGTGGAGGCGGTCGATGAGGTACTTGAGGTCGTCGGGGTGGCCGAATCGGCTCGTCGGCGCGTAGTAGCCGGTGACCTGGTAGCCCCACGAGCCGCCGAACGGGTGCTCGGCGAGCGGCAGGAACTCGACGTGGGTGAAGCCGGTCTCGTCGAGGTACGCGATGAGCGGATCGGCCATCTCGCGATAGGACAGGCCGGGGCGCCACGAGCCGAAGTGCATCTCGTACACCGACATCGGCCCAGCGTGCGGATCGGTCTGCGCGCGGGCGCGCATCCACTCGTCGTCGCTCCACTCGAACGTCGACACGCCGGTCTTCGACGCCGTCGCGGGCGGCACCTCCGTGAAGCGCGCGAAGGGGTCGGCGCGGCGCACCCAGCCGTCCTGGGCGAGCAGCTCGTACTTGTACGCGTCGCCAGCGCCGACGCCCGGCACGAAGAGCTCCCAGATGCCGCTCACGCCCATGGAGCGCATGGCGTGCGCCGTGCCGTCCCAGCCGTTGAAGTCGCCGATGACGCGGGCGGCGCGTGCGCCCGGCGCCCAGACGGCGAACGCCGTGCCGGCGACGCCCTGATGCTCGCGCACGTGGCTGCCGAGCACCGTCCACGCCTGCTCGTGACGGCCCTCGTGCCACAGGTGCGCGTCGAGCTCGCCCACCGTGGGCAGGAAGCGGTAGGGGTCCTCAGCCTCGTGCGGCACGCCGTCGTCGTAGGTCGCGCGCACGCGGTACGGTGCGATGGCGCCCGGCACGACGCCCTCCCAGACGCCGTGGCCGACGTGGGTCAGCGGCACGGCGTCCGAGCGCTCTGGCAGCGCCTCGACGCTCGTCGCGAGCCGGCGCACGACGCGGACGACGTGGTCGTCGCCGTCGGGATGCGCGCCGAGCACGTCGTGCGGGGTCGCGTGGCTGCCGTTCGCGAGCTGCTCGAGGGTCGCGTCGTCGATCGTGGTCATGGCCGCCTCACGTGCAGGATGTGGACGGGCTCGACGAAGGCGTCGAGCCGCACGAACGCGTCGTCGCCCCACTCCCACACCTGATCGGTCACGAGGTCGTGCACCGAGAAGGTCGAGCCCGGCTCGAGGCCGATGGCCTCGAGGTCGAGGTGCACCATCGTCTGTCGCACCGAGTGCGGGTCGACGTTGGCGACCACGATGATCGTGTCGTCCTCGCCGGACGGCGTGAAGCGTCCGTCGAGGTGCTTCGCGAAGACGAGCACCGCGTCGTCGTCGCTCCAGTGCACGGAGAGGTTGCGCAGCTGCTGCAGCGCAGGGTGCTCGGCGCGGATGCGGTTCAGCATGGTGAGGTAGGGCGCGATCGAGGTGCCGAGCCGCTCGGCCTTCGCCCAGTCGCGCTCCTTGTACTCGTACTTCTCGTTGTCGACGTTCTCCTCGGACCCGGGCCTGGCCACGTCCTCGATGAGCTCGTAGCCGGCGTACACGGCCCAGGACGGTACCCCGGTCGCCGCGATGGCGGCACGGATCTTGTACGCGGGGACGCCGCCGAACTGCAGGAACTCCGTGAGGATGTCGGGCGTGTTCGTCCAGAAGTTCGGGCGGAACCACGCCGCCTGCTCGCCGGAGACCTCGGCGAGGTACTCGCTCAGCTCCTGCTTCGTGTTGCGCCACGCATAGTAGGTGACCGACTGCTGGAAGCCCACCTGCGCGAGCGTCTGCATCATCGCGGGGCGCGTGAAGGCCTCCGCGTGGAACATGACGTCCGGGTGCCGGTCGGTGATGGTGCGGATCACCCACTCCCAGAACCAGACCGGCTTCGTGTGGGGGTTGTCGACGCGGAAGATCTGCACGCCGCAGTCGATCCACTGCTCGAGCAGCCGCACGGTCTCGTGCGCGATGCCCGCGGGATCGTGGTCGAAGTTGATCGGGTAGATGTCCTGGTACTTCTTCGGCGGGTTCTCCGCGAACGCGATCGTGCCGTCGGGCAGCTGCGTGAACCAGTCCGGGTGCTCGGTGACCCAGGGGTGGTCGGGCGCGCACTGCAGCGCGAAGTCCAGCGCGACCTCGATGCCGTGCGCCGCGGCCTCCGCGACGAAGTCCCGCAGGTCGTCGATCGTGCCGAGGTCCGGGTGGATGGCGTCGTGGCCGCCGTCCTTCGAGCCGATGGCCCACGGGCTGCCGGGGTCGCCGGGGCCGGGCGTCAGCGAGTTGTTCGGTCCCTTGCGGTTGACCTCGCCGATGGGATGGATCGGCGGCAGGTAGAGCACGTCGAAGCCCATCGCGGCGACGGCCGGGATGCGCTCCTTCGCGGTCTGGAACGTGCCGGAGATCCAGCCGTCCTTCGTCTTCCGCGCGCCCTCGGAGCGGGGGAAGAGCTCGTACCACGAGCCGACGAGCGCGCGGCGGCGCTCGACCCGCAGCGGCACGTCCTCGGAGGCGGAGACGAGCGCGCGCGGGGGGTGCGCCTCCATGATCGTGCGCATCGTGAGCGTCGTCGCGGCGGCCCAGCGCTCCTGCGGCGTGCGCGTGCGATCGCGCAGCACGGCCGCGGTCTCGGCGAGGCTCGCAGGTCCCGCCGCCTCGGCGATGGACCGCTCCATGAGCCGGGCGCCGATCTCGAGCATGAGCTCGACGTCGATGCCTGCGCCGATCTTGATCTCGGCGTCGTGCAGCCACGTGCCCCAGTCGTCGCTCCAGCCCTCGACGTGCCACGACCACATGCCCTGCTCGTCGATCGCCGCGAGCGCCGTCCAGCGATCGGTGCCGGGTGCGACGAGACGCATGGGCTCGCGGTGCACGGCGCCCGAGGGCGCCGTCAGCACGAGGGTCGCGCCGATCTGGTCGTGGCCCTCGCGGAAGACCGTCGCCGAGAACGGCACGACCTCGCCGACGACGGCCTTCGCCGGATGCGGCGAGCCGGGGATGGCGGGGAAGAGGTCGCGCACGGGGATGCGGCCCGTGTGCACCTGGGTGCGGGGGTCGACGCGCGCGTCGGCCGGTGCCGCAGACGCTGCGGGCGTGGGCGCTGCGGGCGTCGGCTCTGCGGGCGTCGGCTCTGCTGACGCGGGCTCGTCCGGCCCCGGCAGCGGCGGGAGGGGAGCGGAGGCCGTCGAGGCGGTCGATGCGGGCCTCGGCGCCGAGACGGGTCGGCGCAGCCCGAGCGACGGCTTCGGCGGCTCGACGAGCGCCGGCGGCTCTGCGACCGGCGGCTCTGCGACCGGCGGCTCGACGAGCGCCGGCGGCTCTGCGACCGGCGGCTCTGCGACCGGCGGCTCGACGAGCGCCGGCGGCTCTGCGACCGGCGGCTCTGCGACCGGCGGCTCGGGCGAAGGCGGCGCGGGCGTCCGCGCAGGCTCGGGTGCCGCAGCCTGGGGCGGCTGGGCCGCATCCTCGGGCTTCCTCCTGGTGAACGCGCCTCGGCGCTTCTCCTTCGCCACGGACCCCACGCTATCGAAGCCGCGCGGACGCCCGCCGAGCACCCCCGGGGATCGCGATCGACGCGCGGCCTGTGCTATCCGATCGCTCGCTACGCTGCACTCGTGAAGGCCATCCGCACGTTCACCGTCCGATCGTCGCTGCCCGAGTCGCTGCGCCCGCTCGAGGCGCTCGCGACCAACCTGCGGTGGTCGTGGCACGAGCCCACGCGCGAGCTGTTCCGCGAGGTGTCGCTCGACGCCTGGCGCGGCGCCGGCCACGATCCCATCCAGCTGCTGGGGCGCGTCGGGCAGGAGCGCATCGCCGAGCTCGCCGCCGACGAGGGGTTCGTCGGCAGGGTCCACGCGCTCGCGCAGGACCTCGACGACTACCTGCGCGAGGCCCGCTGGTACCAGTCGCTCGACGGCGCGCCGCGCTCGATCGGCTACTTCTCGCCCGAGTTCGGCATCACGAGCGCGCTGCCGCAGTACTCGGGCGGCCTCGGGATCCTCGCGGGCGACCATCTGAAGGCCGCGAGCGACCTCGGCGTCCCCATCGTCGGCGTCGGCCTGTTCTACCAGTCGGGGTACTTCCGCCAGGCGATCTCGAGCGAGGGATGGCAGCAGGAGTCCTACCCCGTGCTCGACCCCGACGGGCTGCCGCTCACGGTGCTGCGCGACGAGGACGGCGCACCCGTGCTCGTGACGCTCGCGATGCCCGGCGGTCGGACCCTGCACGCGCGCATCTGGGAGGCGCGCGTCGGGCGCGTGCCGCTGCTGCTGCTCGACACGAACGTGCGCGAGAACGCGCCCGAGCTGCGCGGCGTCGCCGATCGCCTCTACGGCGGCGGCGGCGAGCAGCGGCTCGTGCAGGAGCTGCTGCTCGGGATCGGTGGCGTGCGCGCGCTCGCGGCGTACGCCGATCGCACGGGCACCCAGCTGCCCGAGGTCTTCCACTCGAACGAAGGGCACGCGGGCTTCCTCGGGCTCGAGCGCATCGGTCGCCTTGTCGCCGAGGGCCTCGGCTTCGACGAGGCGCTCCGCGTCGTGCGGGCCGGCACGGTCTTCACGACCCACACGCCCGTGCCCGCCGGGATCGACCGATTCGACGCATCCCTCGTGCGAGCGCACTTCGCCTCGGGCGAGCTCGTGCCCGGCGTCGACGTCGACGACGTGCTCGCGCTCGGCGCCGAGGAGGGCGCCGACGTGTTCAACATGGCGCGGCTCGGCTTCGCGCTCGCGCAGCGCGCCAACGGCGTCTCGCGCCTCCATGGGCGCGTCTCGCGCGAGATGTTCGGCGCGCTCTGGCCGGGCTTCGACGCCGACGACGTGCCGATCGGCTCGGTGACGAACGGCGTGCACGCGGCGACCTGGACGTCGCCGCACCTCAAGCGCCTCGCGAGCGAGGTGCTCGGCGCGAGCGACACCACGCGCGCCGACTGGGGATCGGAGGCGCTGTCGGACGACGCGCTGTGGGCGGTGCGACGCGAGATGCGCGCGCAGCTCGTCGCCGAGGCGCGCGCCCGCACCCGCAGGCAGCACGAGCGGAACCAGGGCGCTGCGCCGGCGTGGATCGATCGGCTCCTCGACCCCGAGGTGCTGACGATCGGCTTCGCCAGGCGCGTGCCGACCTACAAGCGCCTCACGCTCATGCTGCACGACCGCGAGCGGCTGCGGGCGCTGCTCACGCATCCCGAGCGCCCGGTGCAGCTCGTCATCGCGGGCAAGTCGCATCCGGCGGACGAGCAGGGCAAGCAGCTCATCCAGGAGCTCGTGCGCTTCGCGCAGGATCCGGCGCTGCGCGAGCGCATCGTCTTCCTCGAGGACTACGACATCTCGATGGCGAAGACGCTCTACCCCGGCTGCGACGTGTGGCTCAACAACCCGCTGCGCCCGCTCGAGGCATGCGGCACGAGCGGCATGAAGGCGGCGCTCAACGGCTCGCTCAACCTCTCGATCCTCGACGGCTGGTGGGACGAGCTGCACGACGAGCAGAACGGCTGGGCCATCCCGTCCGCGAACGAGCGCGTCGACGCCGTGACGCGCGACGCGCTCGAGGCGACCGCGCTCTACGACCTCGTCGAGCACCAGGTCGCGCCGCGGTTCTACGACCGCGACGAGCGCGGCCTGCCGCGCGACTGGATCGCCTCGATCCGGCACACGCTCGAGACGCTGAGCCCCGTGCTGAGCGCGGAGCGGATGCTGCAGGAGTACGTGCGCGAGCTCTACGCGCCGGCGGCCGCCGCCGAGCGCGCGGTCTCGGCCGGCGGCTACGCGCCCGCGAAGGAGCTCGCGGCCTGGGCGACGCGCGTGGCGGAGGGCTTCGACGCGGTGCGCGTGCTGCACGTCGACATCGAGGGCGTCGACCGCGCGCCCGTCGTCGGCGACGAGATCGGCGTGCAGGTCTTCGTCGAGCTGGGAGCGCTCGCGCCCGAGGACGTGGCCGTCGAGCTCGTCGCGGGCACGATGACCGAGGCGGGCGACCTGCGCGACACCCGCGCGTTCGCGCTCGAGCACGCGGAGGCGGCCGGCTCAGCGCAGCGGTTCGCGGCGCGGCTCGAGGTCGATCGCGCCGGCACCTTCGGATACGGCGTGCGCGTCGTGCCGTCGCACCCGCTGCTCGCGTCGCCCGCCGAGCTCGGGCTCGTCGCCGTCGCGGGCTGACGCGGCGCTCAGCCGATCGTCGGCGGCGGGGAGGCGGTGGCGTCGAGCGGCGACGCCACTCGACGACCTCGGCCCTCGGCTCTCCGGAGGCGGGGATGCCGTCGACGCGGTAGACGCGCATGCTCATCGGCGGCATCGCGATCGTGTCACCGGGCACCTGGCGTTCGCCGTCGTGCCGGTCGTCGGCGCTCGACCACAGGAGCTCGTAGCCCTCGACGCCGTCGGCGTTCGGCATCGTGACCTCCGCCTCGCGCGGCGAGCCGTGCAGCACGACGAGCACGCGCGAGTACGGCTCGTCGATCGGCGTCGACTCGGTCATGTGCTGCACGGTGCGATCGTGGCCGTGCTCCCAGTCGTCGATGGTCATGGGCGCGCCGAACGCGTTGAACCACTCCATGCGGCTCGAGCCCGCGACCCGCAGGTCGTCGCGGCCGTACTCCAGCGGACGCAGGGCGGGATGCTCGCGCCGCAGCAGGATGAGCCTGCGCGACTGCTCGAGGAACTCGTCCTGCCACGGCTTGCGGACCCACGGCATCCACGTCAGCGCGGAGTCGATGCAGTAGGCGTTGTTGTTGCCGCGCTGGGTGCGGCCGAACTCGTCGCCCGCCGTCAGCATGGGGATGCCGGCGGAGACGAGCAGCGTGCCGAGCACGTTGCGCATCGACCGGCGCCGGTCGAGCTGCACCGCCACGTCGTCGGTGCGGCCCTCGACGCCGTGGTTGTACGAGCGGTTGTCGTTCGTGCCGTCGCGGTTGTCCTCGCCGTTCGCGAGGTTGTGCTTCTCGTCGTAGCGGACGAGGTCGGTGAGCGTGAAGCCGTCGTGCGCCGTGACGAGATTGACGGAGGCGAGCGGGCCGCGCCGGCCCGTGAAGACGCCCTCGCTCCCCGCGATCGCGTGGGCGATCGGTCCGAGCGACGTCGTCGCCGGCTCGCCGTGGCGCAGCCTGCGGTAGTCGCCGAGCCAGAACTGCCGCACGCGGTCGCGGTAGCCGTCGTTCCACTCGCTCCAGCCGTCGCCGAAGCGCCCGACCTGCCAGCCGCCCATCCCGACGTCCCACGGCTCGGCGATCATCGTCACGCCGCGCAGGGACTCGTCGGTCGCGATCGCGCGCAGCAGCGGATGCTCGGGCGAGAACGACGCATCCTCGCCGCGACCGAGGGTCACGGCGAGGTCGAAGCGGAAGCCGTCGATCTGCACGTCGTGCGCCCAGTAGCGCAGGCTGTCGAGCACGAGCGCCTGCGCGGCCGGCAGCGAGAAGTCGACGGTGTTCCCGCACCCGGTGACGTCCACGTAGCGGCCATCGTCGGTCTGGCGGTAGTACGAGGCGTCGTCGATGAGGCGCAGGCTGGCGCCGGGACCGCCCGGGCCCTCCTCGGCCGTGTGGTTGTAGACGACGTCGAGGTAGACCTCGATGCCCGCCTCGTGCAGCAGCCGCACCATCCCCTTCACCTCGCGCAGCACGCCGCCCGTGCCGTCGAGGCGGTTGGCGCGCGACGCGTATGCGCTGTGCGGCGTCATCCACGACAGCGTGTTGTAGCCCCAGTAGTTCGTGCGGCCCTGCGCGAGCAGCCGCTGCTCGGAGACGAAGTAGTGGATGGGCAGCAGCTGCACCGCCGTGACGCCGAGATCCTTGAGGTATGCGATCGTGCTCGGATGCGCGAGCCCCGCGTACGTGCCGCGCAGCTCCTCGGGCATGTGCGGCGAGAGCTGCGTGAGGCCCTTCACGTGCGCCTCGTAGATCACGGTCTCGTCGAGCGGGGTCGCGGGCCGTCGCGAGTCCCCCCAGTCGAACGTCGAGTCGATGACGGTCGCGCGGTGCTCGCCGGACGGCGTGCGCTGGATGCCCTTCGCGTGCGGGGGAGGGCGTGGCGCGTCGCGTCGAAGCGATGGGTCGGGCCGCTCGGCCCGTCGACCCCGACCGCGTAGGCGGTGCCCGGCTGCAGCAGGTCCGACTCGGCGCTCCACACGTCGTCGTCGCCGCGGCGCATCGGGATGCGATGCGTGACGCGGTCGAGGTCGTGCGCGTCGAAGATGCGCAGCTCCATCGACGTCGCATGCCGCGACCACACGCGCAGGACGTGTCCCCGACCGGTCTGCCGGAGACCGAGGTCGCCGACGAGCCGATCCATGCTCCCTAGGCTAGGCGACGCCATGCGGTACCTCGATCACGCTGCCACGACGCCGCTGCGGCCGTCGGTCGTCGCGGCGATGGCCGAGGCGCCCGCGCTCGCGAACCCGGCCTCGACGCATCGCGCTGGGCAGCGTGCCGCGGCGCTGCTCGAGGAGGCGCGGGAGCGGATCGCGCAGGCGCTCGACGCGCATCCGACCGAGGTGGTGCTGACGTCGGGCGGCACGGAGTCGACGAACCTCGCGCTGCAGGGCATGGCGCGCGTGCGTCCCGGTGCGCTCGTCGTGCCCGACGGCGAGCACCACGCGACGCTCGACACCGCGGAGGCGCTCGCCGCGGCGGGCCGCGAGGTGCGGTGGGTGCCGATCTCCCGGCAGGCGTCGATCGACCACGACGCGTTCGCCGCCGCCCTGGAGGGGGCGGCGCTCGCGACGTCGATCTGGGTGTCGAACGAGATCGGCACGGTGCAGGACGTCGCGGCGCTCGCGGCCCTCGCGCGCACGGCGGGCGTGCCGATGCACGTCGACGCCGTGCAGGCGCTCGGGCATCTGCCGGTGTCGGCGCGCTCGCTCGGTCTCGGGGCCGCCGGCGCGACGACGATCGGCCTGTCCGCGCACAAGGTCGGGGGGCCCGTCGGGGTCGGCGTGCTGCTCGTCGCGCGCGATGCGCCGATCGCGCCGATCGTGCACGGCGGCGGGCAGCAGCGGGGCCTGCGCTCGGGCACGCAGGACGTGCTCGGCGCGCACTGCGCGTCCATCGCGATCGCCGAGGCGGTCGAGGAGCTCGCGTCGGAGTCGGCGCGGCTCGCCGCGCTGCGCGATCGGGTGCTCGCGGTGGGGACCGCCGTGCCCGGCGTCGTGGCGACCGCGCCGTCCGACGCGTGCGCGCCGCACGTCGCGCATCTCGCGATCGAGGGCGCAGAGCCCGAGACGATCGTCTTCACGCTCGACCGGCTCGGCTTCGCGGTGTCGAACGGCTCGGCGTGCACCGCCGGGGTGCAGGAGCCTTCGCACGTCCTCGCGGCGATGGGGCTCGGGCACCTCGCGCCGCTGCGCGTCTCGCTCGGTCGCACGACGACGAGCGACGACGTCGACGCGCTCTGCGCGACTCTGCCCGGCGCCATCGCGACGGCGCGCGCGGCGTCGGCGTAGCCCGCGCATCCGCATCCCATCCGCATCGTCGTCCGGGGCCCTGGGTGCGTCGCCCGGAACCGCTGACTGGCCACGAACGGTCGAACGATGGCCACGATCGGTCGGACGGTGGCCGCCATGGGTGAGGAGTGGCCAGGAAGGGCAGCCCTTCGTGGCCAGTCACGGCGTCAACGTCACGCGCACGGCTCGGTAGCGTGGACGGCATGCAGGTGCTCGCAGCGATGTCGGGCGGCGTCGACTCCGCCGTGGCCGCCGCGCGCGCCGTCGACGCCGGGCACGACGTCGTGGGCGTGCACCTCGCCCTCAACCGCAACGCGGGCACGCTGCGCACGGGATCGCGCGGCTGCTGCACCGTCGAGGACGCGATGGACGCGCGCCGCGTCGCCGACCGCCTCGGCATCCCCTTCTACGTGTGGGACTTCTCGGAGCGCTTCCAGCAGGAGGTCGTCGAGGACTTCCTCGGCGAGTACGCCGCGGGCCGCACGCCGAACCCGTGCCTGCGCTGCAACGAGCGCATCAAGTTCGCCGCCCTGCTCGACCGGGCGATCGGGCTCGGCTTCGACCGGGTCGCGACGGGGCACTACGCGCGGATCGTCGACGCGGCATCCGGCCCGGAGCTGCACCGCGCCGCCGACTGGGCGAAGGACCAGTCGTACGTGCTCGGCGTGCTCACGGGCGAGCAGCTCGCGCATTGCATGTTCCCGCTCGCCGACACGCCGTCGAAGGCCGAGGTGCGTGCCGAGGCCGAGCGCCGTGGCCTCGCCGTGGCGAGCAAGCCCGACAGCCACGACATCTGCTTCATCCCCGACGGCGACACCCGCGGATTCCTCGCCGAGCGGCTGGGGGATGCGCCGGGCGCGATCGTCGAGCGCGACGGCACGGTCGTCGGCGACCATGCGGGTGCGCACGGCTTCACGGTCGGGCAGCGCCGCGGCCTGCGCCTCGGCGTGCCGAGCCCCGACGGACGCCCGCGCTTCGTGCTCGAGGTGCGCCCGTCGACGCGCGAGGTCGTCGTGGGCCCGCGCGAGGCGCTCGCGGTCGTCGAGCTCGGCGGCACGCGCGTGACGTGGGCGGGGGAGCGGCACCCCGGGCTCGCGGCGCCCGGCGGCCTCGCCGTCGAGGTGCAGATCCGCGCGCACGCCGACCCCGTGCCCGCGACGGCATCCCTCGTCGACGACGAGCTCGTCGTGCGCGTCGACGCACCGCTCTCCGGCGTCGCGACCGGCCAGTCGGCCGTGCTCTACCTCGGCACCCGCGTGCTGGGGCAGTGCACGATCGACCGCACGGTCGCCGCGGAGCCCGCGGGAGTCTGAGGGTTCACGACGTCGAGACGCTCGCTCGAGGCGTGGGCAAGGGGCCGGATGCGTGTGGGCGGCTCACGGCAGGATGGGGGCATGACGACGACGCTCGACGCGGCGAACGACCACGCACAGCAGCTCCGCGAGCAGATCGAGCGGGCGCGCGACGCGTACTACCAGCAGGACGCGCAGGTGCTCTCCGACGCCGAGTACGACGCGCTCGTCCACGAGCTCGAGGCACTCGAGGCCGAGCATCCCGAGCTGCAGAGCCAGGACTCGCCGACGCAGACCGTCGGCGGCGCCGTCTCGGCGCTCTTCGATCCCGTCACCCACGCCGAGCGCATGCTGAGCCTCGACAACGTCTTCTCCGTCGACGAGCTGCGCGAGTGGGCCGCGAAGACCGAGGCCGCCGCGGGGCGCACGGGCGCGTGGCTGTGCGAGCTGAAGATCGACGGCCTCGCGATCGCGCTGCGCTACGAGCGCGGACGCCTCGTGACGGCGGCCACGCGCGGCGACGGACGCGTGGGGGAGGACGTCACCGAGAACGCGCTGCGCGTCGCCGGCATCCCGCGCGAGCTGACCGGCACGGGGCACCCCGACCTCGTCGAGGTGCGCGGCGAGGTCTTCATCCCGTCCGCCGAGTTCGAGGCGCTCAACGCGCTGCAGGAGCGGCTGCGCGAGCGGCAGCTCGCGGCGACGCGCGAGCGCTGGGAGGCGCGCCCCGCCGCGACCCGCGGCGAGTTCGACGAGCAGCGGGCCGTCGACTCGGCGCTGCGCCGCTTCCCCGCCTTCGCGAACCCGCGCAACGCGGCGTCGGGCGGCCTCCGTCAGCAGCTCGACAAGAAGGAGGGGCTCGATCGCGAGGCGGCCGACGCGCGCGTCGAGGCGCTCCGCCTCTACGTCCACGGCATCGGCGCCTGGCAGGATCCCCCCGTCGCATCGCAGTCGGAGGTCTACGGCCTGCTCGCCGAGTGGGGGCTGCCGACGAGCCCGTACCTGCGCGTCGTCGACGACGTCGACGGCGTCGTCGACTTCGTCGAGCAGTACGGCCGCGAGCGGCACTCGGTCGAGCACGAGATCGACGGCGTCGTCGTGAAGGTCGACGAGCTCGCGCTGCACGACGAGCTCGGCGCCACGAGCCGCGCCCCGCGGTGGGCCATCGCCTACAAGTACCCGCCCGAGGAGGTGCACACGCGCCTCATCGACATCGTCGTGAGCGTCGGCCGCACGGGCCGGGCCACGCCGTTCGCCGTCATGGAGCCCGTGCGCGTCTCGGGATCCGTCGTGCGGCAGGCGACGCTCCACAATCAGGACGTCGTGGTCGCGAAGGGCGTGCTCATCGGCGACACCGTCGTGCTGCGCAAGGCGGGCGACGTCATCCCCGAGGTGCTCGGCCCCGTGGCGGAGCTGCGCGACGGCTCCGAGCGCGCGTTCGTCATGCCGACGCACTGCCCCGACTGCGGCACCGAGCTGCGGCCGATGAAGGAGGGCGACGTCGACCTGCGGTGTCCCAACGCCCGCTCGTGCCCCGCCCAGGTGCGCGGACGCGTGGAGCACGTCGGCAGCCGCGGTGCGCTCGACGTCGAGGCGCTCGGCGAGGTGACGGCCGCGGCGCTCACGCAGCCGGAGGTGCCGTCGACGCCGCCGCTCGAGACCGAGGCGGGCCTCTTCGACCTCACGATCGACGACCTCATCGGCATCGAGGTCGTCGTGCGCGACGGCGAGACGGGCGAGCCCAAGCGCGATCCCAAGACCGACGAGATCGTGCGCCGTACGCCCTTCCAGCGGAACCCGACCGCCGCGGAGCGCAAGGAGGGGCTCTCCGGTCCGCAGCCGTCGAAGCAGGCGCTCACGCTGCTCGCGGAGCTCGAGCGCGCGAAGACCACCGACCTGTGGCGCCAGCTCGTCAGCCTCAGCATCCGGCACGTCGGACCGGTCGCGGCACGGGCGCTCGCCGGCTGGTTCGGGTCGCTCGAGGCGATCGAGCGCGCGACACGCGACGAGCTCGCGGAGGTCGAGGGCGTCGGCCCCATCATCGCCGACGCCGTGATCGAGTGGCTCGCCGTCGACTGGCACCGGGAGATCCTCGAGCGGTGGCGGGCAGCGGGCGTGCGGTTCGCGATCCCCGGTCATCCCGGTCCGGGTGCCGCCGCCGCGGCGGGCGGCGTCCTCGCCGGCCTCACGGTCGTCGCGACCGGATCCCTCGAGGGCTACACGCGCGAGGGCGCGCAGGAGGCGATCATGGCGGCGGGCGGCAAGGCTGCCTCGAGCGTCTCGAAGAAGACCGACTACGTCGCCGCCGGCCCCGGCGCGGGCTCGAAGCTCACGAAGGCGGAGACGCTCGGCGTGCGCATCATCGACGCCGCGCAGTTCCACCTGCTCGTCACCGAGGGTCCGGCGGCGATCGCCGAGCCCGCCGACGCCGACGCCGACGTCGACGCCGACACCACCGAGTCCGCCACCGAGGAGGCCTGATGGACGCCATCGCCGTGCTGCACGAGCTCTACGGACGCATCCCGGGGGAGGTGCGTCGCGCGGTCGACGGGCTCTCGCCCGAGCGGCTGGTCGAGCGCCCGGCGCCCGAGGCGAACACGATCGCGTGGCTCGTGTGGCATCTCGCGCGGGTGCAGGACCATCACGTCTCCGAGCTGCTGGGCACCGACCAGCTCTGGGCGACGGGCGACTGGGCGGCGTCGTTCGGGCTCGAGGCCGACCCCGACGACACCGGCTACGGGCACGACCCGGCGGATGTCGCACGCGTGCGACCGACGTCGGTGGAGGCGCTCGTCGCGTACGCCGACGCCGCGCACGCACGCGCGGTCTCGTACGTCGACGCCTGCTCCGACGAGGATCTCGATCGCGTCGTCGACGAGCGGTGGGATCCGCCGGTGACGCTCGGCGTCCGGCTCGTGAGCGTCGCCGACGACGCCATCCAGCACGCCGGGCAGGCGTCGTACCTCCGCGGCCTGCTGGGCGCATGACGGCGATCGCACGGCGCGCGCGGGCATGATCGGGCGCCTCGCGATCGAGGGATACCGCTCGATTCGCTCGCTCGTCGTCGACCTCGAGCCGCTCACGGTCGTGACGGGTCCGAACGGCAGCGGCAAGTCGAACCTCTACCGCGCCCTGCGACTGCTCGCCGACTGCGGCGCCGGGCGCGTCGTCCCCTCCCTCGCGGCCTCGGGCGGGCTCGACGGCGTGCTGTGGGCCGGACCCGAGACGATCAGCGCCGCGGTGCTCGCGGGCGCCCCGGCGCAGGGCCTCGTGCGGCAGGGGCCCGTCGCGCTGCGCCTCGGCTTCGGCGGCGACGAGCTCGGCTACGCCGTCGATCTCGGCCTGCCCGTGCCCTCCGGCCCCACGATGTTCGCGCGCGACCCCGTGCTGAAGCAGGAGCACGTCTTCGCAGGTCTCGAGCCGCGTCCGGCGTCGACCCTCGCGCGGCGCGCGGGCCCCCTCGCGCAGAGCCGCGGCGACGACGGCTGGGTCGAGCTCTCGCGCACGCTCGCGCCGTGGGACTCGCTGCTCGACGAGCTGCCGGGCTCCGACGCCGCGCCCGAGATCGCCGGCGCGCGCCGCATCCTGCGAGCGTGGCGCTTCCACGACGCGCTGCGCACGGATGCGCACGCGCCGGCCAGGCAGCCGCAGGTGGCGACGCGTGCCGTGCGCCTCGACGACGACGGCGCGAACCTCGCGGCCGTGCTGCAGACGACGATCGAGTCGCGAGCCGACGGCACCGTCGAGCGCGCCATCGAGGAGGGGTTCCAAGGCTCGCGGCTCGAGATCGTCGCCGAGGGCGGGCGGATGCGGCTCGCGCTCCGCCAGCCCGGCATGCTCCGCGCGCTCGAGGCGCCCGAGCTCTCCGACGGCACGATGCAGTACCTGCTGCTCGTCGCCGCCCTCACGTCGGTCGAGCGCCCCGGGCTTCTCGTGCTGAACGAGCCGGAGCGCAGCCTGCACGACGACCTGCTGCCCGCGCTCGCAGCCCGCATCCGCGACGCCGCCGACGAGACCCAGGTCGTGGTCGTCACGCACTCGCGCGTCCTCGCGGATGCGCTGGGCGGCGCGCGCGTCGAGCTCGAGCGCGCAGGCGGCGAGACGCTCGTCGCCGGACGAGAGGGGCCGCTCGACGTGCCCGCCTGGCGATGGCCGAGCCGCTGAGGGCTCGAGCAGCCGAGTCTCGTAGCCTGGTGGCATGAGCGTGCGTGCGGCGGTGCAGGCGGCCTTCGGGCCGGATCTCACGATCGACGGCACCGACTCCATCCATCGCTTCTCGCTCGTCTGGTGGGCGCGCGTGCATGCGCCCGGCGGCGACGTGCCCGCAGTCGTCAAGCGCACCTGGGGCAGCGGGCAGCATGCGCTCGAGGCTTGGCAGCGCGTGCTCGTGGGGCGCGGCGTGCGCACCGTCGCGCCGCTGCTGCCACCCGTCGACGTCACGATCGAGGAGGACGGCGAGGGGCGCCGCGAACGCTGGGTCGCCTATCCCAGGCTGCGCGGCCGCGGGTGGGACGGCTCGAGCACCGACGTCGCCGCCGCGGGCCGGCTGCTCGGCACGATGCACGCAGCCTCCACGGACCTCGCCATCGAGGGCTTCCCGGTCTTCGAGTGGGGCACGGATGCCGCCGACTCGATCGCGGAGGACGTCGAGGCCGTGCGCCGCTCGACCGCGGAGCACTGGCCGCACGCGGATCCGGGCCCGTGGATCGCGGCCCTCGAACGCTTCGGCGACACCCTGCGGGCGATGCGCGCGGCAGCGCTGCCGTGCATCCCCGCGTCGCTCGACCACCGCGCCGCGAACCTCCTGTTCGATGACGAGGGCGCGATGACGGTCGACCTCGAGAACGCCGCGCTCGCGCCGCGCCTGCTCGACCTCGCGCTCGCGGTGCTGCTCTTCCCGCTCGAGGACGTCGGCTGCGCCGGACGTGCGCTCTCTGGCGAGGAGTGGCGAGCCTTCCTCGCCGGGTACCTCGCCGAGGCGCCGCCGCTCGGTGCGACCGAGCGCTCCGCGTGGCCGACCGCGCTCGAGTACATGCGCATGGAGTGGGGCACCTGGCATCTCACCGAGGGCGTCGAGACGGACCCCGCGAACCTCGCCTACCTCGAGGACCTGCTGACGCTCGATGCCGAGCGCTTCGCACTGCCCTGAGCGTGCCGGCGGCCGCTGTCAACGCCCCGCGCACGCGACGACCGCGGCCGTAGCGTCGCCCGCATGGCGATGCATCGGCACGACGTCCTGGTCATCGGCGCAGGCAACGGCGGACTCGCGACCGCCGCCCGACTCGTCCGGCGGGGCTGCCTGGACGTGGGGCTCGTCGAGCCCTCGCCGCGGCACGTCTACAAGCCGCTGCAGAACTACGTCGGCCTCGGGCTCGCCCACGCGCGCGAGCTCTCCCGACCGCAGGCCCACCTCGTGCCCGACGAGGTCGCGTGGCATCGCAGGGCGGCCGTGCGCATCGACCCGCGCTCGCGCGTCGTGACGCTCGAGGACGGCAGCGAGGTCGCGGGCGCCGACGTCGTCGTCGCGACCGGTGCGCGCATCGACTGGGATGCCCTCCCCGGCGCGGCGGCCGCGCTGAGGCGGGGCCTCGCGGTGACGACGTTCGACGACGCCGTGCTCGAGCGCACATGGCAGCGCATCCGCGACCTGCGCCGAGGCGCCGCCGTCTTCACCCTGCACGCGCAGCCCGCGTCGGGACGGGAGACCGCGATGAAGCCGCTGCTGCTCGCGTGCGACCACTGGCGACGCGAGGGCGTGCTCGACGCGATCGACGTCTCCCTGGTCCACGACGAGCCGGTACTGCATCCCGTCCCCGAGATCGAGGCCGAGTGGCGTCGGCATCTCGTCGCGGCCGGCGTCCGCGTGCGTCTCGCGACGAGAGTGGTCGGCATCGAGGGCGACGAGGTGCTGCTCGAGACGGCGAGCGGGGCGACGCGCGAGCGCGTCGAGCTCCTGCACCTCCTGCCGCCGTACGCGGCGGCCGAGGTCGTCGCGGCGTCCGGTCTCGACGGCCCGGGCACGCGAGGCTTCGTCGACGTCGACCCCGAGACGCTGCGCCACCGCGCCCACCCGCGCATCTGGGGCATCGGCGACGCAGCGCACCTCGGGGATGCGCGCACCGGCGGCGCGCTGCGGCGTCAGACTCGCATCGTCGTCGAGAACGTCCGGCGCGCTCGGGCCGGCGAGCCGCTCGAGCGGTACGACGGCTACACGGTCGCGCCGGTCGCGACGGGTGGCGGTCGGCTCTCCTTCGCCGAGTACGACCGCTCGCTCGCGCTGCGACGCACCCTGCCCGTCCGCGCTCGCGACGAGGTGCGTGCGCACCGCGCCTGGTATCTCCTCGACCGGCACGTGCTGCCGCGCCTGTACTGGCACGGCATCGTGCGGGGCCGCGCGTAGCGCGCGCCGAGGCTCAGGCCCGCGCGCCGGCCATCGCACGAGCCAGGCGCTCGCCCGCGACAGCCGCCTGCTCCTCGGCGGCCGCCTGCCGCTCGTCCGCGAGCGGCCGCAGCTGGGCCATCGCCGGGTTCGCGTGCGCGAGCGTGAGGTCGCGCTGCACGACCTCGAGGTCGAGTCCCCAGACGTCGCGGAGCGCACGCTCGAGCCAGCCGGTCGAGTGGTCCCAGCCGTCCTTCGGGGTGCCGGGCGCGTACGATCCGCCGAGCACCGTGACGAGCACCGCCGGCGTGCCTGCGAGGCCCGTCGCGCCGGGCCCGATCCGCGGGTCGGCGTAGGCGAGGTCGAACCAGGTCTTCACATGCTGCGAGACGCCGTAGTTGTAGAGCGGCACCGTGAGCAGCAGCGCATCGGCCTCGAGCAGCTCGTCCGCGAGCGCCGTCGCGAGCGCTCGGCCGCGGCGCTGCAGGTCCGTCCGCTCGGCCTCGGGCGTGAAGCCCTCCGTCACGGCCGCGGCCCAGAGGTCGGCCGGGATGGGGGAGGTGCCCACGTCGCGGCGACGCACCTGCGGCTCGGGCGTCGCCTGGGCCCATGCCTGCTCGACGAGGTCGCCGAGGGCGCGGCTCGCGGAGGTCGCGGGCATGATGCTGGCGTCGAGGCGGAAGAGGGACATGCTGCTCCTTGATCGAGGATCCTGCTGCTGGATGCAGAGTCGCTACGGAAAGCAGAGCGACTCGGACGAGCGTAGCAGCCGTAGGATGGCCGCGTGACCGAGCCCGCCCACGATCCCGTCGTCTGCGACGCCGCCATCACGAGCGCCTTCGCCGTGCTCGGCAAGCGGTGGAACGGCATGCTGCTGCGCGTGCTCGGCTTCGGCACGGAGTCGTTCGCCGAGCTGCGGCGCGCGGTGCCGGGGATCAGCGACACGATGCTCGCGGATCGGCTCGCGGAGCTCGCCGCGACGGGCCTCGTCGTGCGAGTGGTCGAGCCGGGACCGCCGGTGGCCGTGCGCTACGGCCTGACCGACGCGGGGCAGCGCCTCATGCCCGTGCTCGACGATCTCGGCCGCTGGGCGTCGGAGAGCCTCGCCGTCGGCGCGCAGCCGGCCGACGCCCGCTGAGCGGGCCCGCCTCAGAACAGCGGCAGCGGCACGGCTGCGGGCGTCGCGGTCGTCGACGGCAGCTGCCGCGCGCCGGACGGGCGCGCGTTCGCCACGACGTTCGTGCCCGTGCCGTCGGCGACCCGCGTGCGCAGCAGCCCGTGCCGGCGAGCGAGCGGCGTCGTGCGCGCCCGCAGCCAGTCGCGGTAGTCGCGCCGCGCCGTGGTGCCGCCGCCGTAGATGCGCCGGTACTGCTCGAGCAGGTGCGGATGCTCGGCCTGGAGCCATCGCAGGTACCACTCGCGGGCGCCCGGCCGCAGGTGCAGGGTCGTCGTGGCAGCGCTCGTCGCGCCCGCCTCCGCGATCGCCGCGTATGCGCGCTCGAGATGCGCGCGCGTGTCGGTGAGGCCGGGGAGGATCGGCATGAGGAAGACCTCGCAGTCGAGCCCCGCCTCGCGCACGGCGCGCACCGTGGCGAGACGTGCCGCGGTGGAGGGCGTGCCGGGCTCGACGGACTGCTGCAGCGCGTCGTCGAAGATCGCGATCGACATCGCGATGGAGACCGGCACCTCGCGCGCGATCTCGGCGAGCAGCGGCAGGTCGCGACGGAGGAGGGTGCCCTTCGTCAGGATCGCGATCGCGGCGCCGTGCGCCGCGAGCGCGCGCAGGATGCCCGGCATGAGCCGGTAGCGCCCCTCGGCGCGCTGGTACGGATCCGTGTTCGTGCCCAGGTGCACCCGGTCCACGCCGTGCCGCGTCGTGCGCAGCTCGCGCTCGAGCACCTCGACGACGTTGGCCTTCACGACGATGCGGGTGTCGAAGTCGGCGCCGGCGTCGAGGTCGAGGTAGCGGTGGGTGTCGCGGGCGAAGCAGTAGACGCACGCGTGCTGGCAGCCGCGGTACGGATTGATCGTCCACGTGTCGCCCAGGACGCCGCCGCGCACGTGGTTCAGCGCGCTGCGGGCCGTGACCTCGAGGAACGCCATGCCGTCGAACCCCGGCGTCGGCCATCGCTCGAGGGTCGCGCCGCGCTCCTCGAGCCCTGGCAGCGCGTCGGCGTCGACGTGCGTCGCCTGCTGGGCCTCCCATCGCATGCCGTCATTCGAACACACGTTCGAATGACGCGCAAGTCGCCCCGTCCGTGAGCCGGGGTGCGCGACCGGGCCGCATAGGCTCGGGGCGTGCTGGGGCGTCGCTTCGAGGTGTGGGGCGTCGTCGTCGGCCTCGCCGTCGTCGCCGTCGCCGTCGCGCTCGGCGCACGAGGCGGCTGGGCCTCCGTCGCGGACGCCGCCGTCTGGATCGCCGCGCTCGTCACCGCACCCACGCTCGGGCTCGCCGGGATCGCCCACGTCGTCGCGATGCGCCGCATGCAGCGCGTGCGCCGGCACGACGTCGGGATCGGCGCCGTCGGCCTCGTGGCTCTGTGCGTCGCGCTCGCTGCCGTCGTGCTCGCCCCGGCGCAGCCCGTGCTCGCCACCGCGCTGCTGCACTGCTGCTGGCCCGTCTGGGTGCTCGGCGTCGCGTTCGCCGCGTACCTGCTGCACGTCGTCGCGTCCCGTCCGCTCGAGATGCGCTCGGCGCCGCGCACGATCGTCGTGCTCGGCGGTGCGCTGCAGGGCAGGCACGTCGGACCGCTGCTGCGGCGGCGCGTCGAGCGCGCGGCGGCGCTCTGGCATGACGCCGAGCCGGGCGTGCGCATCGTCGTCTCCGGCGGGCAGGGCCCGGACGAGCCGCGCAGCGAGGCTTCGGCCATGGCCGAGCACCTCGTGGAGGCGTGCGGCGTGCCCGCCGAGGCGATCGACCTCGAGGACCGATCGACGTCCACGCGCGAGAACCTCGCGATGACGAGGGCGCTCGGCGCCGCCGAGCCCTGGCTCGTCGTCACGAGCGAGTACCACGTGCCCCGCACGCGCACGCTGCTGCGCGCGCTCGGCATCGAGGGCGACGCGACCGAGTCGTGGTCGAGCCCCGTCTACCGGCCCGGCGCCCTCGTGCGCGAGCTCGCCGCGACCGTGCGGCCCGCGCGCGGCACGACGCTCGTCGTGGGGTTCGCGATGGTCGTCCTGACGATGGCCGGCGTCGCGCGCACGACCGGCGTCGGCGGCTGAGGCGCGACGCCCGACGCATAGGATCGTCGGGTGCCGGGCCCCATCACGCTGGCGCTCGCGATCGTGGGCGTCGTGCTCGCCGCGCGCGACCCGCGGCGACTCGCCCCCGGCATCCTCCTGACGCTCGCGGCGACCTCGCTCGTCACGACGCTCGCAGGCGACCTCGTCACGACGGTCGTCGACGTCGGCGCGCTGCTCGGCGTCGACGACCAGTCGCGCAGCCTGACGCAGGCGGCGCTGCTCGTGGGGGTGCCGGCGCTCGCGGGCCTCGTGCTCGGCGTCGTGCTCGTCGTGAACGGCGTCCTCATGCTGCTGCGCGAGCGTCGCTCGCCTGCGCACCTGCTCTCGCTCCTCCTCGGCGTCGCGGTGCTCGCGCTCTACGCGCTCGGGTGGGTCACGATCGCGGGCGGGTTCGGCGGCATCGTCGTCGTCGTCCTCCTGCTCGCTGCGCCGGCCGGCTACCTCGGCCTCGTGCTCGTCGCCTTCCTGCTCTGGTCCTGGGTCTACGCGCGCCTCGCGGCGCGCGCCCCGGTCGCCGCGGCGGTCGTCGTGCTCGGCGCGGGGCTCTTCGACGGTCGCGTGTCGCCGCTGCTCGGCGCTCGCGTGGCCCGCGGCGTCGCCCTCGCGCGGCGCGATCCGCGCACGATCCTCGTGCTCTCGGGCGGCCAGGGCGCCGACGAGCCGCGCCCCGAGGCGGTCGCGATGGCCGAGCACGCCGCGTCGCTCGGCATGGAGGAGGGGCGCATGCTGCTCGAGGACGCGTCGACGACGACCGAGGAGAACCTGCGTCTCACGCGCGCGCTCCTGCTCGAGCGCGGCATCCAGGGACCCGTGACGATCGTGACGAGCGACTACCACGCCTTCCGCGCCGCGACGCTGCTGCGACGGCTCGGCATCGCGGGGCACGCGCGCGGCGCAGCCACGGCGCGCTGCTACCTGCCGAGCGCGCTGCTGCGCGAGTACGTCGCGCTGCTGCGCGACCACCTGCGCACCCATGCCGTGATCGTCGGGCTGCTGCTCGTGCCGACGGCCCTGCTGCTCGCGCTCGTGCTCGTGCGCGCGCTGGGCCTCTGACGGCGGCGGAGGGCGTCCGCGCCTTCCGTAGACTGGACGCATCCCCTTCCGCTCCGACTGGAGTCGCATGTCCGACATCACCCGCGAGCAGGTCGAGCACCTCGCCGGCCTCTCGCGCATCGCCCTCACCGACGAGGAGATCGAGAGCCTCACGACCGAGCTCTCGGCCATCGTCGACGCCATCGCGAAGGTCTCGGAGGCCGTCGGCGACGACGTGCCCGCCACGAGCCACCCCGTGCCGCTCGCCAACGTCTCGCGACCCGACGTCGAGGGGCCGACGCTGAGCCACGCCGAGGCGTTCGCCGGAGCACCGAGCCACGACGGCGAGCGCTTCCGCGTCGCCGCGATCCTGGGGAGGAGTAGTGACGTCGCAGGCATCGGGCGACCTGACCCGCATCTCCGGCGCCGAGCTCGCAGGGCTCCTCGCCTCGGGCGAGGTCTCGAGCGTCGAGGCGACGCAGGCGCACCTCGATCGCATCGCCGCCGTCGACGGCGACGTGCACGCCTTCCTGCACGTCAACGCCGGCGCGCTCGACGACGCGCGCCGCATCGACGAGCGTCGCGCGGCGGGCGAGCCGCTCCACGAGCTCGCCGGCGCGCCCGTCGCGATCAAGGACGTCCTGTGCACGATCGGCATGCCCTCGACGTCCGGCTCGCGCATCCTCGAGGGCTGGGTGCCCCCGTACGATGCGACGCCCGTCGCGCGCCTCAAGGCCGCCGGCCTCGTGGCGCTCGGCAAGACGAACATGGACGAGTTCGCCATGGGCTCGTCGACGGAGCACTCGGCGTACGGCCCGACCCGCAACCCGTGGGACCTGAGCCGCATCCCCGGCGGCTCGGGCGGCGGATCGGCCGCCGCCGTCGCCGCCTTCGAGGCGCCCTTCGCCCTCGGCAGCGACACCGGCGGCTCGATCCGCCAGCCCGCCGCCGTGACGGGCACGGTCGGCGTCAAGCCGACCTACGGCGGCGTGAGCAGGTACGGCGCCATCGCGCTCGCCTCGAGCCTCGACCAGGTCGGCCCCGTCTCGCGCACCGTGCTCGACTCCGCGCTCGTGCACGACGTCATCGGCGGCCACGACCCGCACGACTCGACGTCGCTGCAGCGCGACTGGCCGTCGTTCGCCGCCGCGGCGCGCGAGGGTGCCGCCGCGGGCTCGCTCGCCGGGCTGAAGGTCGGCGTCATCCGCGAGCTCGACGCCGACGGCATCGCACCCGACGTCGCGCAGCGCTTCCACGAGACCGTCGCCCTCATCGAGGGCGCAGGCGGCGAGGTCGTCGAGGTGTCGATGCCGAGCGTCGAGTACGCCGTCGCCGCCTACTACCTCATCCTCCCCGCCGAGGCCTCCTCGAACCTCGCCCGCTTCGACTCCGTGCGCTTCGGCCTCCGCGTCGACGCACTCGGCGGCACGGTCGAGGACGTCATGGCAGCCTCGCGCGAGGCGGGCTTCGGCCCCGAGGTCAAGCGCCGCATCATCCTCGGCACCTACGCGCTGAGCGCCGGCTACTACGACGCCTACTACGGCTCCGCCCAGCAGGTCCGCACGCTCATCCAGCGCGACTTCGACGCCGCGTTCGCCGTCGCGGACGTGCTGGTGAGCCCCGCCGCGCCGACGACGGCCTTCCGCTTCGGCGAGAAGATCGACGACCCGCTGGCGATGTACGCGAACGACGTCACGACGATCCCCGCGAACCTCGCGGGCATCCCCGGCATGTCGATCCCCATGGGCCTCGGCGACGACGGCCTCCCCGTCGGCCTGCAGCTGCTCGCCCCGCTCTTCGAGGACGTGCGGCTCTACCGCGCGGGCGCGACGATCGAGGCGCTGCTCGCCGAGCGCTGGGGCGGCATCCTCGCCGACCAGGCTCCCGCACTCTCCACGGAGGCCGCACGATGAAGGACCGACTCATGGACTTCGACGAGGCCCTCGAGCGCTACGAGCCCGTGCTCGGCTTCGAGGTGCACGTCGAGCTCGGCACGCGCACGAAGATGTTCTCGGCGGCGCCGAACCCGGCGCATCCCGACCACCACGACGCCGCGCCGAACACGCTCATCGACCCGTTGAGCCTCGGCCTGCCCGGCAGCCTGCCGGTCGTGAACGAGCAGGCGATCCGGTACTCCATCTCGCTCGGGCTCGCGCTCGGCTGCGAGATCGCCAAGTCGAGCCGCTTCGCGCGGAAGAACTACTACTACCCGGACACCCCGAAGAACTACCAGATCTCGCAGTACGACGAGCCCATCGCGTTCGAGGGATCCGTCGAGGTGCACCTCGCCGACGGGCGGCGCTTCGACATCCCGATCGAGCGCGCGCACATGGAGGAGGACGCCGGCAAGCTCACGCACGTCGGCGGCGCCACCGGTCGCATCCAGGGCGCCGAGTACTCGCTCGTCGACTGCAACCGCGCGGGCGTGCCGCTCGTCGAGATCGTCACGAAGCCGATCGTCGGCGCCGAGCGCGACGCCCCGGAGCTCGCGCGCGCCTACGTCGCCGCCGTGCGCGACATCGTGCTGTCGCTCGGCATCTCCGAGGCGCGCATGGAGCGCGGCAACCTGCGATGCGACGCGAACGTCTCGCTGCGCCCGCGCGGCCAGGAGGCGTTCGGCACGCGGACGGAGACGAAGAACGTCAACTCGATGCGCTCCGTCGAGCGCGCCGTGCGCTACGAGATCCAGCGGCAGGCCGCGATCCTCGCCGCCGGCGGCACCATCGTCCAGGAGACGCGCCACTGGCACGAGGACACCGGCACGACGAGCCCCGGCCGCCCGAAGTCCGACGCCGACGACTACCGCTACTTCCCCGAGCCCGACTTGCTGCCGGTGCAGCCGTCGCGCGAGCTCGTCGAGGAGCTGCGCGCAGCGCTGCCCGAGCAGCCCGCGCTGCGCCGTCGCCGGCTGCAGCAGGAGTGGGGCTTCACCGACCTCGAGCTGCAGGACGTCGTGAACGCGGGGCTCCTCGACACGATCGAGGCGACCGTCGCCGCGGGCGCGACGCCCGCCGCCGCGCGCAAGTGGTGGACGGGCGAGCTCGCCCGCGTCGCCAACGAGCGCGGCGTCGACGCCGCGAGCCTCGTCTCGCCTGCGCACGTCGCCGAGCTGCAGCGACTCGTGGACGAGGGCACCCTCTCGGATCGGCTCGCACGCCAAGCGCTCGAGGGCGTCGTCGCAGGCGAGGGCAGCCCGTCCGAGGTCGCTGCGGCCCGCGGGCTGCAGGTCGTCTCGGACGAGGGAGCCCTCGTCGCGGCCGTCGACGAGGCGCTCGCCGCCCAACCCGACGTGCTCGCGAAGATCCGCGACGGCAAGGTGCAGGCCGCCGGCGCCGTGATCGGCGCGGTGATGAAGGCGATGCGCGGCCAGGCGGACGCCGCGCGCGTGCGCGAGATCGTGCTGGAGCGCGCCGCGCAGGGCTGAGGCTCATGTCCTGGGACGACGGATGGGCGCTGGCGACACGCCGAGCGCCCATCCGCGTCTCGCGGCGGATCCGAACCACCGAATCCCGCGTTCGTCAAGGCCCAGCGCTCAGGCTGCATAGCCGCCGCCAAGGTGGCACGCTCGGTGGCAGCAGGGCCCCACAGGGCCCCGTCCCCCAACGGAAGGAACGCACCAATGGGCATCATCGGTTGGATCGTGCTCGGCCTCGTGGCCGGCGCCATCGCCAAGCTGATCCTCCCCGGACGGCAGGGCGGCGGCTGGATCGTCACCCTCATCCTGGGCGTCGTCGGAGCGCTCCTCGGAGGCTTCATCGGCTCGGCCGTGTTCGGCGTGGGTCTCGAGGGCTTCTTCGACCTCTCGACGTGGCTCCTCGCCATCGGCGGCTCGATCATCGTGCTGCTGATCTACGGCCTCATCACGCGCGGCAGCAAGACGCGCGCCTGACGGCAGGCAGCGCGAAGGGGGTCGACCATCCGGTCGGCCCCCTTCGTCGCGCTGGCGGGGTGCGCGGTCAGGCGAGCGCCGCCAGCTCGTCCACCATGTCGAGGTCGCTCAGGTCGAGGCACTGCAGGTAGACGCGCTCGGCGCCCATCGCACGCACCTGCGCGAGGCGGTCGGCCGCCTCGGCGGGCGTGCCCGCGATGCCGTGCTCGCGCAGCTCGGCCGGCTCGCGGCCGATGCGCTCGGCACGACGCACGAACTCCTCCTCGGTCTGGCCGATGCACGCGACGAGCGCGACCGAGCACGTGAGGGGCGCCGTGCGCTCCGCCTCGGCGACCGCGTCCCGCACCCGCGCGAACGTCGCCTCGATCGCGTCGAGCTCAGGGAACGGGATGTTGAACTCCGTCGCGTAGCGCGCCGCGATCGCGGGGGTCCGCCTGGCGCCATGTCCACCGACGAGCACGGGCACGGGCGACTGCACCGGCTTCGGCAGCGCGGGGGAGTCGGTGAGCGCGTAGTGCTCGCCGGCGAACGAGAACGTCTCGCCGCGCGGCGTCTCCCACAGCCCCGTCACGATCGCGAGCTGCTCCTCGAGCAGGTCGAAGCGTCGCGCGGGGAAGGGGATGCCGTAGGCCGTGTGCTCCTGCTCGAACCAGCCGGTGCCGAGGCCCAGCTCGACGCGGCCGCCCGACATCGCGTCGACGTTCGCGACCTGGATCGCGAGGACGCCCGGCAGCCGGTAGGTGACGGAGGACACGAGCGTGCCCAGCCGGATGGTCGTCGTGTCGCGGGCGAGGCCCGCGAGGCTCGTCCACGCATCCGTCGGCCCGTAGCCCGGATCGCCGTCGCCCATGCGCAGGTAGTGGTCGGAGCGGAAGAAGGCGTCGAAGCCCGCGGCCTCGGCGCGCAGCGCGATCGCGAGGAGCTCGTCGTAGGAGGCGCCCTGCTGGGGCTCGGTGAAGATGCGCAGCGTCATGCGCTCGAGCCTAGGTCGATCGGTGCGGCTCGCGGGTCAGGGGGCCACGCGGCCGTACGCTGGTCCTGTGGAGTTCGGCTACTCGATCGGCTACTGGCGTCAGGGACCGCCGCCCGAGGCCCTCGAGACGATCCTCGCCGCCGAGCGGCTCGGGTTCGACTCGGTGTGGACGGCGGAGGCGTACGGCTCGGATGCCTTCACCCCGCTCGCGTGGTGGGGTGCGGGCACGTCCACCATCCGGCTCGCGACGGGCATCGCGCAGCTGTCGGCGCGCACGCCCGCGGCGACGGCGATGCAGGCGATGACGCTCGACCACCTCTCCGGCGGCCGCGTCATCCTGGGCATCGGCGCCTCGGGTCCGCAGGTCGTCGAGGGCTGGTACGGCCAGCCCTACCCGCGCCCGCTCGCCCGCACGCGCGAGTACGTCGCGATCCTCCGCGCCGTCATGGCGCGGCAGGCGCCCGTGACCGCGCCGGGTCCGCAGCTGCCGCTACCGCTCACGGGCGAGGGCACGACCGG